>PAUH01000036.1 GCA_002712645.1 Methanobacteriota archaeon
CAATCGTAATACCACGCTCTCGCTCTTCCTTCAGCCCGTCCATGACGTATGCTAGACCGAATCCGGCCTTGCCTGACTCGGAAGCCAGTTGTTCGTTCTTATCGATTATGTGCTGTTCGATGTGGCCGCTGTCTAGGAGTAGTCTTCCAACTGTGGTTGACTTTCCATGGTCGACGTGACCAATGAATACGATATTCAAGTGTGGCTTGCTCTTATCTTCCCATTGTGAGCCCATGTTATACACCTCTATGGTGAGCCGGCCACTTTGGGTCCGTATTTGAACCTCACTCACAGAGAATGGGTTTGTGGGTATCGGTTGGGAGATGCATATCAACGCCGGATTAGCGATACTGCAACTCTATGATGAGTGAATTGATACGCGTGTTGTGGCTCTCATCGTTGGATAAGTCAACGGACCAGGTTCCTGGCTGGAACCCTCGGACGGTGGACCCGGATACGACTTGCCATACGCAGTAATCGTCACTACCGCACTCCCCTGCATCCCTGTTTTCATTCTCTATACCAGTAGTATTGGTGACTTCTTGATCTTGGGATGTTGTGTTGTACATGTACAAATCAAGCCTATTTGCTGTAGTCGCCCCTCCTATTCCAATGGGCTGATCGTCATCCTCCTGCGGATAATCGAGTTTTACTCTCAGATATCTAATTCGATTTTTACCATCATCGTACTCGACCGGNAAGTCCCACATCATCTCAACNGGATCCCCGAGACTCCTGTCTATTTCGAAGTCGGACCATGCACCTCGATAATTGATGTAGACTGTGATTTTGGTGCTATCAGTGAGTCCGTTGCTGGATACCACAGTGAGTTTGACTTCGACTGCTCCGCCGCTTCTCTCGAAGGTTACCACACTGTCCTCTGAACTAGATGCATCGACGTCATTGTCTCTTATGCCATCACCGTCTGAGTCTTCCANNGTGTCTAGATCCCACTCCCACCTGTCGATNTAATCGATTCCNCCTGCNTCTGAAGAAGAGCCGTCGATTTGTACTTCGGTGGTGAATCCGATTGATCTGTCTCCCTCATCTTTATTCTCGTCGCAGACCCATATGAGGATGAAATCTCCATTTGGAGGTTCCTCGCCATCGCAGTCATCCATCTTTTCCACGTCGATTGAGGCGGTTGGTTTCTTGGCGTCAGAGTCGATTACTGTGATGTTCTTGCTCATTGTGGCCTCGTAGTTGCCATCGGCAACGGTTAGTCTGACCGCATATGTGCCCGTGCTCGTATAGACGTGGCTTGTAGTCAGGCCGGAGCCCAAGTTTCCATCACCGAAAGACCATGAGAATGTCAGGGAATCTCCATCGGGGTCCGAGCTTCCAGCGGCACTGAATGTCACTGTGTCACCCTCTCGCACAGAACCAGTGGGATCTATGCTCATTTGGACTGTTGGGGCTTCATTGAGCCCTAGCGTTGCGAGGCATCCGCTGAGAGACGCTATCGCTATGAGGAATGCGATCGTTGTGGCCTTGGAGATAACTCCCATGACCTCTTTCAGAAAGCATTTGAACATGAATCCTGCGATGATTTGGGCCTAGAAATCAAAAAGGGATTGTTGTCTGGACCCTTGAAGTAATTCTTTCTCACTCCACCCGAATGCTTCAGTGATACGGCCAAGCGCTGTAGCAAGACGCTTTGCATAGTAATCAGCGTCATACGTAGGCGGCTCTTCCCCCAATTCATCAGTAAGCCACGCGCTGACCTGCATGGGTGATGACTTAGCATTCGACACGACGTAGCCGACTTTCATTCCAGGAGTGAAACCAAGGCCTCTTTCTATCCTCTGTTTTGCTGCTCTCACGTATGGAAGGCCATCTTCATTTTTGTACACGCTGAAATCCCACTTGCTCTCCCTCTTGTTCCATTTTCCCTTGCATGAACGACTGATGACGAGATCGGCAGTGTCGATATCGCCTCCTCGGACTCTGTCGATGACCTTTCTCGTTCGATCGACGGCAGACTCCTGTTTTCCTTGCAGGATATGCTCGAAGAGCATGGTCATTGTCTTGGTCAACAGTCTGAATGAATCCGTCCTCCTAACTTCATAACCCCGGATTAGCATCTCTTCTCTTGGCCATACAACTCTTCCAACGTACCTCTTCTTCGCCCCATGCGAAAAAAATGCGGACATGGCTGTCTCGAATTCAAGTTCAGCACCCTCTTTGGAGTATCTCTCTGCCAGCCTACGTCCGAAATTAATTGTCTCACTCCTTGCTTGCGACCAAAGAGCAAAGCTGTCTTCGGACTCGTCTGGTTTGTCTATTGGTGCGTTGTCGAGCCCCCTCGTACGAACGAAGATTGAATCGGTGTCTGAATATACCACTTCATAGCCGTCGTCTCCGAGATCCGATATTATTGATCGGATGTTATGACGCGCCCATTCTGTGATGCTTGCACCGATGTCCTTGTGGGTGAAGCGGTAGAATGCACTTGCGAAGACGCCATAAAATGAGTTCATGAGTATCTTGACTGCGAACTGTAGCCTTTCATTCAGAAAGGCAGCCTGCTCATTGCCCTCGTTCCTGGCTTTTCTGGCTTCGGCCTTGTATTGATCTCGCTGGGCCATAAGGTCGGAGAGCAACCTTGGAACGAGGCCCGATCTGTTCTTGTGCGATCTGTATCTTGTTCCCGTGGAGGGGGAGACCAAATCATCTTCCATATCCTCGTGAAAGGTGCCATCCACCAAGGTCGTCGAACAGATGTTATTGGATATCATAATCGACGGATACATCGATTTGAAATCAAGAACTGCTACCCATGACCTGAGTCCAGGTTCGACCTCATGCACGTATCCTCCGGCTATTTGTTCGCCTCTTCGCCCCTGGCGGGTTGTGGGTACTGCGACGTTTTCTCGATCTGCTAATCGTATCACCAGTGAGTCGATCCACTGACTTGTGGTCTCTGTGGCCGCAGTTGAGAAACTGGTTCTAGCTACGGCTGCAAGGGCTTCTTTCTGCTGTACAGATTGGAGATGCTGGAGAATATCGAGCGGCAGGTGCGTATCTCTGAGGCAGTAACGAATCACCTCTTCCGGCCTCGAGGCCCATTCTTCATCCATGCGGCTAGAGTCGACATCGAGTTTTCTCCTATCCTCGTCTTCTGGCCAAATCAAGGCAGTTACAAAGCGAAGTGATTCTCGCTCTGGTCTCAAGGTCTGACGAACCTGCCACCATGCATCCATTGGAACTCTTCCGGAGATGTTCCAAGTACGATTCTGACCTCTGTTCGGGATGATTCTTCTCGATTTCTCATCGAAGGGGACCCTTCCCCAACCGAACAGATCTGATCTCTCATCTTTCTTGGCCAGTGCCTCGGTTCTTTCTAGGATACGTGGTAAATCGAAATTGTCTATGTTGTATCCAGTGATAATATCAGGATCTTGTTCCCTCACAAGCTGGCATATCGGCTCAAGGATCTCTGTCCTCTCATCGCCCCTGTAAACGTGCTCTGTACGTTCACCCGCTCTGTCTATGACAACGGCGGCGCAGAGGATCTCATTTGTTGCTATACTGGTCTCAAGATCTATCGAAAGAGTCACGAAAGGAGTCTGGAATGGTTCGCATGTCTCAAGATCCTCTGCCTCGCAAGACATCACGATGTCTACCGGGTAGAGTCCTCTCCCCCCCACACGGAGTATGTTCTCAAGAGCATCTTCAGACTCTGGGGAGAGTTTTCTGGCTTCTTCNGGTGCCCTAGCATCTGCATGGAGTATCTGGCCTTTAGCACGGATATGCGGCCCTAGATCTAGGTCAAGCATGAGTCTTTTGTGGAACTGGATATCTGCACTGGTAACTCTCCAATCTGCGCGTAGTCGCTCTCTTAGACGGCTGACTACTGTGGTATCGCGGACCATAACTCTCCAATGTGGCGCTTCCCCTTGAGATGTCCATTTCATCACAGGGGGGCGGATGTCGGTGACTGTAGAGATCGCCAGGACCTCTTTGATTTCTTCTTCGGTGCCGCTACAGCCCTTGTCCTTCGGAGATATCTCGATGTATGGCCTCATACCATTAACAAGGAGGAGGGTCGAGTGCCCTTGTTTTGATCTGCACCACAATTCGACCACAGTATTCGAATCGCCCCACGAACGGTTGTCGCCTGAAACGATGCAAAGGTCGTCGGACCACATGGCACGTCCCATGAAGCCGGATAGAGGGGTTATGGTTCAATGCTTCCAGCGTTAATCGCTCACACTACCTTGTGGCCGGAAGCGTTGAATGCCTTCTTTGTGCGAGCCCCCCACATGGCCTCGTCGGAGAGTCCCGTCCCACCGATCGATTGGGACGCTCTAACATTCTCTTTTACGGAGACTGATAGGATGTTTGTAGCCCACGGCACATGGGAAGATGGTTGGAGTGAAGGGGAAATGATGGACTTCCAGCCACTCACACTCACACCGGCTGCTTGTGTGCTGAATTACGGGCAGGGCCTCTTCGAGGGGATGAAGGCAAGAATGGCTCCTGATGGGAGGATTACTCTATTCAGACCCGAGATGAATGCTAGAAGAGCGGCTGAGGGATCTGCAAGGCTAGTCATGCCAGAGGTTCCAGAGGAGATGTTCGTTGACGTGGTCAAGAGAGTGGCCTCGGAGAATAGAAGATGGGTCCCCCCGAATGGAAGGGGCGAGTTGTATATTCGGCCAATAATATTCGGCAGCAGCGCACGACTAGGGGTGGCTCCTGCGGATGAATACATGTTCGTGGTCTTCGCAGTTCCTGTTGGGCCCTACTTCAAGGGAGGCATGACGCCGATATCACTCAGGGTGTCTCAAGACCATCACCGGGCTGCACCGGGTGGTTCGGGGGGTGTGAAGGCCATCGGCAACTACGCCCCTGGCATGATGCCATCCAAGAAGGCCAAATCAGAAGGTTACAGCGAAATCATCTATCTCGATGCTGTGGATCATCAGTATGTAGAGGAAGTCGGAGCGGCTAATTTCTTCTGCGTGCGTGATAATGTCCTGTACACGCCGGAATTAACTGGTACGATTCTTCCTGGAATAACAAGGCTATCAATCATAGAGCTCGCTCGATCGATGGGATTGGAAGTTAAGGAAGAGCGCGTGGATATTGATTTCGCTCTGGAGTGCGATGAGGCCTTCTGCGCAGGCACTGCTGCGGTGATATCGCCAATAGGCTCGATTGAACATGGCGAGAGAGTTGTCAACTACGGCGATGTGGGAAAGATCACTCTAGACCTGTATAGTCGCCTTACAGGAATAATGGACGGATCATCCGAGGATCCTTTTGGATGGACCCTAGAGATATGAGTTATCGGCGTCCGAATTTCTTCTTGCGCTGACCAGAAGGTCTGCGAGAAGGGGCTTTTCTCTGCTTTGCCTGCCTAGCGCCGGCCCTACCAGACAGTTTGGAGGTGCGTTGGGTAGCCGTATCTTCACTTTCGGAAGCCATGACCTTGAGTCTCTGGCCAATCACCTTGAGGACGTCTTCTTTGTTGACTGAATTGGTAGATGCAAGTGCATCATCAGTTGAGATCACCAGCCTACCCTCTTTGGAAGATGGTCGGAGGGGGTGGCTTGCATCCTGGTCGCGCCTCATTTTTGTTATGCCTGCAGATCTCGCAGCCATTGCGATTTGATCGAGAGAGGGGCGCGGTATGCTGGCATCACGTGGGACACGCCTCCCAGATCTCCTGGAGGTTCTGGAATCGAAGTAGCCCGTCCAGATCGTCATTCGGGTAGGGTCGCCTGTCATGGATATGATATCCGCCGTAGAATGGATGACTTGAGTTCTTCGTGTATCACTGATCTAGAAGAACGCCACTGACTACCCCGTCCATTCCCGGACGACTTGTGATTCGGACCTGTCCGAGTTCTGTCTCGGCAATGGCTCCTTTTGTTATGATGTTACGGCGGACGTAGTTGGGGTCGGCCGCGTTCTCGATGATGTTAGTAATGCCGACGCGCTTCGTGACTCCTTCAGAAGGAATGCTGACATTGATTTGTGAAGCGCTCATGACTCTGACAGTCTGTAGGCCTGCATGCTTTCGATAGATTTTGTTCTGATTCTCGTCAGAGACGAAGGCGAACTGCTTCTCGCTGGATATTTCCTTCTTCCGCTTACCCCTATAGCGTATAGGGCGCTTCAAGCGTCCGCCGGTTGGCTTTCTCCTAGACATGCCATGCCACTTAGCCACGAGTCCTGCCGACCGACCTTCCTTATTTCAATAGATTGGAGGTTAACGACCATGATTGTCTCCGTGAGATTCATCCTTTCGATTGATACCGCGAGTACATGACTGAGAAACGTCTGAGGCGTAGAACGCCTCTTCGGTTCAAACAAATCAAGGCCATATCATCCGAAATAGAAGCTCGCCTCAATGTGACTCTGAATCTCTCGAGTTCATTTCTAGAGGAAGCTCACTTTGAAGGGGTTGACCTGATTGTTGTTGATCGTTTGCCGAGGTTGATGAAACTCCAAAAAGATGAGGGGGGAGGTGTATGGTTTCCAACTCTTAGAGGGCTCCTTACCTGGGATATAGATTTGAACTGGGCAGAAGTCGATCATGGGGCAATACCGTTCCTGATGAATGGTGCTGACTGCATGGCAGCAGGGATACAGAACTCAGACCACAGGATAAGGAGGGGGGATCCTGTATGGATAAGGGATGAATCCCACGGAAGACCGCTCGCATTGGGATGGGCCCTAATGGATGGTGAAGAAATGGATAATGCGAAGAATGGCAAAGGAATTCAAACGGTGCATTGGGTCGGGGATGACCTCTGGAGTTTGGATTCGTAGGTTGGTTGAGCATTGAATCGCTTCATTCTTACCTAGGTCTAGCGACAGAACTCCATGCGAGTGGCACCACTGCTGGTTGTTCTTCTTATTCTTCCAACCGTGGTAGGAGAAGACGGCGGGGTTAACTCTGAGGCCGACTTGACTGGTACTCCAATCGAATCTTTGTCATATCCTTCCTCATTCACAGCCCTTGGCGAAGAAGGCGGCTTCATGTCCATCGAACTTGAGATTAGAATGGACGAAAATGTCAGTTCGGTCGAATGGGTGACTCAAGTCTGCGTGAACAGCGGGGTGTGTTACCCGCCAGTGTACAATGACATGATTGATCAGAATGGGACATGGGTGGCAGATGTAGAAATAGAGGCTGATGCTTCGTATATCAATTGGAGATTTGACATTGAGCACACTAACAATTCAACTTCGGAACGCATTCCAACCCTAGGGTGGGGATGGAAGATCTGGTCAACGTGTTGGTTTGATGGGACTTCGTGGGGCGGGGATGACTTTCCAACGGAGATTGAATCCTGGGAGAGTTGTGTAAGTTCTCTGGACGGTAGCCCGGAGTCATCCGATGGGCTATTATCCGTGCCATATGGCGGGGCAGTGCTTGCTATCTTGTCGCTTGGAACGGCAGCATTGATGCCAAGACGCGTCTGAGGCTAGAGCATGGNCGATGNNNACGANNCNCNGGGATTCATCGANCTCATCTTNNANGANTTGCCNGNNNANGAGATGNCNCNACGNGCNCGNGACTTCTANGAGCAGATGGANATGCGNCGGACTACTCGTCATTTTTCNAGCAGANNNGTCTCACGNGANNTGATTGAACTNGCGATAAAAACCGCAAGNACNGCNCCATCNGGAGCGCATCTTCAACCTTGGACATTTGTGGCNNTTTCCAATGAGGGNTTGCAGAAGAGGATTCGNGATGCTGCTGAGGATGANGAGCGNCGNTTCTACNAAGATCGNGTGCCAGAAGCNTGGTCCGANGTCCTNAGGCCACTNGGAACTGANCANATCAAGNCTCANTTGACNGATGCGCCNTGGGTGGTGATACTCTTCAGACAGAGCAAAAGGATCAGNGGNAATGGNGAAATGGGTCCGACTTACTACTCTCAAGAATCCTGTGGAATCGCTGCTGGTTTATTCATTGCAGCAGTGCACAACATGGGCCTNACGACGCTGACCCACACGCCATCCCCCATGGGTTTTCTGAGAGACATATTGAACAGACCGGAACACGAGCATGCGATGCTTGTTATGCCGGTGGGNTATCCAGCAAGCGATGCTAAAGTCCCTGAAATTTCTCGAAANGGGCTCGCAGACATATCAGATTTCATCGAATAATGAATCATTCTTGTCCAGCCATATCCTCGGTTGAACCTACTTGAAATAGTGAAAGAATGATTCCAGAGCAGATTATCATTATTCCACCGATTATGTCTCTTGTATCGAGAATCTCATTGAATAGCAGATACCCATAGGCTGTGGCGANGATTACTGTGAGGTAGGAGAAGGCGCTTACCCATGCTGCATTTGCCCTGTGGAATGCATACGTGAGCCCTACTTGTCCTGCTCCGGCCCCTACTCCTATGCCAACTAGTGCCAACATCAGAATCGGGTCTGAAATGACGTAAGCAAGACTCGGAATAGCAGGGAGTGCGGTTGCTACNACGGAGAATGCGGCGAACCAGAAGACGATGCTGAGTGCTTCCTCAGTTGCTTTTAGCCTTCTCACGTAGAGATATGCGACCCCTGCGAAGAATCCTGAACCGAGAGCGAGTAATGCATCTTTCTCTATCGTCCTCAGATCGGGTGATACAATCAGTACNATCCCCAAGAAGGATNCCGTGGCTAGGACCCACACTTGCGGATGGACCCGCTCTGANAGNAAGAATCCNGANAGGAGTGCTACGAAGAGCGGATTTGTGTATTGCAGAGTTACTGCTTGGCCGATGGGGATCAACCCTAGTGCTGAGAAGTAGAGAATCATTGCAGCCAATCCAGTGAAGCATCTGAAAGCCATATTCTTGCGGTCGTGCACCACGAGATCCACCTTTGCGATTCTGGCGATGATGTAAATCGCAAATGCGATGACGAGCGATCGAATGAAAACAGTCGTCCAGACGTCTACTTCGGCGGAAGTCCATTTCACCAGTGCGTTCATGGAACCGAATGAAAAGCTGGCAAATAACATCCAAGCAACAGCTGTTCTCGGAGAGTCGTTATCATTCATGTGGGAGTTAGCCCCCACCTTCTTTCAAGTTCCAATGTGACTGAAAGATAGTCGCTACCACCATGGCTCGATGGATCATGTAGATGAATCGGGACGCCATGTGCTGGCGCCTCGGCTAGTCTGATGTTCCTTCGCACTGCGGGCTCTACGATGAGGGGGCCATATGTGTCCCGAAGTTCATTCGCGACCTGCACGTTCAGGAGTGTTCTTTCATTGTGCATTGTCAACAATATTCCATCCACGCCCAAGGATGCTGTGAAGAGATTCCTCACTTCCCTTACGGTTCCTGCTAGCATTGCTAGTCCTTCCAATGCAAAATACTCAGTCTGAACCGGGACAACCAGGCCATGGCTTGCGACCAATGCATTCACCGTTACAATGCCAAGCGAGGGTGGCGTGTCGATTATGATGAGATCATAATGGGGGGATAGCGGAGCGATTGCATCCGAGAGTCTTCTTTCACGTCCTAACTGGCGAAGAAGTTCTTGGTCTAGTCCCACAAGAGATCTATCTCCGACGATCATGTGTACACCGTCAACAGCTGTTTGATGGCGTGCTTCTATCGCTCGCTCAGGTTGCAGGATGAGGTCTCTGGTCGTGGCTGTAACGAGTCTCTTGTCTACGCCGAGTCCAGTTGCACAATTGCCCTGGGCATCCGCATCGATAACCAGTACTCGATGTCCTCTCAAACCGAGTTGCGCCGCGATATTAATTACTGAAGTGGTCTTTCCTACTCCGCCTTTTTGATTGGTGATCGTAACAACCCTAGCCTGGCCTCTTTGCGAAGGCGCGCCCCTTGGAAATGCAAGGGGATTGTGACTTGGGGGCTTCTCATTCGATCTGGTCGCATCCTGTCTCTCATGTTCAACAAACTCAACGTCAATGATGCGGGGATCTTCGACATCCTCGCTGATGCTGTCGTCGCCCCCCTCATACACAGTCCGAGGGGGTCTCAGAGACAGTTCAAGATACCGACTGTTTCGATCGATGGACTATCGAGTTAGGGTTCAGAGATGATCATTCAGAGGACGTGGAAATTTGGATCCAGCCGATCACTCTGGATGTTGTTGCATCCATCGCAACGTCAAACGTGTAGTCTCTTGTGCGGTCGACACTGGTCCATTCACTGTGCAACACCACAGTGACGACTCCCGTCGAGAGTTCGGAGGATAGCAAGTCCGAGATGTCGTCTATCTCCCCGGATACTGCCCTGTATCCGAGATANTGCATCTCTTCTGGCGANTCGAAGATCATCACTTCATTGACTTCNTCGTAACGATTCTCATTGAGGAGCCTNTTCTCNAGATAATCCAAAGTTAAGGTTGAGGGNATAGCAGATTTATCCCATGAGNCTGGATCGTCATTACCCCAGTCTCCNGANTCCACTATNGGNCATGANTCGTCATTGNGTTCCCANTCGAGTATTATCCACCCAGATTGATCTTCGATNTCTACCCATGAGAGNTTCCANTCCTCATNGNTCAAGGAATAGAGTTGCCTCCCANATNTATCCTCCNCCATCGAGTGCTTTAGCCGCATCAGAGAGGGGGTGCGAGGCTCGNAGACAGGTNGTGATTTGTTCTAGGCTAGNTCTNCTGTCAGACTCATCAGGCATATGCGATGCCCAATCTTTCTTGCCNGCGCTGGTGGGCCGNTCGTCTCCTGGTGANGGNTCAGANTCGTATTCATCGTACCAATCAATCTCATTCGNCCCCCTGGATGATGANGTGACNGTCATNTCCATCCGCATGTCCAATCTGCCTTCTGGCAGTGCAGCATCGCTAACCGCGCTGGCGAAGACGCTGCANTGAGAGGTTGCCAGCGACTTGTCCAATCGTATGTCTGCAGTCTGCTGCACCGGCCAAGGGATATCGGGGTCTACCAGAATATCCATTCTAAGGTATCCGAAGCAGGCTTCTATCTCATCATTAGAGATGGAGATCGGATACACATATCCGTGGATCGGATCGTTTCGCTCTTTCTTCACATTCCAAGTCCATGATTCGTCCTCGGAAGATGTTGCTCCCTCTTCCAGCACAGTGTCTCCAAAGAACTCTTGCAAATCCATCGGAAGTAGCGGGATTGAGAGCAACGGCGCAATAGCGCCTAAGCCAGGGAGTATGCTAGTACCGAAAGTCGTCGCGTCGACATGCGTCGATTCTCCGTCTGAATCTGTGAATTCTAGATCTGTCTCTGTCCTGATAACGTCTCTATCGGATATATGACGCCATGATTCGGTGGTCATGGATAATTTGTTCTCAGGGTAAGACCAACCCGCATTACTGCACTCTATGCCATTTTCTCTCCACGTTTTCCCCTGGAGGTCTACATCCAACTCATGATTCAATGACTGCTTGGCTGCTAAACTTACCCTCCCGTATGCATCATACACGCTGTATGCCCCCCTATGCTCTGTATCGCTGGGGAATACAGTGTCTAGATCAGTGCCTCTTGCCACTGAGAGAGAGCCCATGCCCGAGATATCGACATCAATCTCAGAACAGACCTGGTCAAATGCGCTCGGGGAGATGGCATCTCTGAGAATCGCTACCATGTCATCACCCTCTATATTGATCGTAGTTTGCTGAATTGAGAATTCAATCGAATCGCCGTACCTGACCTGCTGTGCTGTGAAAGACGAGTCGCGTTGCAAGAATACCCAGAGAGTTGCGCTAAGAATCAGAGCGGCTGCGAATCCCGCGGCCACCTGAAGTCGGGTGATTCTGAATGGTCGTGATGACGATACGCTTTCTTTCTCGGCCTTCTTCTCAACCTTCTTCTTCAGGGNCTTNNTATCTTGCNTTTCTACAGNATNTTCTTGCTTTTCTCTATCNNGTTCGATATCAGGTTCATCGTCTATGAGAATCANCTCCTTCNCTGATTCNTCTTGTGCTGNTTCCTCTTCTTCGATTANCTCTGCTTCGACTATGGACGNTTCNAGNGCTTCTGGTGCNTCCTTGGGNACAGGNTTGGGTTTTCNTCGATCNTGTCGATCGAGTAANCTATCGATGGCATTGTCNATNTCTGCATCCATGGNCGTNTCNNTGTTNNCGGNTTTAGAGNTNGNNCTAGACTGTTGGATNCNTTCGATTAGNTCGGATTTATTGCCNGTNACTCGCANTCCCTTCTCCTTNCACAATATCTTGAGTTCGGAGACCTTCATNCNCTCAAGAACTTCAGAATCCACGTTAGCCGGCCTCCCTTTGCANGTGAAGCGNGGTGAGGCCGCTTTCAATACCTCCCTGTGTTGGGNAGGTGATTGAATCACTTATGCGAGGGNTCCGGNATNCGCCAGACTCAAAGTATGAGGGTTNGAGCGCANAAACATGGATCCNNGACTGGTCATACTCTCAAGGGGGCCGGGTTTGTACTCAACAACTCGGCTCATGGAGGAGTCGCANAGATATGGATTCAGTACCAGNATTATAGATCCGATGAGCATAACCACTGCAGTNGANGGNGAAGGTGGACGNATTTANNACAAGGGCTGGCCTNTTGAGGCTGATGCNGTAATCCCNAGGATTGGCTTCTCAATTACTCGCCNNGGGGCNAGNATAGTTAGGCAATTCGANCGACTTGGTTCGATTGTTCACAACACTGCAGATNCCATNCTTTTGAGTAGGGACAAAATNGCNGCTACNCANGTAATGGCGGAATGCGGATTACCTGTTCCAAAGACNATCAGAGTAGCNTCAATGAATGATTGCATGTATGCNCTTAGAGCNATTGGCAGTTATCCCNTGGTAATCAAGGCAAGTGAGGGNACNCANGGNTCAAGCGTATTCCTAATAGANGANGANGCCCGNGCTATCTCCTTNCTTTCNCANATGTTTGAACGGGGNATGAGGCCANTGGTTCAGGAGTATATCGGAGAGTCTCANGGNAGAGACGTTCGGGTGATAGTNGTNAGAGGACGGGTNGTGGCGAGCATGGTNAGGAAGGCACGGGGTTCAGANTTNAGATCTAATTTCCATCTAGGCGGTTCCGTTGAGGCTGTTAGCNTAACTTCCGATCAGACCAATGTCGCGGTCAAAGCTGCAAATGAACTTGGATTAGATGTGGCTGGCGTGGATATGCTTGAGTCGGCATCAGGTCCANTGCTTCTCGAGGCGAATTCAAGTCCTGGCTTGGAGGGGATCGAGCGAGCGACCGGGATCAATGTAGCTGCTAGAATCGTGTCTAGTCTCCGTGCAAGAGTGAGAGAAGCATCAGAGGCAGCTGAAGAAATACGTGATGCTCTCGAAAAAGGTACGAATAATCTCGGACATGCTACCGAATCTGATTAGGATTCGGCGTATGCGCTTGTTGCCTCCTATTTGAGTTACATCNGGGCGAATTAGGGCAAGTATTGAAGTTGTGATTGGGGGGCTGGGGGTCGTTCCGTGAGGGACAGGGATGCACGCACCCCCGGGTGTAACAGGAGGCGAGACGTTGAACAGACATGCTGGACAAGGCTTGGCCTCGCCTAGACAGCAGACTCTTCTAGGCGGGANCAGACTNCTTCCGAATCGGCTTCATCGACTCAGAGGGTTGCCTTGGTTTGACTGCTGGAAAGCACAGCTCAAAGCAGAGCGGAAGAGTGAGCATACAATCAGAGCCTACGAACGTGCGGCGAAAGGGATTGCAAGTACGACTTTACCAGATGAGGAATACGGAGGAGATGGTTTTCTTCATGTTGATGTAGAGCAGGCACACATTCTTCTAGACCCGGATGACGGGAGGATAGATGCATGGATATCTGGATTGGACGGACTCAGCCCCTCAAGCATCAATGCTAGGATTGCGGCCTGCACTCATCTGCTTAGATGGATTGGCCACTCATTNCCTGAATGGGTATCGAGGCCCACAAGACGTAGGCCTCTTCCAAAGACGCTGTCAAGACGAGAATTNTCGAGGTTCAAGGCTGCTGTTTCCGAATTCAAGGACCCTATAGCAAGACCTCTGACAATAATGATGCTTGAAACNGGCCTCAGAGTTTCTGAAGCATGCAANATGGATGTAGAGGATATTGACCTCGACGATCTTTCAGCCCTGGTTATCGGAGGCAAAGGTGAGAAGGATAGGACTGTCNTATTCACAGCCTTGACGTCGAATGAGATTGAGTCATGGCTANTTGAACGCAAGACGCGNGGGGANGTAGAAGAAAAGAGTGGNAGNCGTCCNCTNTTCATATCGAAGACTGGNAGNAGGATATCTCCGAGNTGGGTGCAGAAANTGATGGATAGGTTGGCTGAAGCATCTTCCATACCCAAGTCTCGATTGACGCCACACACACTACGCCACACATTCGCCTCTGGCCTTCTCGAGAGGGGGGCAGATCTAGTTACAATTCAGAGGCTGCTTGGCCATGCCAGTATTGCGACTACCAGAGTGTATCTCGAAATAAGCGATCAGACTCTGAGGGAGATTTATCGAAGAGCTCAGCGCCCTATTCCCCCTCTGGGAGACCCCGCTCCTGAAGCGGACATCGAGGGGACTCTGCATAGCACGTACCCATTATCTTCGTGAGGGATTTTTCTTCGATTTTCTCTTTCTGAGCCGCTCGACTCCTTGCCAAGACCTGTCGGGCCTGACTTCTTGTCCTGAATGGCCCTCTATCGGACAGTATTTCCCACTCCTACACCGACTACAATTATCCTTTGGAGGATGATCGATTTTTTTGGTAAGGCGGCCGTATTTCCGTCGGGGCACGGGCTTGAGTTGTGATTGGCGGCAGATAGCCTTCACCTGATGCGAAGGCTCAATCCGCTATGCTTCGTGGACCCATCATGGAGCCCCGCGAAACTGTGTCAATTCGCCTTTGGGCTCAAGTTGAGGCAGCGATGCCCAGAATGGAAATTGACTCAGAGAATTGTTTGAGGATGGTTGCAGGGAAATCGAAGAAAGGTTCGATAATTCTCGGTGATGTTGCTCAGTCATTTATTCGTGCATTGGGGCCCTCGGACCCCCCTGTAATTCTGAGTGAACTTAGATTCGACGAACAGCGCTGGGAGATTCTGGCTAGTGCCTTTGGAGTAGACGTGTCCATCAAATCAGAACCTTACTGGGGATTTGGTATTTTCACTAAATGCTTTCTAAATGAGATCTGCATATCTGGATCACGGCCGTCTATTGATAGGATTGTGTTTGATGCTATGGCATCCTTGGGGAGGAATCCCTGGGAGCCGTTTTGGAGAAGTCGTTTTGAGAAGAAGAGCGGTGTAGACTTGGACAGTCACGAAAACATATGGCGAGATTGCGAGATACGGGCTGAAAGGAAGATGCGCGATATGCTGGATGAAATTACAAAGTTGTACGCCGCGAACAAAGAAGGGGTTCCGACATCTGCTTCATCGGATCTTGAAGCTGCTAAGCTTGCGCTAGAGGATCGTAATGGTCAGGCCTTTGAGCGTGCCATGTCCAGGGCGCTTACGACTCTCAAAATGAAGAAGGGGTTTGATTCGAAAAGCGATTATGGCGGTTGGGGTGTGCTGCTTGAATCCGAGGAAGTTCCAGTGGTTGACCTAACCGGTGATTGATTGGCTCATCCGAATATCCACTGTATGACGCCGTGTTGAGCGAGATAGATGACGATTGAGAAGACTATGCAGGCTCCATATACCGCACTTTTTGGTATCTGGATCGCATCTTCGGACTCTTCGTCGAAGTAGCGAATTAACCCAGCAGCCTGCTGGATTCCACTGTTCTTGTCTTTCTTCGCCACATTCGCCGGACCGTGGCAGTGTATTTGAAGGAAGCCCAGAATGTGAATGATGACTCAGGGTCAAGGTTCCAACGTCTCGATGAGTACGCAACCACCTTCTATCTCAGTGACCGTACGAGCGACGCCCATTGCAGCATCTATGCCCGTAGTCATCACTAGCTCTCTTCTTCCGAGGGTGGGATTATCCAAGATTACGCGATGGGATAGCGATGTCAGCATCGAACTGTCTACCACCTGCCAAATCCATTCATGTTCGGTCACAGTTATGATCGCCTCCACAGGAAGCAGATCTACGAGCGCGTCTGAGGCTTTTTTCGCACGGAGAACGAGTTCTTCGAGTTTCTTTTTCCCCTTGCTGGGGGTTGTACGAACCCTCCTTCCAACTTTCCTGAGTATTCTCCTGCTCCCGCTCTTTATGTGCACGCATCCCATCCTGCGACCGAAGCCGCAAAGTGAAGTCACTTTTCGTACTCTTAACCGTTCTCCGAGTGAGGGGCTGTTTGAGTGCCATTTAGAGGGATCATTGAAACTGCTAGCCGTTCACATGATACTCGTGAGGGGGCGGGATTGTGGATGAAATCAGATTCTGACTGGCGGGTTTCAGCTGATAACAGCCTGTTGAGACGTGGAACAGTCGCGTGGATGCATGATGCTGAAACATGGTTCGAACGGTCTTTCGAAAGGCTTCCTGAAACTATCAGAGTCAATCCCCTGAGAAATGATAGTGATTCTGTAGAAGCTTGGCTTCGATCTGTGGGTGCCGAGCCGATGAGCTGGTATCGTGGACCTGGATCTTCATGGGTTATGCCCTTTGAACGTGGAGGGGCAGAAGGCGAGGTTCGAAAGCTGCTTATCTCATTACACGAAACAGGACGTCTGACAAGACAAGAAGCGGTATCCATGATTCCAGTGATGGCTCTGGATCCGAAAGCTGGAGAAGCCGTGTTGGACATGTGTGCCAGCCCCGGCTCAAAAACAAGCCAAATAGCTGAGTTCATGGACGGAATGGGAGTCTTGATAGCTAATGAAAGATCAAGAAAACGTTGTAATCTCTTAGTTGCCAACATACAACGTCATCGTTCGAGAGTGACAATCGTATCCAATCACGATGGGCGGCACATCCCCTATCTCAGCGGAGAAGAGGGATATGATGCAATATTGGTGGACGCCCCATGTACTGGATCTGGTACAACCAGAAAGAACCCAGAAGTATGGAGGCAATGGAAGCCAAGTGGTGGATTGGGGCTACATTCGATGCAAGTTGGGCTTCTCAACAGAGCTGTAGATCTTCTCAAACCTGGGGGCAGAGTTGTGTATTCAACTTGTTCACTTGATCCTGTGGAGAATGAAGCCGTCATATCCCAGATTCTTCAAAAGCGGGGAGATGTGAGGCTAATCGATTGTTCAGATAAGATAGAGGGGGTGAGCATTCAGGAAGGCTTGCGATCATGGGTCCCCACTGATGACAATATGCAGCCTCTAGAGGGGATTCCATGGGCTCATCCTCCATCGGAGGAAATATCTGGGGAGTTGGACAAATGCATCAGAGTAAGGGGGCATATGATGGATGCTGGAGGCTTTTTCCTTGCGACAATTGAAAAAAATCATGTTCAGACCGAAGACGTCTTGGAGGATATTTCTGAGGTGAGGTTTCCTGAAGATTCTGTACAGGCCTCTCAACCGCTTTGCGAAGGTGATCGTCTTGCATTCGAGAATGAGTTTGGGAGTTGTGATAAACCACTGTGGAGGCGAGGTAAAAGAATCGCTATTGGAACTGAACGTATGCTTGATATCTGGAGCAAGAGAACAACAGTATCCAATGGGAAAGCGAGTGTCGATGGGCGTCGATGGCGTCCAATGAACATCGTGCATGTAGGGTGTGAAATCTCAGAAATACGCTCTGGTAGGCCATCGAGGATTATCGAAGACGGTGCGCATCTGGCTAGGGAGATTGCGCTTGATAGAATTGTCAAGATTGGAGATGAAGACTTCGAAAAATTGCTATTTGGAGAGGCGCTTGAAACAGACTGCATGCCTCCGGATAAGACAGAGATTAGAGGTGGATGGCTGGTTTCCAGTGAGTCGAATCCAGAACCGCTACCTGTTTGGATAGGCGGCAAAATAACAGCCATGGTGTCTAAACATGAGCAAACTTGTCGAGTAGGGCTAAGAAGATTAGAGAAGGTATGAACGGCATAAACAATACTTTCATCATATCCCACCGGTTACATTCTCCATGGATCTAGACGATACTGACCGGGCGATCATCAAATGTCTTGAGTCGGATGCACGGATGTCACTGAGATCTGTCGCTGAGGAAATCGGTGTTTCTTTGGGTACGGTTAGTAATCGACTTAGACGTCTGGAGAGTTCGGGGGTCGTGACAGGTTATACAGTACGTCTAGATGCAGAAAAGGCTGGGTGGGGTCTAACTGTTGTCGTAGGACTCAGAATAGAAAAGGGGAGATTGTTAGAGCTCCAAAGACGCATAGCAGAGGATCATCGTGTTCTCGGAGTGTACGATGTAACTGGAGATTTTGATTCCATGGTGGTGGCTAGAGCAGTTGATAGGGGCGATCTTGATGATTTGTCGAAAACGGTTCTTTCTCTAGACGGGATTACCCGGTCTGTAACTCACTTCGTTCTTAATACGGTCAAGGAAAAATCGACATCTGTTCCGGAAAATTGATTTTTGCTGCATTATAGATCAAAATCAATGTGTTCCTGAATAAACGGCAACAGAGCATCTACGTGCGCATGGAGAGCCTCTACCGTACGGCCTTCTGGCTTCATCGTCCGCATCAACGAAAACCACAATGACTCGTCGATTTTGACATCTAGGGATTCGAGTCTTTTTCTTATCGTAGACTGTAATCTCCCTCCCGTCCGATCCCAATCCATTAACACAATCACGGACGGGCCTGCATCAATCGGATTCTTGCTGCCATATGTGTCGTATAGATAGGCAATAAGCCTAGATTGATCCCAACCACGGTTTAACACTTCGATCGTACCCTTGAACCCTATATCTCTCAAGGTCTCTTCGTCTCTTTTACCCTCCACTAAGATCGGGCAATTGGAACCTTTATCCTCAAGTGAATTGTTCCTCCTAATGGATTCGGCAAATACTTTTGCAACCTTTGAATATCGCTCAGCGCTGTCTGGGCGCAGATATGCTGCATTTCTAGGATGAGGGTCCGGTAAATCTTTGATATTCACTTACATTACCCCCTTCTTTGGAAGCCGCTTCATTTTTCCTAAATTAGATTGGTCTGTAAAACCCTCCTAGAAGCAATCCAGAATTGATCATTTCATCTAGATAGTTTCTCATAACGGTCCTTACCCTTATGAGGGTGCGTTTGTCCCCTCCACTTGGGGATCGGATGGCAGGTATCACCCCTCTGTTCGATAACTTGTGGAATGAGTACATTATTTGGTCATTTTTAGTTGGTGGGTTTACATTCATCTGGCTCTATCATCACTCGCTGTGGTACAAAAGTGAAGAAGGGGAAGATTGGGATAACAAAGACGGCATAGAGGTTGGAGTTTTTCCAAAGCACTATGACAACTTCACGCTGGAAATCGCATGGACAGTATTGCCATTCTTTCTCATAGTATACTTGGCTCTAATCTCCTGGGGCCCACTCGATGCCATTTGGTCATCAGCAGAGGCAGATGGGGGGTATGGTGGCGAATGCGCATCTGGAGAGTTATCCAACATGACTTGGTCAGAGACTGAAGGCAGGTATGTTGCTGACTGTTACCATGTGATCTACATAGAGGCTTACCAGTGGGGCTGGAATTTCGATTGCCTCGAAGTAACTGTCCCGGATCTCTGCGAAGTTGGTACAGCGGTAATCGATGGAACGCCCGCTGCAAGTCTGACTCTGAAACAGGGTGAGGTCTACTTGGCTGCAATGGGATCGGCGGATGTCACTCATGCACCGTGGTTTGTCTCATGGGGGGTCAAAGAAGACGTACTTTATTCAGAAGGCACTATGGATAAAAATGGCGACGGGTTGAGTGATAATCTGGTTCTTACAGAAAATGGCGAATACGCCCTGTCTGGCTCGATAGGAGAATTGGGCCTGATGACTGTCTGGCTACCTGCGGATAATGTGGAGAATTTCCTGTTACTTTGCACTGAATATTGTGGTGATAATCATGCGTATATGTTGGCCCAGATCAATGTCAATGCATGAGTTGGTGAAGAAATGAAGATGAATAATTCCAGGAGGGCGATTGCGGCTCTGGCGGTGATGGCAGGGGTGCTATTACTGGCACCACTTGTGTCCTCTCTTCCAACGGGAATTGGCGGCTCCTCGATTCAAACTGCAGGATGTAACTGTCACAACGGCGCATCCGATAGCAGTGTTGTAGCGGATATTCAGGGTTTTCCAGAACAATACAATGCTTCTGAAACATATTCTCTCAGTATTTCGTTCACTGGAGGGCCCGCTCAAGTAGGCAATGCAAATCTGGGAGGTTTCAACCTCTGGGCATCGGATGGCGTATTCACGCCCACTGATGGTTTGACGCAATTATGGGGCGGTTCTGTGACTGAAGTCGCCCACACTGAAGCAGGCAATGACTACACATCATGGGTGCTAGATTGGACTGCTCCCGAGAGTGGAAAAGATGTCGACTTCATCCTTCACGTCAACTCAGTCAATGGGGACGGTGTGCAGACTGGACAAATCGATCAGTGGAATCGTGCAGATTATACTTTGCAATCTTCCTTTGGAGTAATCGGCGACGTGATTCCAGAAGCACCGGAACCGTTCGTGGTCCTGGCTACGCTCATCCTGATCACCTTGGCGCTTGTCGCAATTACGATCTTGTATGGATTCTACAGATCTGATCCGGACGGTTTCAGTTGGGAAACATTCTCTCCATGGATAGCAGATTGGCTGACAACTACGGATCACAAGAAGATCGGTACTCTGTATTTCCTAGCTGGGCTGTTCTTCCTCGGCATTGGCGGCATAATGGCTCTATTCATCAGGGTACAGCTGGCGACTCCGGGTAACGACTTCCTTACTCAAGATCAATACAATCAGTTCTTCACCCTACACGGTACTACAATGATCTTCCTTGCAGCCATGCCGCTAATCAATGGCTTTGCGAACTGGATGGTTCCGCTGCAGATAGGTGCTCCAGATCTTGCAATGCCCAGGTTGAATGCAATGTCATTCTGGTTGCAGCCTGTTGGTGCTCTTCTGATCTTNACAGGNGTATTCTCTGGACAGGGGGCNGANACNGGATGGACNGGGTATGCCCCNTATGTCGTAGATATGGTGAATGGNCATGATGGNAACACCTTCTGGGCTGCTGGCCAGATCATGCTCGTAGCNTCATCCACATTAACTGGAATCAACTTCCTAACCACCATNGCNGTGATGCGNGCAGAGGGNATGGGNTGGATGCAAATGCCGNTNTTCACCTGGTCGATATTNGTNGCCAANCTCATGCTCTTCCTTTCNATACCTGCCTTCGGCGTGGGGCTCATCCAAGTCTATCTTGACCGTGTAGTTGGTACTGCGTTCTANGATGTGGGNGCTGGTGGCGACCCATTGCTATGGAGTCACCTATTCTGGTACTTTGGNCANCCAGAAGTTTACGTTGTCATCGTTCCAGCCTTNGGNGTTATCTCAGAAGTGCTNGCAACCTCCTCAAGGAGGTCTATATTCGGATACAGGTCAATGGTCTTCGCCATGGCNGGNATAGGNNTAGTCGCNTTCATTGTCTATGGGCACCACATGTTCACATCNGGNATGTCGCCAGTCCTCCGATTCGTTACAATGGTNACCACTATGCTAGTGGCGGTTCCTACNGGAATCAAGATCTTCAACTGGCTGAANACTATGCATGGAGGGTCNCTTGTTTACAGGACNCANACNCTATGGGCACTCGGCTTCCTTGTTACATTCACCTTGGGGGGTATTTCCGGGATGTTCTTCCCCTCGATAGCCATGGATACGCATCTTCATGAGAGTTACTTCGTAGTCGCTCACTTCCACTACGTCTTGGTAGGAGGTACGGTGTTCGGATTCTTCGCTGCAATTTACTATTGGTACCCGAAGATGACTGGTCGCATGATGGATGAACGCCTTGGAACGCTTCATTTCCTCACTGCATTCATCTCATACAACGGAGTTTTCTGGCCTATGCACAGGCTTGGTGTCTGGGGCATGGCACGACGGCACCATACGTACTTCATCAGCACAGATGACTTTGCAAACCTGCCCCCTGAGGCCGCGGACTGGAATCTTTTCATATCCGTATCAGCATTCTTGTTCTTCCTGTCTAATTTCATCATGGTGGCCAATATGGTGATTTCCTATCTCCGGGGTTCAGAGGCTCCAGCAGATCCGTGGGGAGGATGGTCATTCGAGTGGATGACTGCTTCGCCACCGCCGACGCCCTCATTCGGTCGTTATGAGGATGGGGTTTGGTACGATCTTCCAAAACTTCGTGATGCCAATGAACATGTTACTTCTGAGCCCGGGCGGTTCGCCAGGTGGTTCAATCGCCTCATGGTTCCCGATGATGGAAATGAGGAGGTGACACATTGAGCGGTGATCACGATCATCACCCAAGTCCGCTTGGGCCTCATGACTGGAGCCACGGAGCGCCGCACAATTCCTATGCACCCATAGTAATGAGCATAGGAATAGGGCTGTTCCTATTCGTATTCGCGGGAATGTTCGATTACAATCTCGAATTATCAGTGCATGAATACACCGGTCACGGTCTTCTCTGGCTATTCGTTTCCATAATCATAACCGGATTGGGCCTATTGATCTGGTGGAGGCAAGATCTTTCTTTCGATGGGACCTATGAGCCTCTTGCCACGGGTGCGCCATTCAGAAATATACAGATTCGGAAAGTCGGGATGTTCGTGTTCCTGATGTCGGAGATGATGGTCTTCACCTCACTATTCAGTACCTACATGAGATACAGACTAGGCCTCAGGAGATGTGACGATGTTTTCGCAGACGGTCTCTTTGATCCCATAACGAATCCCACAGGGTGGCAAGAAGCAGTCCCAGTTACTTGCTTCGAACCCGCCAGCCATCTGATAGCATCGAGTTGGTGGCATTTGGCACCTGGTGCAATCAATACCTTTGCACTCATCATCTCATCGTTCACGATAGTTCAGGCTCTTCGCTATGCGAAAAAGACAGATATCGATGAAGAGCTACGACGGAAGAGAGTCACGATGTTTCTCGGGACGACCTGGGTGCTGGCGATACTGTTCTTAACTTTGAAGATGGTCGAGTGGTTCGTTGGATTCTATATCCCGGATCTAGGATTCATACACGAGCACGACATCAAGTCTCTAGTTGCTGAAGGTTACACCATCGGGAATGATCACTATCAACACCACAGCTACGTTGATGAGGCCACTGGGGCCCATATGACTGCCAACATCAGAGTGTCTGCATCGACATTCTACGTTACCACCGGCACGCATGGGGCTCACGTAGCTGGCGGCATAATAGGCCTAACATACATGACATTCAAGGCATGGAGAGGGGGATACACCCCCTCGAACGCCGTGTCCATCGAGTACTTCGGACTCTATTGGCACTTCGTGGACCTAGTCTGGGTTCTGGTATTCCCCTTCTTCTACCTATATTGAGGCGATTGACTTGGCACATTACACAATTCTTGGAAGAGACCCATACTGGATGAATTTCTACGGTCTTATGCTATTGACTGCGATAGAGGTCGGTGCTGTGGGTGCGAATCTCGAGTCCACCGCTGAAACTCTTGGAATGACTGAGAATGGGATTACTCTCTGGATTTTGACTATTATCGCTATTCCAAAATTCTTCATGATTGCAGGGATATTCATGCACCTCTATGGAGATCCGGACTCGGGAATTCTGACTATGACCGCGTTGTTCCCTGCATTTTTCATAATCATCATGATTCTGTTCATCGGTCTTACCCACCCAGATGCTGCGAGTGGCCTCCCTGCATGGTGCAGGCCGGGTGCATGGGGCCTCTAACACCTGCAAGGTTCATTCGGCACTTGCCACTGGCCGATACGCTGCAGACGTCGCATAGCCTGGTATTGCGCCGGATTTGAAATCCGGTGTCCCTTGGACTCGGGAGTTCGAATCTCTCCGTCTGCGCCACTAATAATTCGGAAGTTCGGGTCCACCGCGGACATCTAATTGGTCCTTATGAAACTCGAATTTTACAGGAGTGGTCATGGATATCTCACCATCTAAACTGATGTATAGCGGTGGATTGTGACCGTGTTCTTCAGTGGGTTTTCCTTGTGAGTCTAGTGCTTTTATCTCGAATTTTTTACAAGGTTCCATGGTAATCTTGCCCCATCTTCCGATGTGCTTCCCCTTCTCCAATGGACCCATGACTCTGAGCATTTGACCCTTGGAAAGTCCGAAACCGAGTACGATTGACGCACTATCGCCGAATGGGTGCATTCCAGGTGCGACCCTATATCCTCCTCCGAACGTCTCTGCTTGCATCATGGCGAAAAGACCCGTTAGATCCACTTCTGAGCCTGGTTGGTCATCCACTTTGATCCATGCCATCTGACTCTTCCATGCGAGAATCGCCTTGATTGCAAGGAATGTATACTTCTTCTGGCCACTTATCCATGAGAAATGGCCTTCATCTTTCATTCGATTGATGGAGGATGTGACTCCCCCATCGCATTCTAGAAATGCCCATCTAACCAGGTTCTCCTCACGGGAGGGTTTTCCCGTGACAGGATAATGCTGTGGAGGGGTTATCCCTGGATGTTCCGGGGCTTTGAGACCCTCGACTCTAATCGCCCCAACAGAGTAGTCATTCCCGTCCTTGAGGATGGATATGGCTCCTTGAATATCATTCAGAGGAATCCCTATTGCTCTCGCAAAATCGTCCCCATTGCCCATTGGGATGATTCCAAGACGTTTCGATGAGTCTCTTATTCCGTTTGCAACCTCATGAACGGTCCCATCACCGCCAACAGCTACTACCAAATCGAAGTCACTATCTCTCAAGCTGCTAGCGATTTCAATTGCATGGCCGGTACCTTCCGTCATGTACGTGTCGTACACTATTCCCGATGACTCAAGTGCCTTCTCGATCTTATGGAAATTCTTCCCCAGCTTACCGTCCCTGGCATTTGGATTCACTATGCATGCGACTCGCATCGTGTTGACGACGTGGGGGTGAAGACTTCAAGGGCACGATGCGAGATATGATGTGGAAGACATGGAGACGAGGGGGTATGGATGCAGCTGATTGCATGCGGAGAGCGATAGAAATCGCTTATCGCGGTAAGGGCAGNGTGCATCCTAACCCATTAGTCGGGTGCGTTCTTGTCAGAGATGGNGAAATCATAGCAGAAGGTTGGCATGGCCATCTTGGCGGTCTNCATGCTGAGCAAGCTGCCATTGCTGATGCAGAGGAGAGGNGGGTTTCGACAAGCGGGTGTACTGCATATGTTACACTAGAGCCTTGTAACCACCATGGAAGGACTCCGCCCTGTACTGAAGCGCTCCTTTGGGCTGGAGTCGAGAAGGTGGTGATAGGTGCCCTAGATCCGAATCCAACAGTGAGGGGGGGTGGAATGAAAGCCCTCGAAGAACAGGGCATATATGTTGAATCAGGACTGTTGGAAGAAGAATGTGTCCTCCAGATGCGTCCATTCATGCACTGGTGTATGGAAAGGAGGCCACTTGTTCTACTGAAAGCGGCAGTGGACCCNGATGGCAGAGTCGATGTCGATGATTCCTCGCCTTCAGAACGATTTACTTCTGATTCCTCATTGAAGTGGGCTCACAAAGTAAGGTCTGAACACATGGCAATACTAGTCGGNGTTGAGACAGTGGTTCGAGATGATCCGGAATTGACAGCAAGAGGGGTTGATGCTAGAATTCAGCCAATCAGAGTCGTTATAGATCCGAATGCGAGAATTCCGGAAAATAGTAAGGTGCTTTGTGATGGTTTAGCGCCTACCGTTCTTATTCATTCAAAACCTGTATCATCCAAGGACATGCCACACGTTACAAGATACGTGTTGCCTTCGGANGANCGTGNAATCGAAGTTGAGAAGATTCTTGANTTNCTAGGCGATCTTAGAATTCAATCATTAATTGTTGAAGGGNGCCCCTTGACTTGGAAGAGATTCTTGAANGCAGACGTTGTTGACGATGCTGTTCTAATTCGTAGTCAAATCAACCTCTCAAGCGGTGATTCAGGTGCTTTCGGAGAGTCGGATCTCCGTGAAGCCGGCATGCAACAGATTTCACAGGAAGACTGTGGAGGNGACGTCATGACTGTGTGGAGTCGTCGTTGACAATTTCAGCTTCGAACTCGCCTTCTTCTCTGCGTGTCCACAAGAATATTCCANCAGCAATTGCTGATAGAAGAATTGTGGACAGCACCATTACGAATAAGAAGGANATGCCCGACTTTGAAAGGAATGTTGTCTCTTCCTTGAAAGCCGGTATGACNCTCTCNTCGTAAACAGGGCGGGTCATGATCAAATCGAATGCTGACGATGGGTCATACAAATCGGATGGTTGAGCGGGATCAAGATCTGAATAGCCGTCAGTTCTTATGGGGACTTCTACGATCACTTCAGAACTCACATCGATAGTGAGCAGTACNTCGACCGTGTAGGGGACCCTGGGTTCCAAAAATTCTGAACCGGATAATATCGAGTTGAAAGGTAGAGAAACTGCAGTCCCAGTGACATCAAACTCAGCCCATTTGCTCCAGTGTTCGGTATCGACGTCGAGTTGAATGTAGATCGTGTCTCCGACTGCTGTTCCTTGGCCCTGCGCATCGTCATTTCCATCTGATCCGAGATCTACATTAGGTCTGATCTGTGCTGCCTGGGCTGTATTGGTGTCCCAACCCAAGGAGCTGAATGATATCTGCATCTCAAAGGTTCCATTCGGAACCCATACGTAGTGTCGATCATCNGTGGAGAATGTGCCGAATGTACTTGTGGGACCGTTGTTAAAGTGACTCCACTCACCTTTCCACGCATGTCTGAGCTGATCTGTCTTCAGAGGTATGTTTCGNATGTCCATTACATCCTCATAATGATCCAATGCATCCCATACCGTGGCACCCGGGTGATCGACAAAGCCATCCTCATCAGGGTCTCTCATGATTTGGAGCGTTCTCGCAAGAGCGAGTGCCTTGTCCGTATCTACAAGACCGTGNCCCACCCTCCAATCATGACATCTTCCGGTGTTCTCAGAGACATGGCAATCNTCAGGGATATTACTGCATGCATCGTCNTCATTTCCTTCTTCNCACGAGTTTCGAAGTANATCATAGTTTGATGTCAGTTCGAGAATGAGTTCGACTTCATGGACTCTCGACTCATTTCTTTCCCTCCAGTTCTCAAATTGAATGCCCTTTGCTGTGCCATTAAAATAGAGGCTATCCCCCTCNTCGTGNTCTTCAATCTGATAGTCAGCAGCCCCCAANGATGGTGCTGCTGCAAGTAACAATGTGGCTATCCCTCCGATGTGCGGAGTCGCCATNCTTGTTCCTGAAATCGACATGTANTACATGTCTCCCTGTGCAGTTGTCGAGGCNTCGATAGCGGTGCCTCTTGGAGATGTGGCCCAAATATCTCGACCNGGGGCTCCCAAATCAGGCCACGTATGCTGCTGTGTTGACCAGCCACGACTCGAGAATGAGGTNACTGCAGATCCGTCATGAGTGAGTGCGGCAATTGAAATGGCACTCGGTGTGTTTGCATAGACATTGGTCCTAAGGTCATCTTCCGACTCTTCGCCGTTNCCNCCTGAATTTGAAGCAGCAAAAATTACTGCAACGTCATTATCGTAGGTGAGCATGTCAGTGAGTAGTGTAACTGCATTGCTAGGATTGTAGTCCCCGTTGGTGCCCCATGAATTGGACACGACNCGGATATTGTATTCATTCAATCCCGGCCTACTATGCTGGTAAGTCCATTCCAACCCCTCCACTGCTGCGAAGATGGATGCTCCGTCCCCTGTGCCAAGCGCGACTATTGTTGCCCCCTTGGCAGTGCCCAATCGCCTTCCTGCGGAGGCGTCTCCGTTTCCTGCAATCGTTCCACCTACGTGNGTTCCATGACCCGATGAAGTATCCGAGTTACAGTTGGGGGCGTCGACCCATGCTACNCCAGTCCATTTTGCCGACCAGATCAGCTTTTCTCCAGACCACGGNTCGCCGCAGTCGAAATCTGGATGCTCGCCATCTATTCCAGTATCCAGNTCGACTGCCGTTGCTCCTTCGCCATCATATTCAGTGAATGACAAGTCTGATTCAGTCTTTACAATTCCATCAGTCCCGATGATAGCCCTATGCCAGGCAAGGCTAGCATTGACCACATTGACTGTCTCATGCATCATTGACTCGACNTTATTCTGATCTCCGGGCAAGAAAAAGTGCTCGAGGAGAAGGTTTGCTTCCATGTGTCTGACGAAGCTGAATCTGGATATCTTGGCAATGGAGTCGGGAGTTGCAGATACCAAGCCGCCATCTAGAACCTCCATTTCACCGATTAGTTCTGCGCCGGTTGATTCAATNGCNCTCCAAAGATNNTTTTCAGCACCCTGATCAAATTGGATAATCGCCTCNATTCTATCTGGTTTGGAAAGCTCATCGATGAGTTCTGATGTCATTTTTGAATGATCGGGNGCCGTTGGATCAGCGGTAACTGTGAAAGAAATTGATGTCCCGAGCATCAACGCGACCAGTAGTAATGAAACCCGACGCATGGNCATTGGTCGAGTTCGTCTTTCTTCAAGACTCCTGAATNCCGTTCGGATGCCGACTATAGTCAGTTAATGGTGGGCGATACAGGATTCGAACCCGTGTCCTAGCGTCCGAAGCGCCAGATGATATCCAGACTACACCAATCGCCCATCCATTGACGACAGTCTCCCCGTCTTCAATGCGACGGGTGGTCGATAANGGNTAAACAGGTCATTGAAGGCTTATCTTGTGGACATATTGGNCTATATTCAGTCTCTTTGATCGATTCGCTTTTTTAGGTGCCCTGGCCCACTGCTCTGACTATTATTCTTGACAGGCTCCTNTGCACCCTAGTCATGGTTGCCAATTCGATTTGCCATCCNATTTGTTCCATTTCATCTATCAAATCGCTCCATTTTCTCCCCAACACTTCTGCAGCATCAGGTATTTCGAGATCGTCAAATCGATATTCTGAAGAGGTCGGTAATATCGTGACTATGCGTCCTTCTGGGTCTATCTTTGAAGCAGCATTACATGCTGATATGAATACCTCGAAGGCATCTGAAGATGTTTTGGAATTCCGGGCATAAGGAGGGTCGAAGATGAAGGCTGCATTTTCTCTCGCGCCCCAGAGATCNCTTATNTTACTGACATCNGATCTATGAAAAGCCGATTCNGGAGGTATCTTTCCAAATACATTCTCGAAATTCAATTTGGAGCCTCTGACCATCTCTGGATCTAAATCACTGGCTAAAACAGGTATTCCGCGATGATGTGCCTGAATAGGAATGCATCCAGTTCCGCTGAATGGGTCGATTACGATAGANGGCGGTNCACCTTCCGAGTAGGACATGGAGATTAGGAGGCTTGCAAGACGCGGGTCAAGGGTCACGGGTTTGAAGAAGGGCATGGATGTCATTGGCCGATTCAAGAAGGGGTGATGAACTGGATTTTCAATGCCGATTACTGCGATGGGTTCTGAAATCATGGGATCTGGATGTTGGGGCTGATCTGCTGCACCTGCGAGGATGAGGCGTACCGTAAGTTCAGGATCATTGAGATCGACGATGGCTCCCCTATCGGAGATTTCTTTGCCAATGATACTCTCGATATTCNGTCTCTTGAATCCCGGAACACCATCACCGAGAATNGTGGTTCTNACGGCAAATGTGTCGTTTATTGGATAATCAGATAGCCATTGGCGTATTGATTCCGATATCTCCTCCACCCGCATTGGGAGGATAGTGGCGTTATCTAGAGTCATGGTAGAATGAGAGCATGTGACCTCGAANTTATTTTGTTGNTCTGTGATTACGATTCTCGGATGTATTGCCTGATCTGAGCCGTGTATTCTGAGTACCTCCTCTCTGAATAGTCGTGGATGCCATCCGGACCCGACTATCATCCTGACCATGGTGTGCGCTNGTGGAACAGTCCTTCAACCCTAAAGCCCTGAATCGACTGGCGGAGGATGGTCGTAACCATGGGATGCAACCTCAGAGACTTGGTATCGGCGCATCCCATTGATCTCTCAGAGTTGCGAGGGCAGCGAGTTGCAGTGGATGTTTTCTTGAATGCGTATCAATTCATAACCAGCCTTACTGGTCCAGATGGAAGGCCTCTTTCTCACGAGGGTCGTGTGACTGCGCATCTGTATGGTTTTCTCGACCGAGCCTCATCGCTTGTGGCACATGGAATAGATCCTGTTTTTGTCTTCGATGGCAAGCCACCTGATTTGAAGCGTGAAACGCTTGATGAGCGTAGAAGCAGGAAGCAGGAGGCCAGGCGGCGGTGGGAGGCGGCGGTTGAAGCGGAAGATCTGGACTCTGCGAAGAAGTTGGGGCCGCAAATTGCGGAGTATACCCCATCCATGGTTCAGGACACGAAGCGTCTGTTTGACTTGATGGGGGTCGTATGGATTGACGCGCCCATGGAGGCTGAAGGTGCTGCAGCGATGATTTGCAAGCGTGGAGGAGTTTCGGCTGTCGCGAGCCAGGATTGGGACACTCTACTCTATGGGGCTCCGGTGATGATTAGGAATCTCACCGCACATGGGACAAGGAGATTTGGAAGGGTTCTGAAAGCAGAACGCATAGAACTTGAAGAGACTCTGCTTAATCTTGAAATTTCAAGGGAACAATTTGTTGATCTTGGCATAATGATTGGGACTGATTTCCATCCGGGTTTCAAGGGGGTTGGTCCGAAAACAGGCGTCAAATTAATTCGAAAATTCGGAACTTTGGAAGAAGTGGCTGGGCATCGAGGAGTGGAAGTTCCCGAAAATATCGAGGATATTCGTAATCTTTTCCACAATCATCCGACTGTAGAGGAGGACCCTCCAGCGTACACCACCGGTCACGAGGAAGGGATAATGGGGATGCTCAGGGATGAGCTTGGTTTTGGTGAAAATCGAATCATGAAGGCAATAGAGAGGCTCTCATCTTCAAATCGACTTCGATCTTCCAGTAAACCTACTCTTTTCGACTTCTGAGTGTTTGAGATGGTCAGAAAGGTGAGTTTGGAGGGATATGACCGCAGTCTGATTTCTCGTGCACTTATCGTATTAGTTCTCATTTTTTCGATTTTATTTTATATCTTAAATTATGATAAAGGCGGTCCACTAAACATAAAAAATCTTCATGGAACAGGCAGCATAGATACTTGGTTGAGAGTTGTTTTCCGTCTTTCTTGTGCATATCTAGCCATCCACACGGCCTTGTTCTGGATGGTTCTAAATCCAGTTCCTGGAATCATGGTCGTTCTCTTCAGAGAGAGCCTGGAAGTACGGGAGTATCCTTCAGAGGGTTTTGAGAAGTTAGGAACGTTTAGTTCGTGGACATTGATTCTGTTCGGGGCATCTATGCTGCTGAATGGTCTGATATCCATTGGAGTTGGGGTGGGCGCTGAGATCCCATCTTGGTTGGTTGTGAGCGGCGTATCGATATTCGCAACTGGATTCGGTTCTGCCGCGTTGACCGCAGTTGTTGTTCGTCACGTCATAATTCCGTCAATGGTTGAGAACGGAGAGAATCTAGATCATATGTTCAAACCACATGAGCATGTGATGCATAATTTGGCTCTAATACTACTTTCAATCGATCTAGTATTAGGCGGCATGGTAGTTCTTTGGACAATGATGAGTCTGAGTCTCATAGTTGGAGCATTATACCTTGTCTTTGCCGAATTCTGGGCAATCAAGGGATCGGGTTACTACGTCTATGAATTCATAGACACGCGACCTAGATTTGCACCCCTATTCTTGCTGGGCTTGATGGTAGTCTGTCTAATCTCATTCTGCATTGGCCTTGCTATATCTGAGATTAAAGAGGATTATCCATTACTGGCTACGTTTGCAATTGTTCTTTTCTTATCACTCTCAGTGCGCTTTCGAGACCCATCGACCAGATAGTAAGGAAAGTTGGCGATGAATGTTTTATGGAATCTCCTGGGACGCCCCCAAGGCTTCCTTAAGGGGATCTATTGGCAGTGAAAGCTTCTTCGTGAGGCTCGTAGTAAGAGCCCCACGAAGAGCGTTCAGTTGTGATTTTAATCAAACGACGTCG
>PAUH01000037.1 GCA_002712645.1 Methanobacteriota archaeon
TCTGCATAAGCCCCCAGATACCGATTGGCACGGAGATCATTACCAGAGCAACCGGCTGATCGTTGAAAGTCCTGAAGACGTATACAGACACGCCAAGAAGGATGATTATGTTTAGAGAAAGACTGAGCGAAACCTCCCATTCCGATTCATTTAGCCATTCATATACAAATGTAATCAGCATACCGAGAGAGAAGAAGATTGGAAGGAGCTCCACCGGTACGCGGTCTTCTAGGAATAAAACGGAGTCAACGTATTCCCATTTTCCCATTGTGGTTCCGAGAAACTCAACAAAAAGATCGGCCACAGCAAGCAGGATTCCAGATAGAAGACTCTCTTTTAGGAGTGCGATGCGTCCTTCCAAAAAGGCCCACAAGGAAAGCACTGCGATTGTTATGAGTCCGACTATGCTAAGAGTGGCCAACTCCATTTACAAGACCTCGATGCGGATTTCTATCTGTATCTTCCAGTCAGACCTACTACTGCGATTATGGATGTCGTACTTATGGCAATGATATCCTCGTTCGTCAGCGTGCCCGGCTCCCTCCAACTGTCTGAAGATTCCAGATCTGGAGCGTTTCCAAGCGTGTAGGTTTCCCCGCAGGAGTCGGATTCACAAAGCTCAACCACGGTTCCAACGCCTGCATAGACGTTGAACACGAAAAGTGCAGTTGTCAGAATCCCCAATATGAGAATCGTCCATCTCGGCCCCCATCGCCCCTCATCCTCTTGAATAGGGCCAATCGCTTCGATATCCGACTCTGCGGAATCAACCTCCTCGGGAATAGGTTCAGAAAAACTCCTCGGAGCCGAATCTGTCTGCCTCAATCCAAGCTTTTCAAGCGCTTCTGCACCGTATATTCGCTCTATCAGACTAACTATGTTGGGGTCATCAACCTCCTCAGGAGATATCTTCCCGTCGAGCAGGTCTCTTAGTACGGACTCGTCAACCATGAGTGATACGGATACGAACGCCTACATCAAGTACGCCCAGGTTTTTGCACTAATTCTATCACTCTTTGAACTATATTGTCAGAAGTCAGCCCCATCTTATTCATGATTTCCTCTGGAGATCCGCTTTCACCAAATTTGTCCCTGACTCCAACCATCTTCATCCTGGTTGGGCACTCCTCCGATAATATCTCAGCAACTGCAGAACCGAGTCCGCCGATGACTGAATGATCTTCAGCGGTTACTATGGCGCCAGTCTTTGCTGCTTTGAGAATCGCTTCTTTATCGATAGGCTTCAGAGTGTGCATATCAACGACTCGTGCCTCTATGCCTTGATTTGAGAGCTCTTCTGCAGCATCCAGAGATCGCTCTACCATCACGCCACATGCGATTATTGTCGCATCTTCGCCAGCCCTCAACTCGGATGCAACGCCTATCTCCAAATTATCTGCCTCTTCTTCGGAATATATCTCTCTAGTTTTATTACGAGCAGTTCTGGTGTAAGATGGGTACTCATGGTCGAGGAGATTTCGAGTCAAGGATCGTGCAGAGTTTCTGTCGCATGGATGCATTACCGTCATGCCCGGAAGGGTTCTGAAGATGCCAAGATCTTCAGTAGACTGAGCGCTACTTCCATCTTGCCCGGTATGCATGCCTCCGTGACTACCGCATAAATGTACAACGAGCCCTGTCCTAGCAATACCGTTCCTGAATTGTTCAAAGGCTCGTTCGGAGAATATCGCGAAGGTACTCGCGAAGGGGATTTTGCCAGCTTCCGCAAGACCCGCTCCGACCAGTGCCATATTCTGCTCAGCTATACCAAGACAGAACGTTCTGTCCGGATACCGCGCTCTGAAGTGGCAGGATTTGGTGGACTTCCCAAGATCCGCCTCCAGAACCACAACTCTCTCATCAGACGATAAATCTAGCAACGCATCGCCATATCCGTCTCTTGATGCCCCCGGCTCTGATATTCCGGTCATGACAATTCCTCCATTGCTTCAGCATACTGCTCGTCATTTGGAGGAGCCCCGTGGAAAGCAGGATTATCTTCCATGAAGGAGACCCCCTTCCCTTTCACTGTCGCAGCCACAATGGCGGTAGGTCCGTCACTCGCCTTTGCCTCAGAAAGAGCACTAACGACCTGCTTCATATCGTGCCCATCAATCTCGATAACATTCCATCCGAACGAGTGGAATTTGGAGGAGACGTCCCCAACCCTCATCTGATCATCCACGAAATTATCGTTCTGTATCCTATTCCTATCGATTATCGCAGTGAGATTGGTCACCTCAAGATGAGATGCGGCCATCGCAGCCTCCCATATTTGCCCTTCTTGTATCTCGCCATCGCCTAACAATACCCAGGTATGCCTCTCAGATACGTCGAGTCTGGCTGCAAGTGCCGATCCAAGTCCGAATGAAAGCCCCATGCCCAGACTGCCTGCGGAGAAGTCGACCCCTTCTGTCCACTTCCTGTCTACATGGCCTTGACATACGGATCCAAGTGATCTGAAACCATCTAGATCCGAATCCTCTAGAACTCCTACATCCCTAAGTATCGAGTATACTGCAGGACTAGCATGCCCTTTACTCATGACAAATCTATCACGATCTTCCCAGCCGGGGTTCTTTGGGTCAAATCTCATAGCGCTTCTGTATAGGCCCACAAGGATGTCTATGCATGATAGGGAGCCGCCTGGATGGCCAGATTGGGCTTTGTATACCATTTTGACAATCCTCCTTCTGCACCTTGATGCAGCCTCATTCAATTCTTCTATGGCGTGACCCTGCATGTGTTAACGTGATTCTATTGGTCCTTATTGGTTACCTATCGTTTTGGGTGCTATGGAGTTAGCCATTCAGTTATAGATGGGGGTCTAGAGAGATACATCATGCACAATGACAGCGGCGCTATGCCGCTGGAACTCAATATGGCTGATTTAGAAGTCAAAGATGCCATGGATCGGGCTCGTGCCATCATTTCCGAAGGCGGGCGAATCGACCTTGATTTGGGATTGTCGCTATACAAGCATGCCCCTCTCATGCAACTCGGCGAATTAGCTCATTCAGTGAAGAAGAGAATGCACGGAGAAAAGATACATTTCAATCTGAACTTACATGTCAATACGACCAATATATGCGTTCTAGCTTGTAGATTCTGTGCGTTTAGGAAAGGCTCGAAGCATGAAGATGCATATTACTTGTCTGTAGAAGAATATCTAGATCGGGTACGCCCATATTCGGAAGCTATCGATGAAGTACATTCTGTTGGTGGACTTCACCCTGAATGGACCATTGAGCACTATGAAAATCTATACAGAGCCATGAAGAAGGAATTTCCACACATCACAATCAAATCTTTGACTGCAGTTGAAATCAAACATATCGCCAAACGTACNGGGATATCTATACNTCAAACTCTGACCCGGTTGATGGATGCAGGTTTAGATGCAATTCCCGGCGGCGGTGCGGAGATCCTCGTAGATTCTGTNAGGGATAGAATATGCAGGGGCAAAGAATCTAGTCTTGAGTATCTTTCAATCCANAGATCAGCACATGAAGTGGGCCTCCCAACGAATTGNACNATGTTGTTTGGNACCGTTGAAACGCTTAGGGACAGAATCATCCATCTAGATTTGCTTAGGAGATTACAGGATGAGACTTCCGGATTCCAATGCTTCGTGCCATATCCATTTCTGCCTGANAAAACACGTTTACCCGAGGCTAAGATACCAANTGCTGAAGAGGTCCTCAGAACAATCTCCATATCCAGGCTGATGCTTGATAATATACCTCATCTGAAGGCTTACAGGATGAACATTGGAGACGATNTAGCTTCTCTAGCGATCCTCAATGGAGCCGATGATCTCGATGGAACTGTTGAGAAGGAGGAAATTATGCACTCCGCAGGTTCGAACACCCCCCTTAACACAGGCATGGATGGCCTAATACGGATGATCGAGTCCACGGGACAAGATGCCGTTCAGAGAAATACGACTTATACGAGATTCAAATCACACACTTTGAAAAACCGTTCAGAACCGAAGACCCTACCAGTACTGAGGTGATAATGTGTGGAATAGGACCATAGGACGCGTCGCATTCACAAATTGNGATCCTTTGTATCACAATCTGTCGGAAAAATGGAGAATACTGCCTGCCCCNCCTTCGTGGTTGACGGGGCATGTACTTCGAAGGGACTGCCTAATGGCCCCGATTCCCTCTGCAGATTTCGCGAAGCATAGCGATATCCTACGTCTCGTCGGAGATCTTGGAATTGTCTCAATGGGACATGTTGGAAGCGTACTNCTATTCGGAGATCGCCCTCCAGATCATATGAGAGATATAGCATTCCCAACCGATTCATCCACCTCAAAAAGATTGCTAAGATGGTATTTGGACAAACAGGGGCTGGANCCNCGTGCAATAGACTTGGGACCAGATTTGGGCTCCATGCTCCAACAGTGTGATGGGGCGCTTCTCATAGGGGACAGGGCATTGAGGGCGGCCTCGGAACATCCATCCCTCGTTCAATTAGACCTTGGAGCCGAATGGACCCGTTCAACAGGCCTCCCAATGGTGTTCGGCGTTTTCGCTACACACAGATCATCTGATAATCGAGATATATTGGAAGCCAAGACCGAGCTAATCTCAAACTACCAGGCCTTCATCAATGACAATCATAGGAGGGAAGAAGTTGTCAGAATCGCCGCTGATAAGATAGGGCTAACTCCCAGCAGAATGGACCAGTACTTCCGTTCGGAGGTTTCCAATATACTCGATGAGCAGTCTGTGGAGGGGCTTGCGCGATTCCTTGTCGATGTTTGTGGGATGGATGTCGGTTTAGTCCGTGGAAGCATTCAATCAGTTACTTCGTAGTCTAACGATTTGGATGCGACATACTCTAGCAGATCCATTGCAACTTCACAGGACTCTGCGACAACCGGTTCTGGATCGCCTACGAATTTCTCTAATGTAGCCAATGCGATTCTATCTCCAATCGCACCCAGAGCCTCAGCGGCCTCATGACGTACCATGAGATCCTCGTCATGATCCTCGAGACGATCGATGAGATGTGGTACTGCTGCAGGATCTTGCATTTGCCCCATCACATATGCAATCTCGTGCTTTAGGAGTGCTGATTTGGAAGAGTAGGCAGCTGCAAGCGCCTCAACAGCGTCAACACCTCCGATGTTCCTCAACGCAAAAAGAGCTCTCATTCTCTGAAACATTCTTTCATTTTCATCGCAAATGGTTTGCCTTAAGCTTGGCACCGATAGTATCTCACTCGCAGGTGCCGGGTCAACTGAATCGAACTCGGATATCTCTGGCTTATCCATGTTTTATCGACCATCCGCCCTGCCTATGAAATCAATGGCTCGAGGGTCGAAGTTCGAGTCGACCAATCCGATTGATTGTCCCTCTTCCAAGAATCTCATTACAGCCTCTCGTCCATCGTCGCCATAATCGATGGTTCGTTGATTGACATACATCCCAACGAATTTTTCGTTGGTTTCGTCAGATATCCCCCTGCCCCATTTTTTTGCGAATGACAGTGCGGATTCAGGATTAGATATTGCATGCTCTATAGAGTGCCTTACATCATTGGCGATTTGCTCGCATATCTCTGAGCCATGAGATTTTAGGACGACATTCCCACCCAGGGGCAGTGGGAGACCTGTTTTTTCATTCCACCATACCCCCAGATCTAACACCAGGTGAACTCCTTCATCTTTCCAAGTCAATTGCCCTTCGTGAATAATCAACCCATGAGTTGATTTTCCAGATGCTACTGAGGGGAGAATCTCGTCGAATGGCATAACTTCTACATTCACATCTCCTAAGGCGAGCCTCAATGCTAGATAAGCGGAAGTGCCGAGTCCGGGAATTGCAATCGTAGACTCAGAGGCCTCTTCAACAGAAGATTCTGAAGTGGATATTATCATCGGCCCATATCCTTCTCCCATCGAAGCGCCGCAATTCATCAAGGAGTAATTATTGGAAATTGTCGGATAGGAGTGTATTGAGACAGCGCTTACATCATGCGCACCGTCCAGAGCTTGTTGATTGAGCGTCTGTATGTCAACGAGAACGTGCTCGTATCGCCTGTCGCCCGTATCTATCAGAGATTCAGTCATGGCATAGAACATGAATGCGTCATCTGGATCTGGTGAATGGCCTATGCTGTAATGAGTCGTCATAGCATAGGCGCTGTTGAGGTTGTATAAATTGCCTTGGCAGACTCCACGACAATCGCCACCATGAAGTATCTGCGCTCTTTGGGCGATACATGCCCGATGCTGAGAAGCTATCCACCGCAACTGGTCAACTCGGTCCAAAGTGCGCTAAGACCGGAAAGCCCTTGAAATTCTCAGAGGCGATAGTACATGACGGCGAGTATCTGTCATACGAGGCCTATCTGGAACTGACAGGAGCAGAGCCCTCAACAGAGCCAAAAACAGTTCCAGGCCTAAGAATGGAATGACGCCATCTTGAAGGCCTTCCTTCCAATCGCTTCGACGTGGCGAAGGGTTGGAGTCGTATAGGTTCGAGGTTTGCCGACTTCTACAGGTCCATGGAACCGAGCGATATCTGGCTCCCTCCTCGCCTCAGACGTCGTGAGTGGATGTTCATGCCATGGGGCGACAGGCCAACCGATCGGCATCGCTCATTTACGGATGCAGGAGCACTCCACTCCTACCTCTGCCAAAGATTCCCCCATTCATGCTTTCACTCAACGGCTTACTACGATGATCCGTCCCAGAGAACGATGTCCGATAAGGGCTGGAGGGGAGCCGACCTAATATTCGATCTGGACGGCGATCATCTGCACGGCATCAGCCCCACTGATTTCCCCAATCTGATATCTGCCATACAAGATCAGGCGTGGTCCCTCTGGAACGACTTCCTAGAGCCGGAATTTGGATTCAACAAAGACTACGCTCAGTTTACTTTCTCAGGCCATAGGGGTTTCCATATTCACCTAAGAGACCCGTCCCTCTTCCATCTGGACTCGAATGCAAGAAGGGAGATTGTGACATATATCCGAGGCGTGGGGCTGGAGGTATCAGCATCTCAAAAGGAAGACTCGGGTTGGTCCAGAAGACTGGATGAGGGTATTGAAAGAATATCGAATATGCTTTCAGAAGCAACAACCGGAGCAAAAGGGTCTCCGAGCGTCAATAGTCTGATTGAACAAGCAAGAGGACAGAACCATCCTGTCTCCCGACCCAAAATGCTAGACCTGATTGAGAAAGCCTCCAGCAAAGACCACGTTTCAAGATTGAAACGAGATAGGTCTCTCAAAGTGTTCGGGGAATCTGGAACAAGCCTATTCTGGGCACTCGTACATGCCAACTCCACGGTCTCGGTAATAGGGGGCGAAACAGACGAAAATGTAACGGTCGATGTCAAGAGAGTAATACGACATCTCGGGAGTCTCCATGGTAAATCGGGCCTCAGAGTCACTGAGATACCCTTCGAAAGACTGGATCCGGACGGTTCTAAACCATTTGATCCATTGAAGGAGGCTATTGTTTTTGCAGGGAGCGAGAATACCAAAATTCGCCTCTTAATCGATGATGTTAGAGCGATAATAAATGACAGGGAGATAGATGGGAATTCAGGAAGCGAGTATGTTGTTGATGAGGGCATGGCTATGTTTTTACAACTCAAAGGCTGGGCTGAGCTAGTACCTTCTTGAATAGCACACAATAGCTACACATTCGGCGAACGTTGAAACACGGAATTGATTGAGAGCATACCATGGGCCTAATCCCACGACGTAAGAAGAAGGGGAAATTACCTCCTACACCCCCGCCCCCGCCTCCTCCTCCGATGGATGCTCAGGGAGACCCTATGGTGCCTCCTCCCCCGCCTCAAAACCTCCCCAATGAGGACTTTGACAGCCTTGTACCCATTGGAGGTGGCCAAGGAACGGTCACTACTCCTGAATTGGGCGAGTATGATCATGATTGGTCTAACAAGAACAAAGATCCAGCTGAAGAAGATCTCGAGTCGCTCTGGAGTGCCAGGAAAGCTGCCAACATAGGCTCCGAAGGTCTTGATGGGATGTATGGCCACATAGACAGAATCGCAAAGGGAGATAGAGGATCGCTAATCAATAGATTCTCTGATAGGTTCGGAACAGAACTGGACAGGGAGATCATAGTAATGAGGAAGGAGCAACAACAGGTAGTAAGGGATATTGCTCCCAAAGTCGAGCTTATCGAGAAACCCAAGGATACAGATCATCTCACACTTGATGAGTTCATACACTCTATGGATGAACCAGCATTCATTCAGAAGGTATCTGATGCAACGGGGATAAGCACTGAAATGCTATCGTCATTTGAAGAAGACGAGTTGATTGACTTCTTCCAGACTGCAGATGTAGATGACAGTGGAACAATGGAATTCGAGGAGTTTGCGGCAGCCATAACAAGACTAAAGCAAGCAAATGATGACTTTGCGAGGCTCTTCAGCATAGTGGATACGCTTCTCGGCAATCAAAGTTCTAAATTCATCGAATCCTTTACCGAATCAGATGCATATGATCTGTACAAGAAGGTTGGAACTGATCCACATCATGCTCCTGAAGATGAGAGGAGGGACTTCTTTGCGCTCATCAACGAAGTTTTGGGTGATTTGCCGGCCTCTGAAATTGAAAGTTTTACCCAATCGGAGGACTTTGAACACTACAAGACTATGGGCGAGGCGCTTCAGTGAGGGTTCGACATGGGATTGCTAGAGAAGGCTGAATCTGGAAAAACTCCTAAGGAGACTACTAAGAAGAAGACTCCTGCAAAGGCCTCTGCAAAGGCTGTTGCGAAGACCCCTGCAAAGGCCTCTGCGAAGATTGAGAAACCCAAAAGGGAATCTCGATTCTCGAGGCGTCGAGAGAAGAAAGAGGGCAAGCCAAAGCCTGAACCCTCTGAGTTACCTTCGTTCCCAGATGGCTTCGAGGTGCCAACCAGTGGTCAGATGGCCTTCAGAAGATTCGTCGATGTACTTGTGGGGTACGGGTGGATGTTTCCCGTAGTCGGTGTATTCGCATGGGGATTAAATTTTGATGCGACCTACATTATCATAGGTGGGATGCTTCTCTACTTTGGCAATGTAGGATTCTTGCCATCTAGATTCAACAGAACCGTTGGGAACATTGTCTCGCGGACGAAGTTCGTTACATCAAGCGGTAATAATGCCTCGTGGGCATACACATTTCTCAAAGGGCTGAGCTTTCCTTTCGCGATCATCGGCCTGGTCACTGCTCTAACAATGCTCTCCGACCTCTCGTCGCCTCTGGGCGAATCAACAGGATCAGCCATATTCAGAGTGATAGGACTTCTGCTTTTACTGCCGCTCTTTTTCGATTGGCTATTGATCCGCTTCTCGATGGCAAAGAGAGGACTCTGGGAGAGGATATTCGGTGGCGTCTGGCTTGTCCGATCTACCAAGACTGGAAGCTCCAAAGGATGGCTGAAGAGACTAGACCAACTTAGCGACTATGCAGAGAAGAGAGGCCTTCTCTCTGAGAAAGAAGAAGATACGGCCAATCTTGACTGAGTTACTCTTCTTCACGACGCATCATTGCCAGCTCGCGCATATCTTCCCGGACGGCTCCTTCTTCTATACCCTCGATATCCGCCTCGTCCACTATCTCGACACCGAGTAGGGTTTCAATGACGTCTTCCATGGTTACTAAACCGATGATCGTCCCAAACTCTTCTTCGACAGTCAAAATTTGCACCCTATCTTCAAGCATTATTCTGAGTGCTGCATCTATGGACCCACCAGAATGAACACTCGATATTGGACGCATTATCTCAGTCATCGATGGGTCGAAATTATCTGCAGCCGCATTCCTAAGAATGTCGGATCTCAACACCATGCCAACTACCGCATCTTCATCAAACACAGGCATTCTACCATGGACCATTACAGGAATACGCTCCATGACTGTACCGATCGTCTCTTCTGATTCTACGTACGTCATAACCGTCCGCGGAGTCATAATCGCACCCACAGTCATCTCTTTGAGCATCAATAGGTTCTGTATTACGCTCTCCTCTCTCTCATCTATGACATCAGTCTCTTCTGCTATATCTGCTATGACAGATATCTCATCCCGAGTCATTGCCTCCTCTTTGACAGATGGAAGAAGTCGACGTGTCTTTTCGATTGGCCATATGATGGGTGCTAGTACGATCGTCATCCAGTGAAGTACCAACCCTGCACTAACCGTGAGTCGCCTCCAATAGAGTGTCCCTACTGTTTTCGGGAGGATTTCCGAGAGGAGCAAGACGAGCAGCGTCAGAATAGTTGATGCGATTGCTAGCGCATACTCCCCGGGATACGCATTTTCGACTTCCGAACCGACACCTAGCGCACCCACTGTGTGCGCGATCGTGTTTAGAGTGAGTATGGCGGTGAGGGGGCGTTCCGGATCATCCTTGAAAGTCAGCCATCTTTCAGCAGTTGTAGGCATTTTCGGCTGTAGTGCAAGTATGTGGCCTCTTGTTGTGCTTAGTAGAACTGCTTCGAGTATTGAGCAGATGAATGAAACTCCAAGAGCGACGGTTCCATACAGCAAAATAGCGGATACGGGAGTCACTTCAGGAGTTCCTCCGGAGAAGAGATTGGACAAAGCTGGTATGCATGTGGTTGCGTTGCTCCATAACTGCGAGTTTGCCCATCTCCTAAATATGTGGCTGTTCGAGAGTCGACTCGTGGACAGTCAGCATGTTGCAATTTTCATGGCTTGGCCCTATGCCAATGGACCACTTCATCTGGGACATGTAGCAGGCAATTGCCTTCCTGCCGATATACAGTACAAGTATGAGCGAATGAGAGGCAGGAGAGTATTGATGTTGAGCGGCTCTGACGAGCACGGGACGCCGATAACAGTGACTGCTGATGAAACAGGGAAATCGCCGCAAGAGATTGTTGACGAGAATCATACAGCCATACTTGACTCTCTGTTAAAGCTCGGCTGCTCATGGGGTGATAATATCGATTCCAGGGGTGTAGATTATGGCGGTGCCTTGTATGGTAGAACCTCTGATTCAAGACACCACGAGCTTGTTCAAGAAGTCATACTGGAATTACATGAGAAAGGATTCTTGAAGAGGGAAACCATGGAGCAGTTCTGCTCTATCAAGGATAATGGCGACATACAATTTCTTCCTGATAGATATGTTCTTGGAAAATGTCCGAGATGTTCTTCGGACGGCGCTAGAGGTGATCAATGCGACTCATGTGGATCAACATATGAGGCTGATGAGCTGATTGAACCCGTCTCAAAACTCAATCCTGAAGACCCTGTCGAAATTCGAGAAACCGACCATCTCTTCTTCAGGTTAGATCTTCTTCAGAAAGATTTGGAGGACCATGCATCAGAGCGACAGAGGGTTTGGAAGCCAAATGTCAGATCAATGACAAAGAATTGGCTAGATATGGGTCTACGTCCACGTGCTGTCACGAGAGATATAGAATGGGGCGTATCGATACCACTGGACGGGGACGTATGGGCATCGAAGCGCATCTACGTGTGGTTCGATGCGGTTCAAGGGTACTTGACCTGTGCAAGAATATGGTCAGAACAACATGCAGCTAAGTCAGATGGTGGTGCTGATGAGGATATTTGGAAGAAGTGGTGGATACATGGAGAATCGCTCAAACATGTATATTTCATGGGGAAGGATAACATTCCATTTCACACCATAATATGGCCTGCCATATTATTGGCACTCAACACAGGAAAGGACGAGCATGCGAAGCTCCATCTCGAGGACAACGTCGCATCTAATGAGTATTTGATGCTCTCCGGGGATCAATTCTCAACAAGTCGAAAGCACGCAGTGTGGCTTCCAACATTCCTCGAAAGATATGATCCTGATTCACTTCGTTATCATTTGACCATAAACATGCCAGAACTTCACGATACAGATTTCCGATGGGATGAGTTCGTAGAACGTGTAAATTCAGAGTTGATCGGTAATTATGGCAATTATGTGAATAGGGTGCTTTCACTAGTCAAACGTGCTTCCAAAGATGGAGTGAACCCTGTTGCCTCCATGCCTGGTTTGGAGGCATATCCTGATTTTGAGAAATTCATAGAGTCGAAGATCGAGGGGGCAATTGACTCGATGGAACGTCAGAGGTTCAAAGAAGCGCTCAGGAAGATAATGGACATATCACAGGAGGGTAATGGCTTTCTTCAAAGATCGGAACCTTGGAAGTATCTACGTTCCGATGACCCAGAAGAAATACAGAAAGCGTTGTTACCATTATCTGCTGCATGGCATAGCCTACGTGTTCTTTCAATACTCACCTATCCATACATGCCCTTCCAATCAGAAAGATTGTGGGGCATGATTGGAGAACCGGGAAATCCGAGAGATCTGTTGTGGGATGATGCAATGGCTAGCGGAGAACGCCCATCTCGCTTGCCTGAATCTGAACCTCTTTTCACCAGACTTGATCTCGAGAGCATCCTCTCAGATGAAGAATCTACAGACACAATGAATAACGACGCCCCACACATCGAAGGTGTGGCATTCGTTGACTTCGATACCTTTGCATCTGTCGAACTCAGGATTGGCAAGGTCATCTCCGTCGACGACCACCCCAATGCAGACCGCCTTTATGTAGTCAAGATATCAGAAGGCGGCGAACAAGATCGGACTGTTTGCGCAGGTCTAAAGGACTACTATGCCAAAGAAGATCTCACTGGCTCATTGGTCGTCTTTGTCGCCAATTTGGAGCCTAGGAAACTCAGGGGTGTTATGTCGGAAGGTATGCTTTTGGCAGCGGACGATGGCAAGGGGTCCGTACGACTACTTAGGCCAGATGGAGATATAGCCCCAGGATCAAATGTCAGATGATGGACGATCGAAAAATTCCCACTGCATCTCCTCAACTTCAGTCCGACTATTGCAAGAGGAGTATGCTTCGAGTAATTGTCTGTTCAAGTCAAGAAACGCATCACCGAACTTAAACGGGGTCAATAGAGAAATAGCCTGATCTTTACGTCCCACTATGTACAACGAGGCGGAGAGGGCCTCTGCAGTACTCATCCGCCCTCTCTTTCCCCAGCTCACAGGATTCCCTGCGAGTAAGATGGGGAGTATCCTAGATTCGAGCCTCGTGGTTTTTGATATAATCCTGACAGATTCATGAATCCTCTTCCATGAGCAGTCCAACGCAACAAGAGACCCGTCTTCAATTAAATTTAGATCACTCGGACTCAGTAGTGTCTCTGAGAGAGGATCTAGTAGAATCCCCCTTTTCGCAGCTGAGGATATCCTTGTCTTGCACCGTATCAGCCCCCTCCTCTCTAATTTCTTAGCAGTACATTTCTTGGGGTCATCCTGATCGAGGTGTATGGCTTCAATTCTGATTTTCTTGATATCAGTCATTGGATGCATCCCTCATCAGATCATCTAGCATGTCTGCGATAGTAACGGACTTATTCGAGCGTTTTACGACTGGAGAGACGTCATTTGCTTCGACTTCCTCCAGTATCATAATCCCTAACGCCTTCTCAAGTTTTTTTGCTACCGAGTCAGGAGGCACGCTTCCACCTTCGTATTTCTGAAGATCTTGTACACGGAGATTCATCTTCCTTCCAAGCTCCTCGACGCTCATCCCGCCTGCTTCCCTGGCCTTTCTTATCCTTATGTGAAAATCACTTGCAGCTTCGAATGTTGGCCGAGTCTTACGGGCCCTAGAAATTGGTGATTTAGTTGATGGTCTAGTTCTGCCCGTTTCTCTAGACGGAATCGAAAATCCCCTCTTGGTACTACATGTTGCGCAGGCGGATATTTGGGCGCCGGACACTAGTATATTGAACACTCCAGTGTTCTCTTTCCCGCATAGCTCGCACACACCCATACTCTCCGGTTTTGCTAATCAGTCATGAATTCGACTCAGCCGAAGCCTTCTCAACTGCCAGTATAGAAGAAGCACCATGGCGAGCGACGCGGCGGGCACCTCACATGTTGAGGACGAGGTCGATAGCGATACAGATATGGCTTCAGAGATCGATTCACTGAAACGTGACTTTGAGATGCTTGCGGACAGAACGCAAACTCTCCTTACCGAGAAGCTTCTTTTGGAAAACGAGATAACACAGGTATCCAAGAGAGCCGGGAGACTTGAGGAAGACCTTAGACACCTCAAATCTCCACCACTCATCGTGGGCCATGTACAGGACGTCATCGAAGACAGAGCAATTGTCAAGAGCTCCAATGGAACTGTATTTTTGGTAACATACAATCCCCGAATCAACCATGCGGACCTATCGCCTGGATCGAGAGTAACTCTGAACCAGGATACACTTTCCATAATCGAGATTCTAAATGACGGATGGGATCCCTTGGTAGCGGCTTCTGAGATAATTCACAAACCAGATACGGAATTCAGCATGCTCGGAGGTCTCGACCAACAAATAAAATCACTCCGAGAAGCCGTTGAGATGCCTCTCCTCAATCCAGATGCATTCTCTAAATTTGGCATAGATCCTCCGAGGGGTATTCTTCTTTCAGGTCCTCCTGGCAACGGTAAAACCATGCTTGCTAAGGCACTTGCAAACTCAACAAACGCAACATTTCTTGGTATAGTCGGATCAGAACTCGCCCAGAAATACATTGGAGAAGGCGGCAGACTTGTTCGCGAAATCTTTTCGATGGCAAGAGAGAAGTCTCCATCAGTGATTTTCATAGACGAGATAGATGCAATTGGCAGTAAAAGACTGGATTCTACAACCTCTGGAGATCGCGAAGTCCATAGAACTCTGATGCAACTTCTTGCTGAGATGGATGGATTCTCAGATTCTGAGGGTGTGATGGTGATCGCTGCTACAAACAGGATGGAACTCCTGGACAAAGCCTTGCTACGGCCTGGTAGGTTTGATAGGATAATAGGAATAGGTGTGCCTGATTTCGAAGGAAGGATATCGATTCTTGGAATTCATACTAGAAATACTCCTCTTGATGATTCTGTTGACATGCGGAAATTAGCTAAGAAATGCGAAGGAATGAGTGGTGCAGAATTGAAGGCAGTGGTAACAGAGGCAGGCATGCATGCAATATCCAGAAGTAAGAACACTATGTCTAAGGAAGACTTAGAGGAAGGGGTCAGCAGAGTACTATCGGAAAGGTCTCGCTCAACTGAAGGAGCAGAGGCATTGTACCAGTGAGGTCAGAAAAATGACTCTGATAGAGGCTGTCCCCAATATAAGCGAAGGAAGAGACTCTTCGATAATCCAATCAATAGTCTCTTCAGTAGAAGATGGAGGCTCAAGAATACTTGGTGTTGAGCCGGATGAGGATTACAATAGGACTGTGATAACCTATGCCGGGGATCCGGAACAAGTCATTTCTTCCAGCATAGCTCTTGTCAGAAGAGCCCATTCGCTGATTGATATGAGACAGCACAAAGGGGGCCACCCTCGAATGGGTGCAGTGGACGTGCTCCCATTCATACCACTTGGAGACTCGACCGAAGAGGACGCTTCCGCCGTTGCTGATGCTTGCTTCAAAGAATTAATGGGGCAAGTATCGATGTTCAAATACGGATCATATGCCACTCATCCTTCTAGGTCAAGATTGCCTGATTTACGAAGAGGGGGCTACGAAGGGCTAAAGGAGAGATTTTCAGGAGGAGCGTGGAAAAACGAAGAGACTAGAATGCCCGATAGTTGGCCTGGAGAATGGGATGAAGGCTGCGATACTTTCGGTGCTATGGCCATTGGAGTACGTCCAATCCTGATAGCCTACAACGTAAATATCGAAGAGCCCGAGCCACAAGTCTCGGCCACAGTAGGAAAGGCTCTCAGAACCTCCGGGTTCCTCATCAAGTCCAAAGTTGGCCAGAGAATAAGGGTCGGGGGCATGCTTGAATCTGTTCAAGGGATGGGTGTGAAGCTTGATTCGCATGGAATATCCCAGGTTTCCATGAATCTCTCGGATCCGGATAAAACGGATATTCACGTGGCCTTTGAAGCAGTTCGGACCTTGGCGCACTCGCTTGGTGCAAAGGTAAATGGAAGTGAGATAGTCGGATTAGTCCCTCTCGAAAGTATGCTCAAGGCAGGTCGTTGGTATCATGGGGAAGATGCTTCGGAGGAAACTCTGGTAGAGCAAGCGATACTCGGATTAGGGCTCAGCACCCTTGAAAAATTCGACCCTGAATCGAGGATAATAGAATGGGCTCTAAGAGACATATAGGCAGGTGGATAAATGGACATCAAAGAAACTCTCTCTAACATCTCAAGCGGACAACCTACTCCTGGAGGCGGTGCGGTTGGCTGGCTCGCATGGGGCCAGGGAACAGCTCTTCTGAGAATGGTTTCTAATCTAACACTCAAATCGAAGAAATGGTTGGAGGGACATGGGCCTTCGGAATCCATAATCTCCAAAACCATGGGATTCGAAGATACTGCAATCAACGGCTACAGAGAAGATTGCAAGGCGTATGATACTGTAGTGGATGCATATCGTTTGGACAAAGAAGATCCCGGACGAAGAAGTGCGATAGAATCGGCATCAATAATCGCTGCTGAGGTCCCCCTTGATCTCGTTTCGAAGGTTCACGAGGTCTCTCTCCTTCACATCGAGATAAATGGAAACCACAATAGAAATGCTCACAGCGATTTGATGGCCTCGAAGCAACTCTTAGCAACTGCTTCGATTATCGGAGCCTACAATGTTGCAGCTAATCTTCCAGAGATACCAGATCATAAGAGACAGGCTATTGAATCGAAGCTTTCCAAGATGATGGACGAAATAGAAAACATGCTCTCAATAACATTGGATTGGAGCGAATCTTGATGAGCGATAAAGAATCTTTCAGGGAACTCGTTAGAGGAGGTATCCCGGAAGACCTCCCCCCTAAGCGAGAAATAGACCCGGATGTAGATCATGCTCCTCCACGCCCTTTGAATCTCGACCGGGATTCTTTCTCCCTCGCTATAGAAAATGCACTCAGATACTTTCCAAAATCATGGCATGAAGAGCTTGCAGAAGATTTCTCCGACGAGCTTCGTAAGTATGGTCACGTGTACATGCACAGGTTCAGACCGAATTATCCGATGCATGCAAGGCCGATAGGTGAGTATCCAGCTGAAACGCCGTCTGCAGCAGCGATAATGCTGATGATACAGAACAACCTAGATCCTGCAGTCGCACAATACCCACATGAGCTTGTTACCTACGGAGGGAACGGCTCGGTATTCCAGAATTGGGCACAGTATCTCATATCGATGCGGCTTCTCAGCATGATGTCGGAAGATCAGACTCTTGTGATGTATTCGGGCCATCCTATGGGCCTATTCCCTTCAAACAAAGACTCACCCAGAGTAATCATAACAAATGGGATGATGATTCCTAATCACTCCACACAAGAGGATTATGAGTATCACAATGCGATCGGCGTTACCCAGTACGGCCAGATGACGGCTGGATCCTACATGTATATCGGACCGCAAGGAATCGTACACGGTACGACGATAACCCTCCTGAATGCGGCGAGGCTTCATCTTGGGCTAGATCACGACCGAGGATTGGAGGGGGTCCTCTTCGTAACCTCTGGCCTGGGCGGTATGTCGGGTGCTCAAGCAAAGGCTGCAGTGATTACCGGCGCAGTGGGGATAATTGCAGAGACTAACCGACATGCTGTTGAGAAGAGGCACTCACAAGGTTGGCTATCGGAAATGAGTGATGATCTCGAGTGGGTCACAACCCGCGCGAAGGATGCTATAGCGAATAAAGAAGCGATTTCAATTGGCTATATTGGCAACATAGTCGATCTCCTAGAGCATCTCGAAGAGTCGAACGTAGTTCCAGATTTATGCAGTGATCAAACTAGCCTTCACAATCCATGGTTAGGCGGTTATATTCCAAGAAATATGTCTCACAGCGAAGCTTCTGAAATGCTATCTAACGATCCCAAGAAATTCAGGAAAATGGTCAAATCGACGTTAGTCGATCATGGGGGCGTCATAAATCGGCTCTCCGAAAAAGGAATGAAATTCTGGGACTATGGTAACGCATTCTTGCTAGAAGCATCTAGAGCAGGGGCAGATGTGGGGGAAGATGGCTCGTTCAGATACCCCTCATATGTCGAGAATATAATGGGCCCCATGTGCTTTGATTTCGGTTTTGGCCCATTTAGATGGGTATGCTCATCAGGATCGAGAGAGGATCTGAAAATCACCGATGAAATAGCTAAAGAGGTTTTACTGGAGCAGTCTTCCGATGCACCTGATGAGATACTGAGTCAGATTCTGGACAACCTAAGGTGGATCACTAATGCAGATGACTATGGCATGGTTGTTGGAAGTCAAGCTAGGATACTGTACGCAGATGGTGATGGCAGAAAGCGTATAGCTGCTAAATTCAATGAAGCAGTAGCTAGCGGAAAATTGTCGGCACCGATCATCCTTGGACGAGACCATCATGACGTTTCAGGTACAGATAGCCCATACAGGGAAACTGCCAATATCAGGGATGGATCAAGATTCACGGCCGATATGGCGGTGCAGAATTTCATCGGTGATGCTTGTAGGGGGGCTACGTGGGTGAGCTTGCACAACGGTGGAGGCGTCGGATGGGGCGAGGTGATGAATGGTGGATTTGGACTCGTGCTCGATGGGTCAGTTGATGCTTCGTTACGTGCTGAATCTATGCTTTCATGGGATGTTGACAATGGTATCGCCAGGAGGGCATGGGCCAGAAATCCTGGTGCAATGTGGGCGATAAATAGGGCTAAGAAAAAAGACCCTCGCCTAGTAATCACAGAACCNTCNNTGGTNGACGANGAATTNCTNGANAANATAGGNGGATATTCACNATGAGNGAAATCNTACTCGATGGAAAATCAATGAGCTTAGAGGATATCATGTCGATTGGCAGTATTCCGACGAAGCTTTCCATTTCGGAATCCGCACGAAAACTGATGGTGAAGTCAAGAGAGCACGTCGAGTCGATTCTCGAGAGCNATGAGTCCGTATATGGAATTAATACNGGATTTGGCAGCCTTTCCAATGTAAAGATAGACTCCTCGCAACTTCAACAGTTACAACGCAATCTGATTCTAAGTCATGCATGTGGAATTGGCCCGAATATGAATCCNTTAACATCGCTAAGGATGCTGGCCATACGTGCGAATTCGCTGACGGTGGGAGTTTCAGGGATAAGGCCGGAGGTTGTTGATACGATGCTTGACCTAGTTAATTCCGGATATGCGCCAACCATTCCATCAGTGGGCTCACTGGGTGCTTCAGGAGATCTCGCCCCACTGGCTCATATGGCGATGTCACTCATTGGAGAGGGGGAATTTATGCATAGACAGGGGAACGAATGGATGGGGATTGAATCCAAGACGGTTTTCGAGAACATAGGGAGAGACCCCGTCGTCCTAAGTGCGAAAGAGGGGCTTTCCCTGATTAATGGAACATCTCAGATGGCCGCTTACCTTGCTGAAGCAGCAGCATATGCTGACAGACTATGTGTCGCTGCAGATGCTGCATGTGCAATGAGTNTAGAAGCGATAGCGGGTTCNCACAAGCCATTCGATCCCAGAATACATGATGTCAGNTCGCAACTCGGGCAAAGAGTCAGTGCTAATCGGATATTGAGNCATCTCAAGGATTCTCAGATAAACGAGTCTCACGAGGATTGCCAACGTGTACAGGATGCTTACAGTTTCAGATGCGCACCTCAGGTNCACGGTGCCGTTATAGACGTCGTTAAATCGATCAAAGAGATTGCTATATCAGATGTTAACAGTGCTACAGATAACCCTCTGATACTGGAAGATGATAATGGCGGATACGACGTACTTAGCGGAGGTAACTTCCATGGTGAACCACTTGCTTTGGCAGCGGATAATTTAGCAGCTGCAATACATGAGATATGTTCTATTTCTGAAAGACGGACGAATCAAATGCTGATGCCAAGTTGGAGCGGGCTCCCTGCATATCTGGCAAAGAACAGTGGNCTTGAAAGTGGGTTGATGATTGTACAATATGTCTCAGCAGCTGCAATTGCAAGAATAAGGCTGCTCGCAAGTCCAGCAGCATTAACGAATATACCCGTCTCAGGGGGGAAGGAAGATCATGTATCAATGGGGTCAACAGCCTGTCAGCGCCTAGAAGAGATATGCAGATTGGCTGCCTCGGTCNTCGGTAATGAGATGCTCGTCGCCTCAGCAGCGTTGGACCTCAGAGAGCATGAACCAGGCAAGGGTGTTCAAAACTATCATGAAATGGTGAGNTCGGTCTCAGATCCAATAAACGGGGATAGGTCGATGTCGAGGGATACGAATAGGATGGCCGAGATGATTCTGAATGGCATGGAGGATTCAAATGTCTCAAACTAGGAGGCATTTGGAACATCATCCTGGAATNAATCCAGCACCATTCAAGGCAACCATCGAATCTGTTACAGACGAGGGAGTGATTCTCTCCGACTCTTGGTGCTATCCAAAAGGAGGGGGGCAGCCGGGGGACACGGGGATCTTCCAATCCGATGGCGAAGAATTCCGGTTTGGGGAGGTTTCTGCCTCGTCGCACATACTCCATCCTGTTTCTAGTGGTAACCTGCAGGTTGGACAAGAGGTTGATTGCGTGATAGATGTTGAACGGAGGAATGCGCTTGCTTCGATGCATAGTGCGGCGCATATCTTGTCAGCTACTGCAAATGAGAGGTGGGGCGCGATAACAGTTGGGAATCAACTTGGAGTGACTGAAAGTAGAATGGATCTTAAGTTCGAAAATAGAGATGAGTTTGATGCGAATATATTGCAGGACGATGCGAATCATTGGGTAAACAAGGATGCTGAAATTATGATACACGAATGGGGCCGTAAACAGATCATGACCGACGATCGAGTTAGGAATAGAAGATTCGTAGAGAGGATTATCGATAGAATAGGGGGTAGCGATCCAAGATTGAGAATGGTTGAGATAGAAGGCATCGACCTATGTCCTTGTGCAGGCACCCACCTCTCTTCGACATCACCAATTGGAGACATAACGATAGGGAGAGTTCAGAATAAGGGGAAGGGGACCTTCAGAATCTACTTTGAAATATAGAATATTGAATAATTAAATTAAATAGGATATATTCTATTGGTGGGCTCGGCAGGAATTGAACCTGCGATCTTCGCCATGTCAAGGCGACGTCATAACCCCTAGACCACGAGCCCTACTCACATTGCCAGTAACCACTCACTGATGAAGGATTCTGAAGATCTTGAAAATAACATTAAGCTATTATCTTCGACAGTTTAGCTTCACAGCCCTCTTTATCGCAGATGCCCGAGAGTCTTTTCCTCCCATTGCCCATAACTACGATCTTTCCATTAGAGACGTTCACATTCTGTTTACACCTCATGCAGAATGCACGTTCACTCATGTACGAAGCGCATTGGATGAATTATTTCATTTGAACGTAGAATAAGGGGGTTTTTGCTCGTTTCCTGTATATTATGAAAAAACGTTACACTGCGGCTATATTGAAGTTTGAAGATAGTTATTTTGGTCTGATAATGTGCATTATCGGCCCATAATTGGTTAGCGGGTCTCTCTGAATAACTGTCTTGTGAAACCGGATTCCTGGATCCGATGAATAATGAAACCTGCAATACTAGAATTGATTAATTTAATTATGTTATATCAATTCTATATAATTTAAAATATAGATTAAAAACTATTATTCTTAATTAATCATTGAAAAGTTATTCATGGATCCGAACGACGAAATCCATGACTCTGGATTTTTAGAATTCATAATCAACATAGAACTCTTCATTCCGATTTCAATGGTCCCCCTATGCTCATTCCCATTCTGTCCCATTGTTGTTGCTGGATTCCTGGTAACGGCTACCAGTGCAGCCAACGGGTCTAACCCCATACGATGAACTGCGAGGCTTCCGACAAACGGAAGAGAGAGCGATGGGCAGTTCGGGTTGTAGTCTGTAGCCATGGAAAATGCGTAATCAGAATCATAACATTCCTTCAATGGTAAATCCAAATCTTTCCCCAGAGCATAGGGGGTTCCCGGCAGGAACGTCTGCATGACCCCTGCTTCATCGGCAGCACGGCGTGATTCAATATTGGATTTAGCAACATGATCAGCGCTGACAGCTCCCATTTCAGTTGCGAGTTCCAAACCACCTCCATCCACAAATTCGTCCACATGCAGCCTAATTCCTAGACCTCCATCCTTTGCTGCTGTGCAAATTTGTTCAGTATCCTCGAGGGAGAACCAGCCTGGTTCGCAGAAAACGTCGGCGAAAGAAGCCAGATCATTCTCTATAACGGCGGGAAGTTGTTGTTCGATAAGCTCAGCCATGTATTCAGATTTCGATTTATCCGTAGGAAAGTCATGTGCGCCCAACCACGTGGCCTCAACTGGCATTGAGCTAGATTCGGCTATCGATTTTATCTCCATAAGAGATCGAATTTCAGTCTCAACATTCAATCCATATCCTGATTTTGCCTCCATCCTTGCAGTCCCAAGTCTCTTGGCTTGATCTATCCTAGATTTTATGGAATGACGTAATTCCAAATCACTTGATTTTCTTGTTGACTGCACCGTGCTTCGTATGCCTCCCCCGGAATCTGCGATATCTGAGTAAGACATGCCCTGATACCGCAAAGAAATCTCGTTGCTCCTATCTCCCGTCCATGCAAGATGCGTGTGTGAATCTACGAATGACGGCAAGATGCATCGTCCTTCTGCGTTAATTAGATCGATATCGCTAGACTCCCCCCATTCAGAAGTTATACTGCCTGCAGACTGGATGTCCGATACTATTCCATCTATGATCAATATCTCGGTCCCACTTTCTCTGATCAACGCTCTACTGTCTGACATTTCATGCCCCCTAAGAGGTTCTGATGGATCCCCTGAATCCAAGGTTACCACTGAACCTGAACCATGTATCAAAACGGTACGTGCCATGGCCATCGACATGAGCCAATCCATATCGTTGTGACCCGTAATTTTGAATCTACGAGCCTGTCCCACGGGCTGTGGGACTGATCATCGGCATCGAGAGTACTGCCCATACATTCTCTTTCGGCGCTGTATCCAGTGATGGATCTGACGTACTTCCGTCTTCGTCATCATTATACCGGCCCGAAGAAGGGGGTATCCATCCAAGGGAGGCGGCAGACCACCATGTGCAGTCTGCAGGGGATCTCCTCAGAACTGCGATGGAAAGCTGGGGTGCTAACAAGGATGATGTCGAAGCGATTGCATTTAGCCAGGGCCCTGGTCTTGGACCCTGTTTGAGAGTCGGGGGGTCCGTTGCAAGATCGATGTCGATGGCACTAGACGTCCCACTTATTGGAGTGAATCACTGTGTAGCCCATATCGAGATTGGCCGCAGAATGACCGGCTGTGATGATCCCATATTGCTGTATGTAAGCGGTGGAAATACACAGGTCATCGCTCGTGCATCGGGTCGCTACAGGGTACTCGGAGAAACATTGGACATAGGGATAGGGAACATGCTCGATAAATTTGGAAGATCGATTGGAATACCCTTCCCCGGCGGCCCGGAGATAGAGCGAAAGGCATCCAGATTCATACAAGAAAATGGATCTGAACATCTGTTGGATCTACCATACGCGGTGCATGGAACAGATATGGCATTCAGTGGCATACTAGGCGCTGCAATCGCACATGCAGAACGGGGAGAGGATCACGGACTCGTTTGCCATTCATTGCAAGAAGTGTCTTTCGCGAGTTGTGTTGAGGTAGGCGAGAGGGCAATGGCTCTGACTGGGAAATCAGAAATCCTACTTGGGGGTGGTGTCGCATGCAATCAGAGAATTCGGACAATGACCTCCATAATGGCGCAAGAGCGTGGAGGGGAAGCGTACTGGCCAGAAAGACCATTGTGCGTAGATAATGGAACAATGATAGCGGAATTGGGAAGGAGAATGCTCGACTCAGGGATTGAGACCATCATGACGGATAGTGCAATCGACCCATCCCTTAGAACTGATATGACCCCCGTCATATGGTCTTAGCATACCATATACTTATTCGGACACCTCTGAGCCCACAGACTGGTCGATTACGAAGTGCAGAGGAGAAGGAAGCCAAAAGCAGCGCCCGCGAACGTGTTCTCCGGCGGTCAGAAGCCGAAGAAAGCGAAGAAGCCTGTTCATGCACCCGTACCACTCAAAAAACCCCAAATTAGTCCACCTAGTCCAGCGTCTCATACTCAAAAGAAGCCTGCCAAAGCAGTATCAGAATCTGAGAAAGAGGATGCTTCCATAGAGGCTGAAAAAATAGAAGTTGTTGAATCTCAGATATTAGGAGTACCAAGAAGGAAATCAGCCGGCCTGAAGTCAGAAGAGTCTTCTCTCGAATCTGAAGAGCCAGAGAAGACGGAAGATGAAAGTGCAATAGACATCGAAGTTCAAGAGGCTCTTGCAAGGGCAAAGGAACGTTCTGAGGCTGCGAAAACTGCTCCAAGAAGAGCTCCAAGCCCTCCGGCATCGGCAAAACCCAAGAAGAAGAAGGGGGGACGTGGGAGGAACAAGACGTACCAGCCTGCTGCTAGAGAGAAAAGGCTCGATAGGGCCAGACATATGGAATACAAGTACGAAATGAAGGGACTGCTGCAGGAAATATCCGTTGCTGAAGAGCATCGATCTTCAATAATCGGGTCCGTGTGGGCTAAAGGTGAGCGTCAAACAGCTGACGAGGCCAAGGCCTTTGTCGCATCAAAGGTCTCAGAGGGAGCGATTGATGATGATCAGGCAGCTCGTTTGATTGGACTTATCGACAACTACACTGTCCGAAGATGAACGACTTGAAACACTAAACAGGTGTCAGATAAGCGTGGATACCCCTCCTCCAGCTGGAAAACCCCCCTTCACGAGAGGGATACACGAAGGGATGTACAGGGACAGAATATGGACAATGCGCCAGTATGCGGGATTTTCCGATCCAGAATCCACGAATAGGCGATTCAAGTCACTCCTTAAATCGGGACAGTCCGGGTTATCTGTTGCATTTGACCTACCCACGCAGCTCGGCTTTGATTCGGATGATGATCACTCCATAGGGGAAGTCGGAAGAGTCGGCGTCCCAATAGATTCAATCTCAGATATGAGATCACTTTTCGAAGGAATCAAACTGTCTGATGTTAGCACGTCAATGACAATTAATGCGCCTGCAGCAGTCCTACTCGCAATGTACTCGGTGGTCGCAGAGGAGCAAGGCGCAGAACTCTCTCAGATATCTGGCACTGTCCAGAATGACGTTCTGAAAGAGTACATGGCAAGAGGACTCCATATCCACCCTCCCGAAGGATCGATGAGGCTTGCAGTTGATATTATTGAGTGGTGCTCTGAAAACGCTCCCAAATGGAATCCAATATCTGTAAGTGGCTACCACATACGAGAAGCTGGTTCCACAGCGGCTCAGGAGGTCGGTTTGACCATTTCGAATGCCCTTGCATACATTGAGGCTGCCAGGGAACGTGGACTCAGCCTAGATGCATTCGCACCTCGAATCTCATTCTTTTTCGGATGTCATCGCGATTTTCTAGAAGAAATATGCAAATTCCGTGCTGCTCGTACGCTATGGTATCAGATTATGAATGAAAGATATGATTTTGATGATGTCAGATGTGGGAGAATGAGATTCCATACACAAACAGCCGGAGTTACCCTAACAGCCCAACAGTCTACGAATAATATAGTGAGGGTGGCATACCAAGCGCTTGCTTCAGTACTCGGAGGGACACAATCACTCCATACGAATGGATATGACGAGGCTCTTGGACTTCCCACTGAAGAATCTGCTAAAGTAGCACTCAGAACCCAGCAAATCATAGCCCATGAAATCGGTGTAGTTGATCATGTAGATCCTCTTGGTGGCGCGCCACTAATTGAAGAAATGACTTCGAATATTATCTCAGAGGCACGAAAAGTGATTGAATCGATAGACAGGCACGGCGGATCTGTTGAAGCTGTAAAAGCGGGAATGCAATCTAGGATGATTCATGAGAGTGCGTGGGTACAGCAGAACGAGTTGGAAGATGATCTGCAGAGAGTTGTTGGAGTGAATCTACACGTCGAGGAAGAAGGTAAGTATCCAGCTGGACAAGTCATCAACGATGAAGCGATTGAACGACAAATCTCCAAACTTTCTAGCCACAGAAGTACGAGAAACAACACAAATGTCGAGGATGCGCTTGAGGGACTTAGATCAGCCGTAAGTGCGGATGTAAATCTCATCGATCCGATAAGGGTTGCCTGCAAGTCCGGTGCGACAGTAGGGGAAATATGCGGCATTCTTCGTGAAGGACTTGGGACATGGACTGCCCCCGGAGGGATATAGATGCCTGGAGTATGGTTTGACCACATTGGAATTGCCTGTGAATCGAATGAGAAATCGGAGAAATTCTGGAGCCTCTTGGGATTCAATGTAACTGGTCAAGAAGAGAATCTGCAGCAAGGAGTAAAGATACGATTCATGCAAGGTAATGATGCTCCTCAACCAAGGTTAGAACTCCTTGAGCCTATTTCGGAGGATACACCTGTTGGACGGTTCATCTCCAAGAGGGGGGCAGGAGTCCAGCAGGTGGCCCTCGCAACAGACGATCTCGCAGCTCTCCTGGACATCTTGAAGTCCAACAATGTCAGATTGATCAATGAAGAGCCAGTACAGGGAGCAGGGGGTTCGATGATATCTTTCATCCACCCTTCAAGCACTGGCGGGGTGCTGGTTGAACTGGTTCAGAAGGAAGCATGAAAAGGGATACCGTAAGGCCCGTGACATGCTTGCAGACGTAGTAGATGCTGTTGTCAAGGACCCAATGGACATTGACGAGGTTAAATCACTCAGAAATACGATTTCTGAACGTCTTGTGAGTGCAAGGGATTCTGGGAATATCACCAATGACGAATTCCTCTCCTCGGGTAAAATCGAAGGAGGATTGGACGTCATTATTGCAATGCTCGAAAACGAAGCTCCCTCAGAAGAAATTCGCATTCATGTCGAATCCATAGTTGAAAGGATCCATGCAATATCAAATTAGTATTCTTCTAGTAATACTAGAAACATACTTGAAGAATACTCTCTAGGCGCGGTCATGCCTAAGATAAGCTTGGACATTCCGGGACACTTACTTGATGACATCAAAAAGCATGTTGGCGAGCATGGTAAGTTTGTTAGCGTTGCAGATGCGGTGAGGACGGCTTGCCGGAAGATGCTAGACCAACTGGACATGATCGATGAACGACATGGCCGCATAAGGGGTGATTGAATGACGACCAGGGGCGAGGCCGAGGAAGCCGTAAAGACGCTTTTAGGATATATCGAAAACGATCCGTCCAGGGAGGGCCTCGAAGATACGCCCTCGCGAGTAATCAATTCGTGGGACGAGATTTTCGCAGGATATCACCAATCCCCGGAGCATGTTCTGAGTTCTACGTTCAATGGAGAGGGGTATGACGGGATAGTTCTGCTAAAGGATATTGAATTCCATAGTACCTGTGAGCATCATCTCCAGCCTTTCACGGGTAGTGCACATGTGGCATACATCCCAACAGATCGTATTGTTGGTATCAGCAAACTTGCGAGGATCGTAGACCTCCATTCACGTAGATTGCAAAATCAGGAACGCATTACAAAGAATGTTGCTGATGATTTGGAGGAGCATCTTTCCCCACTTGGTTGTGCAGTAATTATTGAGGCCTCACACGGTTGTATGCAGTGTCGCGGCGTTAAGAAACAAAATGCAACTATGACTACATCATCGATGCGCGGTGTATTTTTCGATAAGGCTGAAGCACGTTCAGAGTTGATGCGCCTAATCAAAGATTGAGTTGATAATGTGTCAGTCACATACCCAATCGTCGAGATTTTTCATTCCGTCCAAGGCGAGGGCTTCCATGCAGGAATACCGCATGTCTTCGTTAGGTTTGGGAACTGTAATTTAAGATGTGAATGGTGCGATACTGATTTTCTAACATACGAAGAAAGGAAGCTTGATTCGATTGTTGATGAGGTGCTTTCTTATGGCTGCGATCGAGTTATTTTCACAGGCGGCGAGCCTGCTTTGCAGGATCTCTCTACTATCGGATCAAGTCTGAAAAGGAAAGGCATTAGTTTGTCTATTGAAACCAATGGTACAATTGAAGTCG
>PAUH01000038.1 GCA_002712645.1 Methanobacteriota archaeon
AGACCGAGACCCCTCTTGGCCCTTGGATTCATGCCGAAACTGAACTCTGAGAAGGTTCTGACAAGATGCCCCCTGCCCGATCGCATTCCCTCCGATGCCAATTCGAATTCTGATTCAATGTCTGCAGAAATAGAATCACCCGTTGCAGATGATAACAACCCGTCTTTGATCACAATCTGCAGCGGCTTCTCAAGCTCATTGCCTTCCCATGACCCATCGAGAATGAGCCTTCCTTGGGCAGTGCCCTCCTTGGGCATGACAAATACTCTCCCAGCAGGCAGATTTGTGACTTGCCCCGGACGGGTGCAAATACCTGTATCCTCTAGTATCCATCTACTTCCCGATTGGAAGCGTAAATCAGTTCCAAGCGAACTTGTGACTCTGACTTCACGCGCTCTTCGAAGCCTGGAACCCATACTCGAGATTTCAGTCGCCATTGCGTTGTGATCCGCTGTAAATCCGCCTTTGGCAAATGATTCAACCCCAACTCCTGGAATTGATGCTATTCTTGCACCCTCTCTTGAGGCCGCAGCCCTTGCCCTAGTGTGTGTCATCGACTTCGTGGTCAGGAGGAATATCACGTCCTGCCTCTTCATCAGATCGGATACCGGGGAAGGCGGCTCAATCCCTTGCTCTTCGAGTTCCGGCATCATCATCATTAGTACTCTTGAAGTCACTTCAGAAGACGCCTCATACACCGCTCTTGCAATCTTAGTCGTCTTGGTGTCGGTTACGATAAGCACGTTCTCATGCTCTCTAACCTCCATGCAGGAATGAATTACTGTCCTCGCAGATATCAGCAAGTCTTCCTCACTAACATCCATTCCACTTGATTCAGCCATGCTCGCAATACCTCCGATACAACGTTGGCTCACGGTCGACCTTGGTAAAACGTCTGTATCAAAATACACTAAATTCATCAAATCATAATACCATGTTGTTCATATCCTCCAAGTTCCTAGTTAGCCCTATGAAGCGCATCTCGACAATCGCCGTGATACTCGCTCTTATGATGCAAGGATGCCTCGCATCGGTGGATTCTGATGATGGAATATGGCCCTCTGATGACGATTATCCTAGACTCGAATTATCAGAAAAATCCAGATCCAGTGCCGTGCTTCAAAATTTCGATGACTGTGACTCATTGCTACAGACACTCCAACAGAACCTCCTAGATGAGATGGCCGTAAGGCTCGATCAGGAATCTTACTGGCACTGGGCTAACCCAATCCTACGGGATTTCGGAGGATTCCCGTTTGACGATGCCATGGCGGAAGGAGCAGACACCGCTCTGGACAGCAACACTGAATCATCTCCATCAAGGGAAGGCGAGTATTCAGGAACCAATAACCAGGAATCTGGTGTAGATGAGGCGGATTTCCTGAAGACAGATGGTTTCCATACATACATGCTCAATGGACCACTATTGTTGATCATGGGAATACCTGAATTTGGCCAGATCAACCTCCTGAGTACGATGCAAATCGAAGGAAATCCGATGTCAATGATGATTGAAGGAGATACCATGGTGGTCGCCTCCTCCGTGTATGGATGGCAGCTAGAAGAAGGCCATCCCTTGATGCCCATCCTCACCAGAGAATACACCTATCCGAATTCTGATTATGTCTACAAACATTATCGATCTAATTTGGTAAAGTACTCAATCATCGATATAAGCGATAGAAATTCCCCCTCCATCCAACATGAGCTGTATCTGGAAGGAAACTACAACACTGCTCGCTTGGTAGACGGCACAGTACGAAGTATTACCCATGCACAGATGGATGTCTGGGGTCTGGAGTATTACGTTACTCTTCCAGACGAATACTGGTCCATTGAAGATGTGTATGAGCGAATGGACGTCTGGAATTCTTCTCTTCTACAGACATTGTCCGATAATCGTGATAGAATCCTGATGCTAACACTCGAAGATCTTCTCCCTCAGAGATATGTAATGGACGGGGACAATGTGATCACTCTACCATATTCTGTTAGTGAATGCAACGAGTATGCGGCATCGTCCGACAGCGTGGCCCGGGGCTTCTTATCCATTACAACCTTCGACATATCAAACGATTATGTGTCCATGGAGGTCGATCATATAGCATCATCATGGGCCCACGTGTATGCTTCACCTGACGCGTTGGTTTTCGCTGAACCTGCAAATGACTGGTGGTGGTTTTGGGGCAACGACGAATATGAAGATGCAACTAATATCCACGTATTCGATATCTCCCAACCAGGAACAACATCCTATGTTGCGTCTGGCAGAGTATCTGGAACCGTCCAAGATCAGTTTTCAATATCCGAGTTTCAAGGGGTCGTCCGAGTTGCCTCGACTACCGATGTGTGGGGGCGTTGGTGGATATCGGATTCTATAGATTCGGAAACTGACGAACCCGTATTCACCGGTCCATCCAACAGAGTCACTATTCTAGAACCAACTTCATCTGGTGATTTAGATCAGATTGGCATAATCGAGGGAATAGCCGATGGAGAGAGAATATGGAGTGCCCGATTCATGGGAGACAGAGCATACCTCGTCACGTTCGAAACCATAGACCCTCTTTGGGTTCTAGACCTGTCTGATCCTGTCAACCCCATCATACTGGGTGAGTTGGAGGTTCCCGGAGTCTCAACATACATCCATCCTGTTGATGAGAACACCCTTCTGACAATCGGAATCGGACCGGGCGATGACGGTCTTGGACTCGATTGGTCCATGACTCAAATTTCACTCTTCGACGTCAGCGATCCAACGAATCCGACATTGGCTGACTCCCTGCCGATATCGCCAGTTTACGCGGATGATGACTGCCAAAATATCCGTACCTGCGGATGGTCATGGTCATGGTCGGAAGCAACATACGAACACAAGGCATTCACATATTGGGCGCCAGAAAACATGCTTGCAGTACCTCTATCCACTTATCGATACGTGTATGACGAAAACTACTATGACGGCGGCTATGAACACATTTCGATGCTAAAGTTGATTGATGTAGATACGGAAAATCTGAGCTTATCTGAACATGGTGAAATAGACCACTCATCGTTCTACAACGACGATGATGGACCGAATTGGTGGTTCTATAGCACCAGTATCCGTCGGTCGATATTCATGGGAGACTACATCTATGCATTCTCCACTCTGGGCGTAACAATCCACAGTACCGCTGACCTGACTCACATGCAAGATATGCTAATCCCCGGATCGCACTATGTGGAAGATGTAGGGGAAGAAGAGTCTGAACAGGAGTCAAACGGGTCCTCGGGAGAAGATGAACCATGTCCAGATGGCTCTGAAGGAGATTCCTGCCAAGATTAGAATTGGTTGAACTTCAATACCCTTCCAGTAGAACCAGGTTCAGCCACAGATATCCCTTTTAGAGATCCCCCGACCTCTCGTCTGTGAACTATTTCTCCATCTACGATGGTGTATATTGGCCACCCTGTAAGCTCTCTTCCCGCATAGGGCGTCCATCCTACCTTTGTCCATGTATCTTCATCAGAGATGATTCGGTGTGTCTCCAGATCAACCAGTGTCAAATCAGCATCATATCCTTCTATTATCGATCCCTTCTTCTCTACTCCGTAGACTTTTGCTGGCCCTTCACACATCCAATTCACTACGTCTCTGACACTACATTTCCCACCTACTGCGTGAGTGAGCATCACAGGCAGTGATGTTTCAACCCCCGGCATTCCAGCCGGAGCTCTGGGGAAACCAGCTGATTTGGCTTCCAATGTATGCGGGGCATGGTCTGTCACAATACAATCTATGGTGCCGTCTTTGAGACGCTTCCAGAGGGTCTCCTTATCCTCTGTATATCTGATTGGAGGATTCATCAGGGCTCTAACGCCCAGTTCTTCAACATCATCTTGGTCAAAGGTTAGATGCTGGGTACAAACTTCGGTTGTGATCAAATCGCCTTTATTTCCCACTAACCAATCTGCTTCTGTAGCGCTGGTAAGATGTACGATATGTAGTCGATGGTCATAATCGCGCGCCAGACCGGCCGCGCGCTTCGTTGCTAGGAAAGCACACTCCACATCTCGGCATTCAGCATGAGCTGCAATATCCGTACGATGTGCGTACTCGCTTATTCGAGTTTGGAGCCGATTTTCATCTTCCGCATGTGTTGCAATGATTCCTCCCGTATTGGAGAAGATATTTTCCAGATGCTTTTGTTCATGGACAAGCAGATCTCCTGTACTGCTCCCCATGAAAACCTTGATTCCACAAACGCCATCCATCCCTTCTACGTTTTGTAAATCGCCCACATTGTCCTTAGTCGCACCAACAAAGAAACCATGATGAGTTACAGTTTTCTTCGCGGCCAAGGCAATTTTTGCCTCGAGAGTTGCCCGATTAGTAGCATTGGGTATGTTATTTGGCATATCCATGAATGCAGTCACACCACCGGCAGCAGCAGCGCGACTCCCACTCCGAAGATCTTCTTTTTCCGGCTGACCAGGCTCCCTGAAGTGTACATGTGGATCAATAACGCCCGGGAGTAGATGTAATCCCGTGGCATCGATAGTGTACTCGCCATTTTGCGGTTCTAAACCTCCACCAGGCGCAATAGTGGCGATTGAACCATTAGTAACTCGAAGGTCTCCCCTTGTTACTCCATCAGGCAAAACTAACGATGCATTTTGAATCAGCATATGGCCGGTCATGTGTGGTTCCAATGTCACCGTAATGCAGCCATCACAATACTGTTTTCATTATGAGAATAACATTCTATCTCCCCGCTCGCTTCAAATAAGCGATGGCACAGCGAACAAGCAGCGGGTTGGAGTAGTCAGGTTATCTCGTCGGGCTCATAACCCGGAGACCGGTGGTTCAAATCCACCATCCGCTACCACATCCATTTCAAAGTGAACGTGAGTTGAAAGTGAATATTCGATAGACTCAGAGCCATCTGCATGTTGAAAAATACAATTCTAGTAAACAAGGGTCAATGCGTGTTTCATATACCCTCGTTGCTGAGAGAAGGATATGGCAACAAAGAAGACTACACAGAAAATCGAAGACGAAGAGATAGTAATCGATGCTGAAGATGAAGAACCAGGCATCGAAGATTTACCAGGCGTAGGGCCAGCAACTGCAGAGAAACTCAGAGAAGCAGGATTCGACGAACTCATGACTATTGCAGTCATGAGCCCGAAAGAACTCGGCGACCAAGCAGAATTAGGCGAAGCTGTCGCATCGAAAATAATTGCAGGTGCTAAGAAGATGGTAAATGTCGGTGGTTTCGTAAGTGGGGTTTCTCTTCTCGAACGCCGTTCTCAAGTCCAAAAATTGACATCTGGAGCCGCCGCTCTCGATGAACTTCTCGGAGGTGGTTTTGAGACCCAGGCTATTGTCGAGGTCTTCGGAGAGTTTGGCAGTGGGAAGACACAGATAGGACACCAACTCGCAGTCAATACGATCTTGCCAATTGCTCAAGGAGGATTTGATGGAGAAGTATTCTACATAGACACAGAAGACACATTCAGACCTGAAAGAATTGCTCAAATGGCAGAAGGAGCGGGACTAGACCCTAATGCTGTATTGGACAGAATACATGTTGCGAGAGCATACAACTCTGCCCATCAGATGCTACTCGTGGACGAGATCAAGAGAATGTCGAAAAGCATCGATGTTAAGATGGTCATTGTCGATTCACTGACCAGCCATTTCCGAGCTGAGTACGTTGGGAGAGGCATGCTCGCAGACAGACAACAGAAATTGAACAAGCATCTCAAAGAACTCAAGCAACTTTCCGATGTGAACAACGCACTCGTACTTGTTACAAATCAGGTGATGTCGAATCCGGGAACAATGTGGGGAGATCCAACTAAGGCGATTGGTGGACATATTGTGGGCCATGCAAGCACATTCAGGCTTTACTTGCGTAAGTCAAAGGGCGGCAGGAGAATAGCCAGACTAATTGATAGCCCCAATCTTCCAGAGGGCGAAGCTGTATTCACAGTCACAGCAGAAGGAATCAGGGAGTAACCGGTCAAACAGAAAGCTCAGAGAGCGAGTTTCTGACTGAACTTACGAGACTCCCAATATGCCTCTCATCGAAACTCAACTCGATGTCTGCTGATTCAAAAAGATGAGGAAGCGTACGCGTATTACCGAGTTTCATGGCATTCGCATAATCATTCAGAGCCTTCTCCGGATCTTCGAGCTGAGTCATCCAAATTTGCAAAGCCCCAAGTTGAGCAATGCCGTATTCAATGTAGTAGAAAGGCGCCCCGAATAAGTGGCCTTGAGTCTGCCAAAAGAGCGCCTCGTCTTCTTCGAATCCATTCCAGTTTGTCCCAGGCCCATATTTCGCTCTAAGATCAAGCCATGCTTCCGAGCGCTCCTCGCGTGTATGGTTTGGATTTGAGTACATCCAGTGTTGAAATGCATCAATTCTGCATATCCATGTGAGAAGACCGATAATGGCCTCAAGATGCATCTTCCTCGCACGATCCGTGGTTTCTTTCGAGTCATAGAACTCATCCCAATAGGGTTGAGTAAGAAGTTCCATTGACATCGAAGCAACCTCTGCAAATTCGATTGGATAGTTACGATCCTGTATGAGGTCATGATGACTGCAATACATCGTATGGAAAGCATGTCCAGCTTCATGAATCATGGTCTCTACATCGCCCTGCTGACCTGATGCATTCATGAAAATGAAAGGCAGTCCTGTTTTTTCCAAATTATATTGGTACCCCCCGGGGGCCTTCCCCTTCCTGCTGTCAAGATCCAGAACTTTACCCTCAATCAGCCGATTGAACATTTCACCCAATTCAGGAGACAGCGAATAGAAGACTTTCGATGTGATTGATACCAAATCATCCACTTCTTCGAAAGGCTGTAGAGGGGGCCTTCCAAAAATATCGGGAGAATCTCCCGACTTCTCGTTAACGTCCCAGGGCATCAACTCATCGTACCCGAAACCATTTCGACGTTCTTCATTTATACTGTGAATCAAAGGCATACAATGAATCTCTACAGCCTCATGAAACGCTAGACAATCTTTCGGAGTATAATCAAACCTCTCCATGGAACGGAATGCATAGTCTACATAGTTTTCAAATCCTGAATTAATGGCTATAGTGTGCCTTATGCGGACTAAGTCGTCCATGATTTCAGATATTCTTTCTGAATCGATCATTCTCCTCTCTCTGATTTTCGTCCATGCCAGACGTCGAATATCGCGATCATTGGATTCCAAGAATTTTCTCATCTGAGGCATCGTACGCTCCATGCCATCGAATTCCACAGTCATCGCACCAGTAATCTTCTGATATTCCGTAGATAGCCTCGTACATTCCACGGATAGGGGGATATTCTCTTCCCTGAATATTTCAATCGAATTCTGCATACTTCTCAGAATTAGATCATAACGTTCTGGAAGGCTCCCTAGGAAGTCAAGGCTTGCTATTTTCAAATCGATCTTATTGGAAACCTCTGACATTTTTGGACGTATATTTTCCACGAATGACATGAAAGCAGATTGCTTCTCTTCGTTTTCAGTATCGCAAGTCATCCCGATGTACAATTTTGCACCGGCTTCCGAGACATGCTCTGCCATGTCGGATATATCTTTGAAAAGAGATTCCAAATCATCTGCATCTTCAATCGGACGCTCCAGAAGATTCGTCGTCACAGGCTCCAAATCATTCCATGAGGTGGCATTGAAATCATCTGCGAGAGGAAACATCTTCATCCCTCAATTGCGATGGGAGTAGGGTCCGATCGGAAGTGGCCCATCCTCTCTAGAATACTTTTGACGCTTCCATTTCTTGGCCGCTTCTTGAACCGTTTCTCTTATTTTTTCCAAGTCCGGATGATCGGGATTTTCTTTTTCAATCCAGCAAGCGGAGCAGTAGCGCACTCCAGCGTGATCAACATAGTTGTTAGGAGTGCAACCGACACCGCATACAGAGCATTTCCCATAGCCAAGGAATCTGGACATCGTACATCCCAGAACAGACTCACCTATCAGATTGACTGATTCAGTTAATGACTGAATTAGAAAGATGTACTATGAATGCCTCCTCAAGAGATACAAACTCACTCTCACCAACAGAACCCTTGATCTTTTTTAGGCCACTAATTGTTGGAATCGGACGTTGAGGAATCAATACCCCTCCTAGATGCCCAATCAATAACTCAGCATCGTCGCTGAGATCGTTGTAGTATTCCCGCGAGATATTCATTTCATGTAGTGGCGAACCATTCGACTCTTCAGGAAGATAGAACAGCCAAGCACGTGAATCTCCCTCGCCTAAACCAGAACGCTTGATTCCCTCAGTGATTTGTCTTGTCCCGCCAACAATTCTCATAAATTCCGTTTCAGGGCTTCTGGCCACACTTTCTCCACGGGATTCCAGCCTCCTAAGTGCCGTCCATGCTGACCAGGCATGATTCTCACTGGCAACGACTCCATCGCCTATCAAACCCCACCTTTCACTGGCCCTCCATTCATGCAGGGACCCAAGAAGGTCATGGATGATAATAGGTTCATGGAAGCGTATTCCCCATATCGGGAACCATGGAACCATGGTAGTCATGACGGTCCCAGAACGTCACTCAAAATCAAGCCTTGCCACTCATTCCTTTAATTTTCGAAGATGCCTCTTTCCTGATATTGGTGGCCAATTTGACACTCCAACCCTGGAGCGTAGATAGCTTGTTGATATCCGAATCAGTCATCGATGCAACATCGCTAACTGACTCCAGAGACAACTTCTCAATCATGTCTCTAGCTCTTGACCTACCAACTCCACGAATCGAAACCAGCGGAATTATGTCAGATCTACACCCATGTCTAATTCTGATTTGTATCTCCCCAAGAAGTTCAGTTAACGAATCAGCAATTGAACCACTATCCACAATATTCTCAGAAGACTCTGCAAGTATCCTGATTGACGACCTCAGTAACCACTCCACACCATCTACTCGAGATCTAATATCTCCTGGTTGAACTCCCCACGAGGACTCTAGTTCGCCCATCGATCGTTCCTCAATCCAATCTAATAGCATTGAAGTAGATTTAACTCGTTCAAGCTCCTCAGTAACATCAAGCGAAATGAGCCTTTCTCGGTCATGGATGCTCGATCGAATTTCCATGTCCTCAAGCTCACTCCGCTTTACCCATAGCTTCTGAAAATCGGGCGTTGAAATCGCTAGATGGATGAGTGAGAACGGAGTAATCTGCCCTACATCATCGACACCTGAGAGAATGGCGCCAGCTCTAGACAGGCCATCAGATATTATCCGGCCTGAAATCGGATTGAGATACAGTCTTGCCACGGTTCTTCCAAGTCCTGTTGCCCGATACGTCATCGACAGGGATTCAGGTGACTCCGGCACTGCCCTTTCAACATCACTCGCACGACTGAATCCGAAGACAGCAGGTCCTTTTCTCGGACTTATTACGCGTCTTTCCAATGCTTCCCGTTGAATATTCTCAACTCTTACCAACCCTCCTGCAACCTTTGCCCAATCCGGAAGATCATCCCCCCAGTCTTCTTCCGACTCCTCTGAATATTCAATCTCAGATATTCTCTCAGCGACTTTACGATCTTCCCCAGCTCTTTCTATCATGCCATTGTCTGCCAACCATGCGATTGACCGGTCGATCCTCGATTCCATCTCCTCATTATCCAGGGAATCTGCAAGAAATGTTTGAGCTAGGAATGAGCCCAATGCGAATCTGTCATTCAAGCCCCCCGTCGCTATCAATGCCAACAGATGGGTCAATAGGGCTGGATCTTCCTCGGCGATGGATGAATTCGGATTTGCAAGTTTGGAGACAATCGGCTCAATTTCTCCAAGTAAATATCGATCCACAATAAACTGCTCCTCATCCGAATTCTTAGCCAATATCATGCCTTCACCATGAGGATCATAACCGGGCCTACCGGCCCTTCCTAGCATCTGGCGGACTTCGATTGCTCTGATCGGCATTGATCCCCCTGCAGCGGAATTCCATCTCCTATGGTCCCTTATCACGACCCTTCTCGAAGGTAGATTCACTCCTTGTGCCAGGGTCGGAGTGGCCACTAGCGCCGTCAAATTACCCATTCTGAATGAATCTTCTATGATTCTCCTCTGCCGAGAGGAAAGACCAGCATGATGAAATCCAATTCCTCTTGAAACAGATTCAGCTAATGCCTTGCTCATGGTAGTCCCCTCGCTAGCACCAGCAATCGACTTCGAAATATTCTCCCAATTTTCTATTTGAGATCGTATATCTTCATTCCCTTCTCTTTCGGAAATACGCTTGATATGTTTAGATAATTCTCGAGCCTCTTTTTGCGCTGAAGCCCTTGAATTTACGAATATGAGAGTTTGTCCGCCAGTCTCCATCGCATCGAGCACCAATGCTCTAAGATTCTGATTTGGGTTGCCAGATATTTCTCTAGGCGAGGGCAGATCCCTCTCAATCATCCCATCTATTCTGTGAATCTTCAGGCCTAGCCCATTCACAGTACCCGATTGAAGCTCCACAGGACGCCATTCAGATTTTACCAGATTGGCTTTGAGCCAATTCGCTACTGAATCTGAATTTCCAACGGTAGCTGATAGAGCTATGATCTGACACCCAGGCCTTTCATGCTTTATCCTGGCAATTATGATCTCGAGCGTAGGGCCCCTGCCAGGGTCATCAAGAAGATGGAACTCATCAATCACGATTGCTTCCACATTATCTAGAAAATTTGGACGGGTCCGAATTAGAGAATCAAGACGCTCACTAGTACAGACAAGAATGTCCCAGTCATGTAGGGAGCCCATCTCCTCTCCTCTATCTCCAAGAGCAAGACTTGCTTTGAGGCCAACTCCTTCGCATAGCGCTTGTATCTCTTCGTGCTTTTCGCTAGCCAATGCCTTCAATGGGACCACGTAGATCCCCCTCCCGCCGTCACTCGAGATTACCTTCTGGAGCATGCATATGTGCGCAACTAGAGATTTCCCACTTGCCGTGGGGATAGACAACATCAGATTCTTGCCTGTCAGGCCATGCCTGAGAGCTTCCTCTTGAGGAGGGTAGAGAGAATCTATTCCGAGTAAATTCTCAACCGACTCAGCCAGTCTGCGATCAATGCCGAGAGAGCGAACTCTGACCTGCGAACCAACTTCCATTATGACCATGCTTCAAGTCAGGGCGCTAAAGGATGCCGAATGCATGAGACATCTATTTTCAATCAAGACCATCTGTGAAATGCTGGATGACCTTCTTTAACCGCAACAAAAAGTCCCTTACCTTCTGCACATAGNATTCCATCNGCNTCGAGAGTCATCTCGATTTTTATTCGATCATCCCACTTTGATTCATCCACTGCCTTTGCCCTGATAATCAATTTTGANTCTGAAGGNGTCGGCCTTCTTAGATTAACAGTGTAACTAGCAGTTACTGTGCACGGAGGCTCATNCAAACCATCTCTGTCCATGATTGCGATGGCAGCAGCCCAATTACCATGACAATCAAGCAGAGTCCCTATTATGCCNCCATTCACCATGCCNGGAAATGCTTGATGCTCGGGCGAAGTGTCGAATTCCATTATGAGGCCATCTTCCGAACGAAATGACCGAATTCTTAGGCCGTTTAGATTGGAAGGACCACAACCAAAGCAGATGCTGTTACTAGCATACTTTTCTTGAACAGATACATCGCCTACATCACTCATATCCGTCGTCTAAAAGAATACGAATTCAATCATTGCGGAACTAATCCACCTTCAGTGCCACTTATCTCGGACCCCCACCTCCCATGGGCGTTGAGTGGCGATTCTGGAACTGAAGATTCCAAAAAGGGAGTNAAACGCGCTTCGAAGAGGCGCAGATCTCCCTTGAAGGTGGTAAACCAGATACCGAAGAGGAGAAGAAGGGAGATTGAAGACGCAAGTGAAGAAAAATCTTCCAGCCCTGAGGCATGGTCTCGAAAATCTGGTCAGAAGAATCACAAGATTGAACGTAGAATGACCAAACCNGGCGTAGTCCGTACCATACCATTCGACTTGATAGATACTGAGATCGGTGAATCTTGGTCGATACCGATAACTGTTGTCCACGGGACTAGGCCGGGACCGACAGTAACCCTCCTCGGGGCTGTACATGGGAATGAATTGGTAGGCCCACAGGCACTCACCTTCCTTCAATCGAGCCAGATACTTGGGGAAGGCAAGGCGATTGATGCTGGTGTGATGGCAGGAACACTGAGGATAGTACCGATCGTCAATCTCCCCGGTTACAGGAGGAGAACACGATATATTCCCGATGGAAGAGATTTGAATCGATTCTTCCCAGGTAGGGATGGGGGAAATACCACACAGAGAATAGCCTTGAGATTGTGGGAACACATCGCTAAGACTAGCGACTTCATAATCGATCTACATTCAGCAGCAAGCGGCAGGACGAATCTGCCTCATATACGGGCGAATCTTGCCCATCCGCCGAGTAGTATGCTTGCAAGGGCCTTTGGAACTGAAGTGCTTCTTGANGGCCTCGGNCCAAGAGGTTCTCTGAGAAGAGTTTCCAATGAACATGACCTTGGATGCATAACATTCGAAGGAGGTGGTGCAGATTCACTAGATTCAGATGCTGTACAGGTTGCAACATATGGCATATTGAACATACTACGATATCTGCATATGATCCCAGGATATTCAAGTAGCCCAAGATTCAGACTCTTAGCATCCGGCTCAATATGGATACGATCAGATCATGGAGGACTCCTTGATGTATTGGCTCCTGTAGGCTCTGTAATAGAAGCAGATGAAGTCGTTGCTACTGTAACTGACCCAGAGCATGCTAGGGAATCTGTAGAGATCCGTTCCCCGGGAAGGGGCTTGTTGATCGGAATGGCCACTCATCCATTCGTTACATCCGGAACTCCCATCGGGCATCTTCTGCCGCTGAAGAGAGGGTTATCGACGATAAAAAGTAGACTAGACGAAGACGATGTCCTGATGCTTAGTGGAGTGCTCGAAGATCCAATCTGGCGAGAAGAAGATACGGAAGACATAGATCTCGAGTCATTAGATGAACCTTCTCCAGATGGATGGGCCAGCGTTGATGATCCGATGCTCGAAGAGGAAGATGATTGAAACAACAANTTCAGTCACGATTGAAATCTGGAGCACGAGGTATATTCTGCGGAGCCGAAGTCTCGTGAATATGTTGTTCTGAGAATCCATACGTCTCAAGTGCCTCTTTCAGAACAGCTCTTCTCCTAGAGACCATTCCAGTAACTGCAACGGATATTGCTAGAATTAGTAGGATGCAACCGATAATCGNGAATCCAAGAGGCCCGCTAATCACATCCAACAATTGCTCAGATAGAGTCGGGGGTTCAGACCAAGTCCGAACATCGAGATTCCATACAAGAATCGTCTGAATTCCAGAATCAACTATGCGGAGCTCAAGCATATGTGATTCGGACGATTCGCAAAGGCTACTCAGGACGTTCTCTTCAGCACATCTAAGGGGGCCGATTTCGATTGAACCAAGATCTCCTGTTTCATATTGGTTGAGTGGAATTCCGTTCAAAGACCAATACATGGTTGCATCGACTCCTTCTGGGATACTCGGGGCCATTATGACCACGGACTCATTAGATGCCTCCCACACAATCTCAGCGCCGATAGTATGCCCGAGTTCTGAAAATCGATTGATATCCTCATCCACCAGAGCATTACAGTTCTGATCTAAACCATCCCAAAGCTCATCCGCATCAGGGCTTATCTCGGGGTCAAGATCATCACAATCATCGAACCAGTAGTATCCGTCCATATCTTCATCGGAGTCGAATGATTTGGGGTCGGTTTCGAATAGCAATACCTCATCTCCATCACTCATNAAATCATCATCTGTATCATGATCNAATGGCTGGGTATCGTGGACATGTACCTCATCATAATCTGAAAGACCATCTCCATCGCTATCCAAGCCAATGAAGTCCTCGTCGGAAAAACCATCGCAATCATTGTCTTTCTTATCTAAAATTTCCACTCCAACGGGNGACGAGTTCGCATCTCGATCATCACAGTCCTCGAACCAATAGAAACCATCGGCATCCTCGTCATCATCGAAAACAAGGGGGTCCGTGGAACTTATGCTGATTTCATGTCCATCCGAAAGGCCATCCCCGTCCGAGTCGGGATGGAATGGATTAGTGAATCGTACATTGAATTCTTCATAGTCGGAAAGGCCATCTGAATCGGAGTCNGCATCGAGATAGTCCTCATCGACTTCATCATCGCAGTCATTATCGATTCCATCCAAATATTCCAGGGCATCTGGTGATACTAGGGGGTTTGAGTCATCACAGTCCTCGAACCAATATCTGCCATCAGAGTCTGAATCCTCATCAGCAAGCAGGGGATCCGTGAAGTAAATCAGAATCTCGTCTCCATCCGAGAGTCCGTCATCGTCTGTATCGTGGTCGAGATAATCCGTACCATGAATATGGAATTCAGGCCAGTCCTTCAATCCGTCACCGTCCCTATCGGTGAAATTGTATCCCTCATCGATTACCTGATCACAATCGTCATCGATACCATTCAGAATATCCNGTCTACCGGGGTTTACCCCAGGATCTGAATCGTCACAATCATCGAAATGATAGTACAAATCACCATCAGCATCCGGATCAAATGTCAATGGATCACTTCCATAGATTGCGACTTCTTGTCCATCTAGTAACCCATCCCCATCAGTATCTGAGTTCAATGGATCTGTGAGGAAAACTTCCACTTCATCGCCATCTAGTAATCCGTCAATATCACTATCGGACACGAGTGGATCAGTACCACTCCCAACTTCGAAGGCGTCATCGAGACCATCGTCATCAGTATCCGAATCATATGGGTCCGTACCGTGAAGGTTAATCTCATCCACTGTCAGAAGGCCGTCATCATCATGATCGCTCTCAAGATCAACGCCATGCAGGGTCAGGCTCCATGAATTCAGAGTCCCTGTAACCCCTGGTGAGGAGTCTTTTAACCTCAATGTCCAGTTACCTGCAGAATATTCCCCCCAGTGATGGACACTTCCGTAAATCCAATCCTGGATATCATCTCCAGTATCTCCATTTGAACTCCGGAGAACCGAGGTGGTCCCGGCAGGCGACACCAATTCAATATCGAGATCTCCTCTGTTCGAATGTGATATATCCACCATGATACTTACCGACTCGATACTCATATTGTCTGTGACTGTGAATTGAGATTCGACCCATCCGCTCTCTTCAGAGATTGATAGAGACGTCGTTGTCGGCCCATACGTAGCGTTAGACTCAGGTACTAAGTTGGACCAATTCAACGCCATGGAGGTCGCTGCTCCTGCATCTATGACTCCAAATCCATACTTGTGCGAAACGAGATGACCTGCACCATTGGTTGCCCAAGACACATCGTTAACATCATTCTTTTTCGAGGTTAGAATTATGATCTCTTGGACATCTCTCCACGATAGATTTCCATTCGCCTCAAGCATGAGTGAGATAACACCAGATACTAGGGGGGTGGCACTCGAGGTCCCTCCGAAGGAATCTGTCACATCTCCCCCGTTATATCCTGAAGATCCAGCTACGTCTGTTGTAGTTATGCCTTCACCATCCCCCTCCGAGGGGGCAGCCACAAGGATATTCGCTCCCGGTTCAGCGTACCACGACTGTACACCATTGTGATCCACTGCTGTCACGGCGATTGTGAATCTATTGTTTGTGAACCCATCCGCATTCGAGTCATCATCATTCTGTAGCCCATTTCCTGCTGCGAAGGTGTAGATGTTCCCCAATCCCCCTCGCCCATTGTACGCCCCATTCTCGATTGCTGAAAGTGTCAATGGGCCCGGCCCCGCAATAGTTGCACCATCATCGGAGGGACCCCATGAGTTCGAGTAGATGTCAATATCTTGGGGCATGTAGCCAAGTGCAGAAGCGTCCAATGAATCACCGCCCCAACATGCAATTAGCCTACTTCCCGCCAGATTCGCCCCGAAACCCGCTCCCGTGACGTCCACTCCATTATTTCCTGCGGCTGCCGCCACTCCTCCTGCAGCGGTTCCATGAGCATCGTTCCCAGATGGGGTGGGGTCCGAGTCTGAATCGCAGAAATCATACGACGTCGAGGCCTCATAGTTGGGGCTGAGATCCGGATGTGCATGATCAAGGCCATCATCGATAATCGAGATGGTCACCCCTGAACCATTGTAGGAGTTCCACACTCCTGTGATGTTCACATCTTCCCCCTGCAACCCGCCTGTCTGTCCTGTGTTGGAGAGGTGCCATTGTTCGGGAAAATAAGGGTCGTTTGGGATTAACCTGGGCGTCTTCTGATGCTGCTTATCGGGTATGAATAACTCGATGAAATCTAGATCCTTGAGTCTCTCAAGTACTTCCAAAGATTTAGCAGATTTGTAGGGCGTCCATACATATGTTCCATCCATCCAATCCACGGCATCCAAATGTCCGCTTGGAAGGACATCGATGAGGAAATCCATTTCCTCTCCACTCAGAAGTATCCAACTACCATTATGTCCCTCATATGAATCATAATCCGAAAGGGCTCTTTCGAAGGCTGCCGAGACCACTGGAGAAAACTCTTCTAGAATCGCGTACTCGTCAGAAGAATCGGCAGAAACCAATCCCCCAGCCACGCTTCCAATGGGCGATAAAATCAGGATGAAGGACATCGCTATTGAGTACCGCACATCCTCAGGACTCCGAACACGGTAAAAATCAGACCGCTTCTTTGTGCGTCTTGATTGCAGAGAAGACCTCCTCATCACTCATGAGTCTTCTTTGCGATTTTGCTACGTTGAATAAGTGGTCAACCAGTGACGAAGACTCTTCGATGCCGTGTTGATTCAGCCAGTGTATGATATTTGATCGACCGCTCATGTGTCCAATTCGTATGACCTGGCGAAGGCCAAAGTCACCTGCAGGTACTCCCGAGTAAACTCTGTCCGCAAGCCAATCATCGCCTTTCTTCATGGCTTTGATGACTGCAGAAGCATGCACGCCAGTACCAGTCTCAAATGCATCATCTCCGAAGACCGGATAATTTCTTGGCAATGGCACTTCGATGTACTCATTAGCCTTCTTCATGTAGTTGTTCAGGCCGGTCAGATCGTTCGAAATGACACCCATTAGGCTTAGGTTAACGAGAGTCTGGTCAATAGGGGCATTACCCGATCTCTCTCCCACCCCTAATGCGGTGCCGTGTATTACATCGGCCCCCGATTCAACTGCTGCAAGATTGTTTGCAACTCCGAGACCGCGATCTTGATGCCCATGCCAATTTACTTCTATATCGCGACGCTTTGCACCTGAGTCTGGTATCACTTCTTGTTCTATGAATGACATCAGGTTACGTACCCCACTGGGAGTGACGTGACCGCAAGTGTCACAGATGCAAATCCTATCTGCACCAAGCTCAATCGCTCTTGTGTATACTGCCTTAATGTCCTCCGGACGACTCCTGGTAGTATCTTCAGTAACGAACATTACAGGAATATCGTTGTCGATTGCAAAATCAACTGCCNTTTCCGCNGTTTTCATGATTTTGTCCATNGTCCAATTTTCAGCNTATTGGCGAATAGGGGATGTACCNAGAAACGCACTTGCTTGTATCTGACGTTCATGTTTTGCCTGCAGATCGACAAGAGGTTCAATATCTGAAACTAAAGTCCTAACAGCACAACCAGGACGTATTGAGTAGTCGTTCTCCCCCATATGCCCAAGCATCGAATCTATGTGCTCAACATGATATGGGCCTGCGCCCGGCAGACCAAGGTCAACTTTCTGAATCCCTAGTCCTTCCATGCAATCCAGAAGCTCNATTTTTTGTTCTATCGTAGGATTCCTAGCACTCGGACTTTGCAAACCATCTCTGAGCGTCTCATCATCGAACCATACAGGATGAGGGTGATTGCCCGAATCCCTCTGGAATTCAGGCTTTATTTTGTTCCAGTCGTAGATCAATTCCCGCTCGTCCATCTTCTACGCCGTCCTTCCTACCGTACTGGATGTGTTTCAAGCATTCGGAGGAAATCACACAAATGGATTCCCTGTTTCTGAGTATTTTTTCTCACTCCTGACTATGATCAAAGCAGCCAATATCGAACCAATAACCGAGCCAAAATCCCCTGACGATGCAAATAATGCCATGAGGAACATGAGTCCAAGATACAGTTGGGACACCCAGAATGAACGAGCCGCCTTCGGCATTCTTCCCGTGTCATCCATCTCTTCATCATGATCCAACACAAAAAGAGTCCTGACATACCATGTTGCTACGAATAAGGAACCAATTAGAAAAAATATGGATGCAATCGAGTCATTTCCGGAGAATATCAGATACGGCCCAACGAATGAAATTAGAAGTAGAAGACAGCCATATATGCGCATCTCAAGAATCGTTCTCTTGGACCCTTTGACACCAGGCATCATGGGAATNCCAACATCATGATACTCCTTTGATTTGTACAGAGCCAAGGCCCAGAAATGAGGAGGCGTCCATAGGAATATCAGAGCTACCATGTAGTATGGGACAAAACTTCCAGTATCCAAAGATGAACTAATCAATGGAACTACTCCAGACCAATCCAGGGAAGATGGGCCCGAAGCCACCCACCACCCTATGAGGGGGGGTGTCGATCCGGCAAGGCCTCCAATAACTATGTTCTGAACAGTGCTTCTCTTGAGCCATATTGTGTATATGAAGACATAGAAAAGAACACTAAAAGCAGCCCAGAATGCTGCAATTTCACCGCCCATTAGTGTGAACCAAACAACACCTATTAGGGAAATTGATACTCCAAAAAGAAGCGCCCCATTTGCACTGACAGCCCCTGATGGAATAGGACGCTTACTCGTGCGCCTCATTTTGGGATCTATATCGCGATCATACCACATGTTGATTGCGTTCGCCCCCCCTGCTGTTAGATAGCCTCCCAAGACGGTTATGCCCACTGATTGCAGGGTATGGCCAATGCTGGGCCTAGTATCGAGGGTCAAATCGTGTATCAGAACGGCACAGACTGCAGTGACTTGTAGGAGTATTACCACTCCTGGCTTTGTCAACCGAAGCCATGCCATCATGATCATCGACTCCCCCCTGCGCCTATGAAGAGGTACCATCGGGAACGGACGTCATATCTTCACGACTCGCAATCCAGATAGTCGCAAGAATAAGGAATGAGATGGACCCAATCAACAGGTGCAAAAGTGATAGGAATTCCCAGAATGAATTGGTACCAGGATCATATGATATCACATATAGGCCACCCAATAATCCATTGAATAGAAAAACGCCTGTAGCAAGAGATACCCACTGTGCCAACCTCCTCGATTCAGGCTCAAATGAAACACGCTTCCAGGTTGTAAATGTGGCCATGAGGAGCGCAATTCCTTCTAGGGCCACGATTACACGATGAATTATCTGTGAATCAGTAGCAATGTCGTCTACTGGAATCAGTAACTCGCCATGACACAGCGGCCAACTTTCGGAAATCCCTGCTACACCGCACCCATAATTCGCACCTTCTGTCGTGGAGACATAAACTCCGATGAACACGGCTGAAAGAGCACCCATGGATGATAATGCGACCATCCTTCTCTGTTTCGAACTCGCATATATCTGCATCATTTCTGGTGTTTTATCAGTCTCTCTCCAACGTGACAAAAGCAACCATAAGATGCATAGAGTAAACGCCAGTGCGCTTACGAGATGAAGAGCAACCGACCAATGTTCGTTATCCATCCTCACTGTGAGATATCCCAAGAAGCCCTGCCAAACTATCAGAATAAGACCCAACAAACCCGCATTCCTAACTTGTCTGTCCGTACTTTGAACACGAGTACACACCCAAAGTAAAAACATCATCGGACCCAATAAAGCACCAGCTAATAGACGATGGAACCACTCAGTAAAAATCTCGAAAGTAGTATACCTGTGGGCAGCCCCGCGTGAATCCTCCTCTTCCGGATTCTCATCCCACCAAGATTCCTGNTCATCTTCAGAGACATCAAATCCCCATGTNCCAAAGCAAGTCGGCCAGTCNGGACAAGATTCCCCCGCATCATAGATGCGAATCATCCCGCCCATTGCTATGACCGATGCAGTGACGGCTAGAACGACTATGGAGAGAGTCGTTATTGGAACACTCTCGGCGAGATTCCTTGCACCCATGCCCTCACCGAGGCGACGCACCTGCTTCAATCACTCGTTGTCAGCAGCTTCAATATCGATTGGTATTCGATCAGATTCATATTCGAGAGTTGCAATCTTGAGAGGATCAAGGACGAAGCGAACTTTTGCTTCCTCGGTCCCATANAGTTGGATAAGCTCATGCATGAATGCCTCACGGAGCTCTTCTTCAGAGACNTAAAGAGGAGCNCCCATGCTAATTTGAAGGGCCCGAGCGCCGAGAATACGAGCTTTCTCAAACCTAGTATGTGTTCGAGGCATGGTTCCAGCCGATTGTATGACGCTCATAAGGCCACCGACGTGTAATCATCAATCTCGTGAGACCAACATCCCTACTGCATTTCCGCCACCGAGGCACAGTGTGACGATTCCGAGAGATCCTTCAGTTCTTTCTAGAGCATTCAGTAGACTCATCAGACATCTAGCCCCAGAAGCCCCCAGCGGGTGACCCATCGCAACAGCACCTCCGTGCACATTGAAACGATCATAATCAATCCCGAAATATCCACGTATGCCACAAGACGCTGTAGCGAATGCTTCATTGTGCTCGTAAAGATCAATATCTCGAGCCTCCAGATCATTTCTTTCTAACAGAGATTGTATGCATGGTATTGGTGCAGACATCACCCTTGAGGGTTCGACCCCAGATGTTTCAAAGTCAATAATTCTAGATATAATTGGCCAACCTTCGCGATTTGCGGCCTCTTCAGAACAAATCAACAGTGCTGCCGCACCATCGCTCACCTGACTTGAGTTCCCAGCAGTAACTACTCCTCCATCCTGGAAGGCCGGCCTAAGGCCGGAGAGAATCTCCATTGTCGAATTATCTCTGATGCCCTCGTCCCTACTGAGGTTTGGCATTGTTATCGCTTCTTTTTCCATCCATCCATTTCGCCATGCGATCGATGCCCTGCTGTGGGATTGAAGTGCATATCCATCGGCATCAGACCTCGATACCCCTTCTTCAATAGCGATATTTTCTCCAGTAATGCCCATTGACTCGCCGCTAAACGCGTCCCTCAATCCATCATGCTGCATTATCGATACAAGGCTTGAGTATTCTACAGACTTCCCTTTGGATGCATNTCGGGCTATCATCGGAGCATTCGTCATTGACTCCATACCACCTGCAACTAAGACATCAGACCGCCCTGCCTCAATTTCCGATGCAGATATCATGACTGCCTTCAATGAGGAACCGCATACCTTGTTCAGAGTGGTGGCAGGGGTCTTCAGTGGGAGCCCCGCACCCATTGCGGCTTGTCTAGCCGGAGCCTGACCGGCACCTCCCTGTAGGACCATTCCCATGTATACGCCATCAATAACTCCAGATTCAGGAGGTATTTCCATGGATTCTAGCAATCCAGATATTGCCATCGTTCCTAGCTGTACGGCGGAATATTCCGAGAGACTACCCCTATACTTGCCAAAGGGGGTGCGGGCATAACCCGCAATCACTGCCACTGTCACGAGCCACCCTAGTACCGAGTCGATTTCAATAGTACGGTCACAAAGGTGAGCGGCAATAATCAGGTTCCTTTACTCGGATCCCGAAGAGAAGCTGTAGAATTCGGGCCTTTCAATCTCTGGCCTCAGCTCCGGTCTGACCAAGACTGTTCGAATACCCCACAAGTCCGTGAATATACGATAGGCTGCTGTAGCATCAAGATAATCGACGCCAGATGATCCTCCTGTGCCTACCCTTCTCCCGATAATCCTCTCAACCATCCTTGCATGAGCATGCCTCCATTTTACCATGGCCTCTTCAAGCTCCACAACAGCGTCCACAAGTGCCCTCGGCCAAGTTAGAAGGGGCAATTCTCGATACGACTCTATGAATAGCAGACCTGCCCTAGATCTATCCAACTCACCATCTGGAAGAAGAAACTCCCTCACTTGGACTCTAGCTCCCTCGAATCTACCTTTAATCGCCTCTGGAGGCATATCGCTGGATTGGAGCATAGCCGCCTCTTGATCTTTCGAATGCTTTTCGAATGCATCCAGNTGNTCGTTNACATATTTCGAAACGACNTCCGCATCCCCCTCATCNCCNGGATTNGAGCCCATAATCGGAGTTCTNTGNACCCANGCNCTCACNACCTCNTGTAGNGACGGCTTCTCACTNGCACGAATGAGACGNTCAAGAGCATGTTTNTGAGTNGGNTCNNTTTCTGCNATTTTCCTAAANTGAAGAAGCGGGTCGAAATTAGAACCNCTCATTTCGGGNGTGAGCCCNAGAACAATTTCNAANTCNCTCATNTGATACGATTCAAAACCNGATGCCGTCCCNAGTCCATCTCTGAATGCAAGAAAGCCCTGGGGNGTNAGAGTTTCAAGAACNCCCCACTGGTGAGCCATTAATTGGAANATCTCNGTTATACGNCGCATCCCATGGACNCAGGATGGNATCGCCTCTTCTGGCACTGANGANGCTCCCAACTCATCCCGNACTCCCTCCAATTCTTTGATGACTTGCTTAAACCATAACTCAAAGGTTTGATGGACGATGATGAAGTGCATTTCATCTCTCGAGACTCCTCTCTCATCGCCCTGAAGCTGTAGTAAACGATCCAACTCAAGATAGGTTCCGTAGGTCCAATTGCCATCAGACTTGTCTCCGGCCATGGCTGTCGAGAGGCGCTACACCTTATCAGTTGAGTCCGCCATCCATCAATCTATATGCGCCGAATCAACTTACCATGGCATTCATATCCTCTCGATGCAACCAAATGACGTGATTTACATCCCAGATGCTATTCCTGTGTCTGAAGATCTCAATCTAAGGGCTGCTCGACTCGATGATGCGTCTGAACTGTTCAGAGTGGTCAATAAAAATAGAAAATTCTTGAGAAAACATCTGCCTTGGCTCGATGATACAAATAGCGTATCTGACGAGACTGACTTCATCCTCGATCAATCCGAGAAAGCCAATAGAATGGAGGCTATGCTATTGTTGCTTGAATATGAGAATGAAATCGTGGGGACGTTGAGCATAAATCGAATCGATCATGGAAATAGAACTGCATGGATAGGATATTGGTTGGACCAAGATCATTGCGGAAATGGCTTGATGACTAGATCGGCAGGCGCATTGATAGATGTCCTATTGAACGCCTGCGCATTTCATCGAGTTGTGATAGAAGCAGGTATCGACAATCTGCCCTCCAGAGCCATACCTGAGAGGCTAGGCTTCCGAGAAGAAGGCGTGAGCGTCGAGAGAGAATGGCTTTACGATCATTGGATTGATATTGTTCAATATGCAATAACTGCTAGAGAATGGAATACCAGCGATTAAGCCTTCAGAAGCCCGTGATCAATCAAATCACAATTTCCCGACGGGAGCGCAGCAAGAACTTCGCCATGATCAAGCCCTGTAGCCTTTGATATACGTCTTGCAACATCTTCCTTCTTTTCTCTTCCAGGGGTTATCTCCGCCCAACGACTGCATAAATTGCCAATTGCAGATACGGAGCCGGGTACAGGCATAGGGATGCCATTAACCGTCCCCAATCCGATTGCCATTTTCAATACAAGATCGCGATGCCATCCCCTGTTACCTCTTACTACGAATGAACCTCTACCCAGCGCTTCTCCACTTTCTGTGGCCTTGCTTACCTGTGAGGGTCGGACATGGAACGCTGTCGCAGCTGCCGAACCAGCCCCCCATGCTCTTGACCAGCATGCTGCTAACGCTGCCGCCTCTTCTTTCTCATCTTCCGAGAGCATCTGAAGGTCTTCAGGAGCCCCGTTTATGGACTGTACGATCTTGAAATTACAAACTCCTTCTGATGCGATATCGTCATCTTCCCTCGGTTCCAAACCATCTAATCTCTTGAGGGCACATGAGGCTGCTCCATGGAGATCGGCATGAAGATAGAGATCACCCGTTGAAAGATGCTTTTTCACCACCGCATCGTTACCGCGGGCATCTCTCCCGCCTACCATCAACCTACCCGGGCCCACAATACCCCATCGATAGCGTTCAAACCAAAACCTCCTAGTTCTACGTACTGATGCTACCTTGCCCTTATTACGCTCTTTTTCAGCTTTAGAAGCAATCTTCTTTTGCTCACTTTCCGTCTTCTGCAGTGCCTTTCTAGCTCCTTCTGCCTTGGCCTTCAGCGTATGTGCCCGTTCAAAGTAATCTTGGGCACTCTGATGTATTGTGCCTCCTATCGAAATCAGCACCTCTTGACCTGGCTCCCCATTTGAATCAGGTAAGAGTACATTTGCATTTTTACTGGCCGGGTCAATCTTTGAAATCCATTTTGAGTCGGATGCTTGTTCTGATGTCAAAGACCATCCGACCTTCGATACTTGCTGTTCAATCTGAGATCTTACTTCTTCAAGATGGACCCATGCTTCGAGCATGGACGACCCCTTCTTCTGGAGTATCGAAGCTTCCTCCAAGAACGACTCTATGCCCTCTCGTTGCTGGTTGGCCCTCCGAGCCAGCCTGTCATCGTCCCTGCCCCCTTCTTCTTCNAGCACTGCTTCTTCCACTCTTCTGGNNAGGGCNTTTGCATCATGTTCNCCATAGATNGAGTCAATGGCTGCACATAGGGACTNGACAGCCTCTCNGNCAAGACCTTCNCCTGGTGAATGNGNNAANGGTGAGAACAACTTGTNNGAGNCNCCTTCNNCTNCAGACCANACNGAACCNTNNCCTATNCTGTCAGANTCTTCCATNAGCGTTTGAATGGTCNNTATNAGCGANGACCGCTCCTTNTCGCCAAGATCCGAGATTGAAGATCGCGGNTCNATNTCTGAAATTCTACANACCANTTCCGCATACCTTCTCCCGAGATTCACNCTNCCNGCGAGGGTACGNTCCAAGTCGCGATCNCCNTCTTTGAAAAGATCNGATAACCCCTTCTCATCAAGNGTACGGGGNTCNGTAGCNGAAGGAGGCGGNGCGTAACGCTCNCCTCTTTTCAGCACCCTGCTNCTGTAGGCTGCACTGGTGAGTGGTTGGANGATCANNTCNTCNTNATCAATNAGAATCGCATTACCGTCNCTGAACATCTCGATAANNAGTGANATTTTTCCTCGNCCATGCTCAAAATCAAGTCGAAGAACTCTATCAAATCCTATCTGGAGAACTCCAANTAGTCGTGCATTTCCGAGNTATTTCCTCAANGTCATTGCAAANGAGGAGGGATTNTGGGGCATAGGNCGATCTCGTTCAGANAGATAGACCCTCTTGCCNCTGACGATTACAAGATCNACCGGACTCGAGCCGCTNTTCTTCATNCTGAGGACGACCTGCTCATAGTGCGGNTGGTATGCCTTCTGNGCACGTGCGCCAACNAGTTGNTCAAGTTCGACGCGCANTCTCGCCACATCAAAGGCNGACATCGCAATTTCAGATACCATATCCGNCCCCCTCACACGGTCCCTATGGCCACCGAAGATGCTTCCGGTTNGATGAGCAAGTCACAACATANCCGCCCNCCGGNCCTNGAAGCGCNTCTAATGTNCCGCCACATTCTGGACAAATTGCTTGTTCGGCCAACTCTTCAACCCAGGCCTGGCGAGTTTCCATCTCGTCACCTTCCTCCCTCAGTCTTCTGAGTATNCTTTTNACGGGATCTGANGGNTNCANCCCTCTTTCCTGCCAAGGATCGGTNCCAATCGGCATCATCCCCCGTNCTNCATCTNGCTCAAAATCTCCTTCCAGCGGAACATTGCCACTTCGGGCAATCGGCCTAATCAGAANATATGCGCCNAAGAAGCCCCCNACGTGAGCAAGATGAGCAATCCCNGTNGACTGCCCNAGNCTTTCCACTTCNTACATNGNNTAGATTTCAAATCCNAACTTGATNAGAGTGATCAACCANACCGGCCATGCNCTGATTAGANACAGCAGAGGGAACTCGATTTCNTCTCTCGGCCAACCCGCCATGTACGCACCAAGCAGTCCGAATGCAGCGCCACTCGCNCCCAANGATGNNCCNGGNTCTCCGATATGAGTCCCNACCCATGAGANGTTACCNGCTAGAAGCCCGACAAAGTAGATCNCCATCCACCTTCTACCCCCNAGTCNCTGTTCAAGNGGAACACCGACTAGCGCTATNACGAGAATATTGCTAAGAACATGGAACCAATCAGCATGCAGCCAACCCGCAGTAATCCATCTGTGAGCCATACTNGGTTCGAAGGCAATAGCNGGTATCAGCGAAAGAAATGCAATCGGNTCAAANGCTAATCCCAGTAAATCTACNCCNGCTTGGAAGAATGTAACTAGTAGTANAGATAGAACAGTNGCAAGGGCAAGACTGACTCCTGAACGGACGGCATAGACATAGGGGCCGAATGCGAAAATCAAGAGAACNCTGAGCGTGATAAAGTCGCCCGNCGTCAAGTCGCTCCAGTATATCTCCACACTTCTCCCCGGATCAAGACGGTTGAAGCCNATGAATAGCCCCTCCGGCCGTTTGCGGTGCAATGAAAGGACCCTCCGCAGTGGGAGGGCACGTGTCGTACCCGGTCCTTCGCATCAAGGGAGCCACCGTGCTACGGGGTTCTCGGACTGTGGTGGAAGACATAGATCTCGATGTAATGTGTGGAGAAANNCTGTGTCTAACAGGTCCAAANGGATCNGGAAAATCAACACTTTTGGAGACACTCGCAGGNCTGCATGCTCCGAGATCCGGNGAGGTGGTGGTGCCTCTNCCTNATCAGGAATCAATACCNATTCGAGACTCNAGAGGNAGGAGAACNCCAGTACCCGGNCTTTCCATNGCACTGCAGACTGATGGTGCATGCTTGGATGAAACGGTGTTNGAGAGACTCAAAACTGCATCCATGGTCGCCGGAAAATCNCTGACNGATGAAACAATCTNTGCTGCCATGGAAAAGTGGGCATTGTCTCATAGGTCTGAAGATAGACTTGCAGTTTTGTCCCAAGGGTTGAGGAAAAGNGTGTCAATACTTGCTGCAATACTTCCCGCTATACAATCCAGTNAACCAAGAATTGTACTTCTNGANGAGCCAAGTGAAGGNCTTGACNCCGCATCACGNGACCTACTCCATGAATCGATATTTTCTCTTAGGGAGAAAGGCCATTCAGTTGTCATAGCGACNCACGACNANGCCATAATCGNAATTTCTGACAGGACAGTTGAGATATCTNCGAGNACAATATCGNTANCCGNNCCGAATCATNCCGTTGATNACCCCCCGNTTAGAGATNCTNCNCCCNTAGGNGGCGCGATATCNGCACTTGGCANATGGATACTGGCNCTCGAGATGAGGAATCCAGTGGATACGGTCCAAAGAATAGTTCCAGCACTNCTAGCACTNTTCNTGCTCCGTTCAATAGGGTTAGATGCAATTTCAGANGGAGCNCCTTCATCACTCGCATTTTACATCCTGGCTCCTGCATTAATTGCAATCCTCGTNCGACCTGCACTCATCGACCGTCTCAAAGAGCGACGCTCCGGAGATTGGTGGCGNGCCCATCTTGGNCGNTCCATAAGGCCCCTTTCATCNATAGTNGGCTCACCNTGGATATTGCCGATTCCATTGACGTATCTTTCNTTCATCGTNCTCTCAAACGGCTCATCTGATATCGATNCTTCNGCATATGCGTGGTTATGGCTCCCAGCACTTTCCATGTTGGACATAGGGGCTGCAGCAACTGCGATACACATGCTCGTGTCTGGTTTTGAACGAAGCACTGCAGTTGCAGCATCTCTGATGATGGCCATACTGATCTGGCCATTTCTTCTGCTGGTGGATGCTACNACCGAGATACTCTACCAAGGAATGTATTTTGACATCGGGTTCGATACGCCCTTGGGNCTGATCATATGCTCAAGTTTGATCNCTGCATCNGTATGGGGTGCAGCCGTCATCATACCCGACGAATGAAGGCATTGATTCATTGATGATGGCCGTGACGGNGNACTCATGGTNCGCATCCCNGCNCAGGCCATNGCCTTGTTGGCATTGGGGTCGGGAGGCTTAGTTGCAACCATANTCCTCGGAATCATGTGGGCTCCTGACGTCAATCCNAGCCAGTGGAGGGCTCCTGCTGCATATCGGATAATATTCCTCCACGTGCCTTTTGCCTGGACNTCTTTTCTTGCNTTNGGNATGCTCTTTTGGGGATCATTGGGATGGTACCTGCGTCGCACTGAACGTTCATGGAGNTTAGTTCAATCCGGATCCGATTTAGGACTTCTATTCGGTATCGGNGTCATAACTTCAGGACCNATATGGGGNATGGCTGAATGGGGCGTTCCNTGGGATTGGGCCGATCTNCGGCTCAANACCTTCGCNCTGCTCACCGCNCTTGCACTGTTCATCGTCATGGCGAGACGATCGCAACCAGATCATGATTCAACGAGGGACACTATAGCCGCAGTGGGTCTATTCGGATTCATACTAGTCCCCATCACAGCAGTCGCAACGACCCTATATCAGAAGAGACATCCAGGTGTGGTAATCATAGAAAGCGAGGACTCAGGACTCGATCCTGCCATCCGTACAGTGATGATTATTGGATTCGTTTCCGTCACTCTCCTATTCATCGGATTCACGATGATCTCTGACAAACTATATTCTGCAGAGGCCGAGATAGAATTGAACCTCAAGGCCCTCGATGAAATGAATGGAGGCGAGTGAATTGACGGGAGAGGCACACCTCATTGTATCATATGTCATCTTGATTGGATCTCTCGCACTTTATGGGAATTGGTTGTGGTCAAGATACCGCAATGTTGCAAATTCACCGGCCAGCACCCTTGAAGCCCGAACCCCCCACCCTCGTGATGGCGAGGACTGATGGCACAGGAGTTCTGTATCGTATGTGGGGCCCCTCCGCCTGTATACGCCGGCCGTCTTTGCGAGTCTTGCCTCAGGGATAGAACGCATCTATCCAAGATACCTGAACGCCTGCAGCAAGCAAGATGCTCCAAGTGCAGGCTTCACAACGTGGGGAAGAGTTGGAGCGATAATGACGATCTGTCGATAGCAGACATTAGAGTCCAGGACCATCTCGAGATTCTATCTGAGGCAGAAGACGTTGATGTCGGCCTCACTGTCGAGATAATTGACGATAGAACCTCCCGGATATCCATAGATGTCAGCGCAACAGTACACGGCCTACCCTTCGATGACCAGCATACCGTACTCCTCCAGACAAGCGATACAATCTGCCAGACCTGCTCAAGAAAAGATGGCGCCTACTTCGAGGCAGAGTTCCAGATAAGGTCTGCAGGAAGGAGGCTGTCCAAGGATGAAATAGGCGTCATTCGAGATACTCTGAATGAGATGCTCGACGAAGGAACCAATGACCCGCTCTTCTTCATTACGAAAGAGGGCCCTGTCCAAGGAGGCTGGGACCTTCAGCTGGGCTCCAAATCAATGGCAAGAATGTGGGCGAGGAGACTGGCGAGTCGCTTCGGAGGCACCGTTAAGGAAACTTCCACTGTAATCGGCGTCAAAGACGGTGCAGAGGTAACGCGGCTCACCGTTTCGTATAGGAAGCCCGCTTTCTCCATAGGAGACGTCCTCAGGCTAAAGGACAAACTCTGGATCGTCACCTCTTGGCAGAAGGATGGGCCCATCCTAGGTTCGTTTTCCTCCAATCAAAGAAGCGGAAAGACGTGGAGGGACATGGAAAAATCATCTGTGGTATGCTCAACTAGCGATCAGATACCTGTTCAGATACTCGATCGCGACGGATCTGCAGCAGAAGTCCTGATACCTGGCGATTGGAAGATGGCCACCGTCGCTCTCCCGTTCGACTACGATGGAGAAGAGTCGATCCGTATTGGATTGATAGACCATCAATGGCTGGCAATCCCGTATGCAGCGGGAGGAGGGCTCGGAGATGACTGATCCGATTGAACTTCTAGCGCAGCACGACAAGCAGGACATGGCGGGATTCACCCGTGGTTTCGTAGATGATCTGGAAAATGCCTTTCAGAAGGATATCGGAATAGTTGGCGATGATGATTGGGTCGGCGTGCTGTGTATCGGAATGGGCGGCTCAGGTGCGGGCGGAACGTTCCTGACATCCATTGCAGATAGGCATGCAGGGCTTCCTGTGCTCCATTGGAGGGACTATGGACTCCCATCTTGGTGGGGACCGGAATGGCTCATCATCGCAACCTCATATTCTGGAAATACAGAGGAGACCTTGGACGGAGTGTCAAAGGCTCTGGAAGAGGGAGGCAGCGTCATCGGAATATCCTCCGGGGGCAAACTGGAGGAGCTACTTTCCGACCGGGAGGATGCCGTGCACATCGCAGTCCCCAGCGGCCAAATGCCGAGATCGGCCTTCGGCCACCTCATCGGCACGCAACTCTCAGTACTCTGGTCCATGGGGCTCCTCCCAGCTCCGAAGGACGAAGACATTGGGGGCATGATTGGCAGATTGAGGCGACTCTCGTCGGATTGGGACCCATCGACTGGATCAAGACTGGCATATGAGGTTGCTAAATCGATTGGCGAGAACGGCATCGGAATAGTGTCTCCGAGCATAATGGGGTGCGCTGCTCGCAGATTCGTAAGCCAACTGAATGAGAACTCAGATCTATTCGCCCGCTCCTCAGAGGTGCCTGAGATGAACCACAATGAGATAATTCCGTGGACAGAGCGAGCATCAGAGAACCAAGCTCTAGTGGTGATTAATTCCAGTCTTTCAAATGATAGGACCTCATCGAGAATGAAGTGGTTTGAGAAGCACTCTGGCGACACAGCAAGAGTGGTTCTGAATGCCACGGGAGAAACCCTTGTCGAGCAATTACTCGGCTTGGCGCACATCACGGATTGGATCAGCATAATGCTGGCGGTTTCCCGTGGCGTAGACCCATCCGAGATGGCTGCCATCCCCTCGCTCAAGGCACATCTGGAAGAGATTCAGTAAATCGGCCCCATCACCATTCTCGGATCAGGATATTTGGCAAGCGCCTCTTCTCTGTGCGCGGGATTGACTACACCCGGCATGTCATGGGTCCCAGGATCGGACCACGACAGCTGAAAGTGGAGATGAGGGTCCCAGCCGCCATTCTCATGTTTATCGCCCATCCAGCAGATTATCTCGCCTCTAGATATCTTCTGTCCAACCTTCTTGCCAGTAATCGAATCTGAATTTAGATGTCCGTAAAGAGCCCATATCGGACGGCCTTCGATGAGATGTTTGGTGACCAATACATACCCATAATCTCCATCAGCTGGGTTGTATCCAAAGTACGATACCTCCCCTTCTTCGAATGCCATGCAGGGAGTTCCCACAGGACCTCCGACATCGATGCCGATGTGCAGGAATCTACCATCAGAGAAGAGATCTGTCGAATACATACCAGGTCGTAACTCGTCATACCTGCCAATGTCAAATTCGAATTCAGAGGGCACATATTCGCCAGTGGTAAAGTCTCTAACTTCATATTTATCTGGCAAATTTACAACAGGATGATATTTCTCTGTGTGCCAATCCACCATAAAAGTCCGGAGTAGAGGATTACTGATGATTATTACCAATATCAATCATTATCACTTTCATTCAATCCTTCAAGTAAATTTGTAGATGATGATGGTAAGGATTCCACGTCTTTCAGTTTACGTTCCATGGCCCTAAGTCGGCGTTGTACGGAGTCTTTGCCATCGCCTCCAATCGTATTCGCCGCAGTGTTGAGTTGTCTATGCAGTGTGTCCATCATTCCACCGAATTTGACAAATTCAGTTTTCACAGCACCTAGGACGTTCCATACTTCACTCGCCGAGGCTTCCAGAGCTAGAGTTCTGAAGCCCATCTGAAGACTGTTCACAAATGCGGCTAGTGTGGAAGGCCCTGTCACTACAATTTGACAATCCCGCTGAAGCTTCTCAAACAGCCCAGGTCTCCTAACCACATCGGCATAGAGTCCTTCAGTGGGGAGGAACATAACTGCGAAATCAGTGGTGTGCGGTGCAGAAACATACTCCTTCCTGATAGTCTTCGCCTTGGCGGTCACATTGGACTCAAACTTGGAATATGCTTTCTCAACGAGATCCTTATCCCCTTCATCAAATGCATCCAATAATCGCTCATAATCCTCCTTTGGAAACTTGCAATCTATTGGAAGCCAGACTGGATCATCTAAATTTCCATCCGAACCTGGAAGTTTGATGGCAAATTCAACTTGCCCCCTGCAATCAGGATGTGTTTTGACGTTCTTTCCATATTGATTAGATGAGAGTATACTCTGCAGAATCTGTTCTGCTTGTATCTCCCCCATTGCCCCGCGCGTAGAGACATTAGCTAGCACTTTCTTGAGATCGGCCGTATCTGTTGCAAGGGCCTGCATTTCACCCAAACCTCGCTGAACCGCTTCAAGTCTCTCACTTACTTGTTTGAATGACTCCCCAATCCTCTTTTCGAGTGTAGATTGTAATTTTTCATCTACTACTAATCGCATTTCATCTAATTTCTTTTCATTTCCTTCCTTGAGCTTCTCAATATTCTCTGAAACAGCTGCCAAGTGTTCTTGCTGAGACTTGCCGAGGGCTTGCAAAATATGCATTTGATCCGATCCAATCTCGCGAATTTCTCGTCTGAGCTCTGAATCTCTATTGGAGTCATCGCGCGAAAACAATCGCCAAACGGCGATAATCAGGGCGAGACCAAAGAAAATAATTACAGCCAACTCGACACTTGACACAAGATACGACTCAAATTGGGAGTACTTCAATTATGCCGGGAACAGGCCATACTAAGATTCAGAATTGATTCATAGGCTAGACGGTCTTTCCATAATCATGAGGGTCAAAAAATTGGCTATGTTGCTGTCCGGACTAAAGCAACTCCAATCTCATTCAATCGAATTGGAACAGTATCCCACCCCTGGCGATTTAGCCGCTAGATGGCTAACTGATATTTTTTCCTTCGGAGACTTGTTCGAAGGATGCTCAGTAGTTGATTTAGGCACTGGTAATGGTATACTGGGCCTTGGCGCCATGACTCTTGGAGCTAGGAGGGCGATACTAATCGATTCAGATAAAGAAGCATGTCAAACAGCTATGGAAAATGTCGATTTGATGGGTCTGACTGAATCAGTGGAAGTAGTCTGTGCAACTTTGGGAGTGGATGAGATAAATCTCAACTCGCCGGATCTGATAATTACCAATCCACCATGGGGGAGGCAGACTCCCAAGGCGGATCGCCCAATTCTGGATGTAATTCTGTCTGAAAAAAAGACCACACATCTGATGCATAGTGCAGGAGCCAGCCATATAGATTCATTTTTTGATCCCAATGAATGGAAATTGGATAGATACAGCGAGGCAGACTTCCCACTGCCTGCTGCATTCTCACACCATACCAGTCGAAGAGGAAAGACGAGAGCGGCCTTTTGGCGTCTCACTCCTGCAGAAAATACCGATATCGTGCCGGACCGTTCATAGGCGACTCTCAGGTGGCGAGCACCATGGGAACCTCATCTGACATTGTCAGCCCGGGGCAACTCACCGACATAACTCCTGATTCTGAGTTGGGGTCGGGGTTGTCTGCAACAGACCGAGGAGTGGTGGCCCTGGTCACAGGAACCCTGCATCAAGAAGATGGGACATGGTCCGTGAAGGAATCAAACCTCGGAGTCAACAGCTTGGAGGTTGGCGATGATTTCATCGGAGAGGTACATGGATTGCAGCCGAAGGTCGCTATAATCCGGATAATAAACGTCGAGAAACCCGGCATGGAAGCCAAGTCCCTCCCTGCAGAGGAACTCTTTGCCGATATAACCGTCACAGAACTATGCGACCGTTTCATGCCGTCTGCCGGCGATGCAATGAGGAGACGAGACATAGTTAGGGCCCGCGTCACATCTACCGACCCCATGATACGTGCAACGACCAAGTCCGCAAATACGCTCGGCGTCCTTCATGCGATTTGTACGGCTTGTGGAGAACCGCTACACGCCAGCGATTCGAAACCCGATTTCAACGTGGCATGCAGACGATGCGACTACACGGGGTACAGAGTACTATCATCCGACTTCAATAGGCTCGATGGCATGGACTCCTCGAATCTGAATCGAGAGGGTACAAGATGGTCTTCTGAGGCCGAGGGAATGCTCGGCCATGATGGTGCACGCCCATACCTTTCCCCTGTTGCAGATCATCGAAGAGGATGGTCGCACGAGATGCCGCGAGAGGCTGCGAGATCAAGGTCGAGACAAGGTCGAGATCGTCCAAGGAGGGAGATGCACGATGCGAAATGCACTCTCTGTGGCAAAGATACCAAGGTACCATTCAAACCAACGATGGGCAAGCCGATTCGCTGTAGTGAATGCCTCGAGTCTGTCAAGCAGGGGGATGCAGATGAGGAGAAACTCGCAGCAGAGAGAAAGCTGCTGATATCTCTCAGAAAAGAGGCTGAAGCAAACGCTCCCCTGAGGCTATTCGTAGGAAGGCTATCTAGAGAGGCCACGGAGGCAGATATCAAGAAAGCATTCGGCGAACACGGCGAAGTCGTCGACTTCCATATGCCAGTTGACAGGGATACCGGCAACCCACGAGGATTCGCATTTGTCACACTGTCTCCGAAATCCGCTGGAGAAGCTGCCATCAAAGCCCTAAACGGCGCAGAGTTGGCAGGAAGAAAGATCGTTGTAGAGGCCAGCCAGAGAGAGGGCGGGGACCGCCGTCGAAAGCGGCGATGACTGCGAAGCATCAAGCACGAACCCCTTCTCGAGAGCATATGGCCGGTGCTTGGCTGGTCTTGGATGGTTACGAGGACGAACCCGCTGCGTTCGGGGTCCCGAATTACATCGGCTTTCACGCCAGATACATTTGCGGCGTCTTCGAGGAGAGGGGGATAGATTACAGGTATTCCACGATTGATGATCTGAGGCTTAGAAGGCGAGCATCGCATCATACGGGCGACGATTCATTGATGCCGGATGCCGAAGACGTAGAGGGAGTAGTCATTCTAGCAGGTGCTGTAGTGCCTGGGAAATATGTCAGAGGAACTCCAATCAGCCGTAAAGAGGTAGACTCCATACTGCCTTCAATCCCATCTGGATGCCCGATTCTGATTGGAGGATGGGCTGTGCGGATATGGCGTCAGGAGGGGTGGACGCCCTTGAGGAAGAACCTCTTCCTTTCCCTGCAGGATACCGATGCTACTCTAGAGAACTTCCTCGCAACAGGGGAGTGGTCTCACCGCAGAAGGACATCAGAGCAATGGTCAAGGTGGGCATTTAGAGGAGCATCTTCCAGGGCGGTCACCGATCATCCAGACATCATCTCCCCAAATGGGGGCCCCGGCCCACTCACCTACGAGGTTGAATTGTACCAAGGTTGTGTGAGATACAAGAGAGGCTGCAAGTTCTGCATAGAGCCCAAGAAAGGAGTGCCTCTCTGGAGAGATGAGGAGGACGTCATAGCCGAGGTAGAATCTGCGGCTGATGCAGGCATACGGAATGTTAGGATCGGAGGAGCCACGGATGTGTATACCTACAAGGCCGAAGGAGTCGTAGACCTCGAGTACCCCATTCCGAATCCTGAGCCTATTGCGAAGGTACTGCACGGGATACGAGATGATGAGCGAATCGAGGTTCTTCATGTCGATAATGCAAATCCCTCGATCATAGCTGAGAATCTGGAGCCATCCGGGCAGATAACGAAGACACTGGTGAATACGCTCACTGATGGCGCCGTTCTTTCCTTTGGCTTGGAGTCTGCTGACCCAGCGGTGCATGATGCAAACTGGCTGAACTGCAATACTGAACAGCTTATGACTGCAATCAGGCATGTGAACGAACATGGTCGAGAACGTGGTCCAAGAGGCCTTCCGAAGATGCTCCCCGGATTGAATTTAATCGCCGGTCTGAATGGCGAGACGGAAGCCACCTATCAGATGAATCTCAAACTGCTCAAATCGATCCTCCAAGAGGGCTTGATGCTCAGGAGAATCAACATAAGACAGGTAGAGGGGGCCGGATTTCAGGAAGTCCCGAAGAAGGCTTTCTCCGCATTCAAGAAAGAAGTCAGAGCCACAATCGACACCCCCATGCTTGAACGACTCCTCCCAGTCGGAACAATTCTGAGGAACGTTTGGTGGGAATCCAGTGGAGACAGAATAAGGCTGCCTGAGCAGGTAGAGAATCCCTCCTACAGAGACGTATCAAGACACGGGCGACCAGGGATAACCTTCGGAAGGCAGATCGGCGCTTATCCAATTCTAGTGGGTGTTCCCTATCAGATCCCTCTGGAGACGATGTCTGATGTCCTAGTGACAGGCCATGGATCTAGAAGTGTTTCTGGTGTTGAATTGGGGCTGGACACGATGAAGGCAACAGAGGCCCAATTCAATTCCATACCCGGCATTGGAAATAAGACCGCGTGGGCATTGGTCTCCACACGGGCAAAATCACTATCCAAGAATAGGCCCATTCGCAGTACAGAGCACCTATTCAGCGAAGCAGAGGCTAATTTCCCCGATTACGCCAGGGAGATACTCAAGCACCCTACTGGATAGGCTCCCACTGCACGCTCATCGAACCGTTCGGAGCGACACGTAGCACAGGACGCCATTTTGCACCGTCGGTTCCCTCCGGTATCGAGGATCGTATCCCGCGCAATATTTCCGGATGCAGATCAACCGACAGAGCCGACGAACTCGATTCATACCTGCCATCCCCGATATTCACTCTTTCAACCGGGACTGGGGGCGGTGGCGGTGACGGACCTCCCTGGTCATCATCATCCTCGCCCTCGATCTCCTCGGGTTCGACGTCTTCATCCTCAGCCTCAGCCTCATCCGCATCAGGCTCGATATCCATCATATCTTCCTGCGCCTCTTCAGCCGGGGCTCCTCCTGATTCATCCGTTTTCTTGAGTCCGATATCTTCCCGAATGACCTCGGAACTCTCCTTGGCCGTGCCAATGCCCAATCCTCCTCTTGAGGCATAGAGGACGCCCTGTCCAACCAGTGACATCGCCGCAGCGAATAGCATCACGACGAATACAAGATCATTTTGACTCGGGACGACCATGAAGCCCAAGGGCATTCCAATAAGTCCGAAACCCCTCCTCCAAGATTCGTCTCTGGAGAATCCAAGCATGGAGTGATGCGCCGATATTGTAAGCACCAGTGCAGGAAGAATCAGGCCATGACCGGCAATTGAGTAAACATATCCAGCTACAAGGGCCCAAACACTCGAAAACTGGCTGAGCTCTTCGCCCTTCTCGGAGATCGATATTTTCCCGATCATCGAAGGTCCTTTCCATACAATGTAGATCAAAGCCAGACACTGCAGGATCGGGATTAACAATAGCGTCTCTTCATTAACACCTAGATCCTTTTCCATTGCCGGCCATGCTATCGTCTGCAGCAATATACCGAGATAGAGCAGTTTCTCACGCCCCGATACTATCCCGTCCACAGTCATTATCACGGACGATATGACCCACGTGACGTAACCGATGTCCCATGCGAACCAAAGCAAGAAATACATCCATGCGCGACTTGTAAGCCCCACGAGGGCCACAGGGTCATACGACTTCTCGATGCCCCATCCCTCAGGCAGATACTCTTCTAGTTGGATATCTTCAGCATTATAGTTCCTGGCCAGAAGACCGCTTCTTTGGGTCACTATCTGGATGCCCGAAACAACTGCGCCCATTAGACAGCCTATCGCAAATATATCGTTGCCACTAACACCGATCCAGGAATTATCCTGCATCCACTCGAGCATGGTCCACACGCCGAAAACAAACGATAGAGGAGCGACATTGAACCACCAAATGATTCCATTCATCCATGCCCAAGCCCACATCCCTGCAGCTATGACAATCCATACCAATCTGAAGTCGGGTATCAGTAAGGCGAAAGCAAGAACGCCTGCAATTCCGATGCTGAACCTTTCCTCAGCACCCCATCGCGTGTCCCCATCAGGTCGATCTTCAACTCGAATAGCATAAGCTGAAAGGCCAATCTGTAACATGAGCAGAAGACTCCCCCATCTCGGGATATCCATCACCCCAGATTCCTCTCCGAGGAAAGGAATGTTGTCAAGTACGTAGACGAGGGTCATTTCCGGAGCAATGCCCTCGGTCAATATCCCCGCGTAGATCGCGGCAGCTATTGGGAGTGCTAGCAGTATCCACGTATTGACATGGGTAGTTGCGCGATAGGCGACTATCGCAAAGACGGGTATTGCGAGTAGCCCTCCTGAGACGTCTGTGGCACCGATCGCAATCAGGGATAGTAGCGTGAAGGACCCTATGGTCCGTGCCTCGTCGGACAGGTCCTCTATCGTCTTGAGCATCCTGTCTACAACAACTAGCGGGGCCACCACCACGATGTCTCTCAGCACCCTTTCGAAGAATCTTACTGACTCCCCATCAAATTCTGGATTGGCATTGAACTGTGTTGCTGAAATGATTGCAAAGACTGCCATGCAGACGGCCCCTGCAAGTCGATGTAGGGGGCTGACACGCCCCATGGCCCCGCATTCCGCAACGAGAAGGCTACCTGCCACTGCGATGTGGAATATCGCCAACCTCCACTCGAGTATGATGCCATCCGGCGTCCCGCTTCCACTGAAGCCGTCTGAATGGCCTATGTCTCCCGGTACGGCAAGCATCGAAGCGAGTACCAAGAACAACGAGGTGAACCCGAATGGCGTCAGCAGTATAGAGGCCTCACCTCTCTTCCGCGAGCGGGCCTCCGCGTAGATAGCCAGCCCAACCACGAGGGGGAGCAGATTGGCATGAGCGAACTCGAGTGGAACGGCGCCCCTGTCTCTGATGGCAACAATGGATATCGCAAGAGCGAGAATAGGGATGCATGCTAAATTCCACCATGAGCCGACAAGAGTGGAATCTTCATCCCATATTTCGTTTTCATCTCTGCCGATATCCGTCCTCCGAAGCTGCACCAATGCCACGATGATCAGAACTATTGGCAGAAACTCTCCAGCTTTGTCAGAAAGTGGCACTAGGGCCCCTGCCAGAATCGCAACTGAGGACCCGCTAGACGAATTGAACCGGCCTCTTGATTCACTCCATATGCCTAGGACGATCAAAACGGGAAGTAATCCCAGCCCAAGCGCGTGGGCATTACTAATCTCGATGCTTCCGATGTCCAGGAATACCCCTCCCTGGCTGCTCGCAATCGCTGCAGAGATGAACCATGCAACGACCATCGCCCAATATGTCGATCGAACAACCCAGTCCCTCGCATGATCGCGAGTTTCGAGATAAACGAATGCACCGATCCCTACTACCCATGCGATCAATGCGGCTTCCGCTTCCAACAGCGAAAGTGCCAATGCAAGACCAATGGGCATAGCAGGAGTCCTCTGCATCGTTGTCGGTGCGAACCAACCCACGAGTAGAGCAGCCCACAACCAGAATGAAAGTCCGAAAGGTTGCTCAGTAATCGAGAAAGAACCCAACACGAAGTTGGCTTGGTCAATGGATGCCACAATCTGCAATAGAAGAATCCCGAAAATAACAAACCAAGAGCTCTGCTCAATCATTTCTCTGGATAGACCGCGATCCGTGGCAGTCATTCCCACGATTACTACCATTATGGTCATCCAACCCCCTGATTCTACACCCAGACTCAATACCACAAGCGCTGGAATTGCCATGCTAGCCCCTGCAGATATCAGATACAGGATCGATCGATCGAGTCTAAGTGCATGAATCATCGCAGCACTCAGCAGCAGAACGTGTGAGATTGTATTCAACTGCTCGAAAACTCCCCCCGCATAGTCCACCCATATCGAAACCGCCGACAGAGAGAGTGAAATCGGTGCGAGTATGACGATAGTTCTGGGGAGAGTTCCTAGATTATGCCGATGGATCATTCTGGTGGATATTTCCATGACTAACAACAGGAAAATCGTCTGTGCTATCGCGAGCTCAACAGTGGGCGCCCATTGCCCTTCAATGAACTGGCCATCGTACGCTCCAAACTCCTTCAGGGCGAAAGCGGAGTACCGCGAAAGCCAGATTGATGCAAGTGCTCCAGACAGTACTGCGGTGGCAGCAACATAGTCCTCCACCATATTTTGATTCCGGCCCTCGCCCTCTTGGCTGCGCCGCCACTCGTGGAAACCTATGCATCCCACTGCAACGGTTCCGAGCATGCCTCCTAAGATCAGGTAAGAATGGTCACTTTCAGCCGTCAGTTCGAATGTCACGTAATAAATGGCATATGCAAGGACCGCCGCACCCAATCCTATCGATGCATAGAACCCTGCTTTTGCCTCATCAAATCCTCCGCTGGATATCGTTGTATTTCGTGGCCCGGCTTCTTCCATGTCCGTATATTCGATACTAGAGGTATAGATATTGAGGCGACATATGCTGAATTAGCGTTTGACACAGACGTTGAGCGTCTCAGAGAAGAATCCTAGGCTCCATTTTCCGCCCTCTCGCCCAACTCCGCTGTCCCCGACTCCTCCGAATGGGGTTCGAAGGTCCCTGTGGAGCCAAGTGTTGACCCAGACCATTCCTGTACGAATACCTTCAGCGACCCTCCTCCCCTTTTCCAGATCCTCAGTCCAAACGCTTCCTGCTAAACCGTAGCGTGTGCCGTTGGCAATCTCGATAGCCTCTTCCTCGGTCTTGAATCGATGCACTGTGACGACGGGGCCGAAGATTTCCTCCGTAGAGCATCGTGAATCGGGAGATAGGCCCCCAATGACCGTCGGAGCCATCCAATAACCGCCTTCCAGGTCTCTGGATAGGGATGATCGGATTTTCAAATCGTCTCCTCCGGTGAGAAAATGCCCGCCCTCATCTTTTGCGATAGAGACATACTCCTTGACTTTCTGCAGATGGTCCGAAGAGATGAGGGCTCCTAGTTGCGTAGATTCCTCAGAAGGATCACCGATTTTTAGAGACTCAACAGAATCGATAAAGCCCTCTACAAACTCGTCATAAATTGACTCCTGAACGAGAACTCTCGAGCCACAAAGGCATATCTGGCCTTGATTTAGGAATGCTGCCCTGCCGACCCCCTCAATCGTTTTCTTGAGATCACAGTCCGCAAATACGATGCTTGAATTCTTACCTCCGAGCTCCAGACTTATTTTCTTGAAATGAGGGGATGCAGAGGCAGCAACCTTGGCACCTGTTGACGTGCCCCCTGTAAAGGAGACGAGGTCCACGTCACTATGAGATACCAAACAACTGCCTGCTCCGTCTCCGTTTCCGTGAACTAAGTTAACCACCCCTGATGGAAGTCCGACTTTATCGATAACTTCCATGAGAAGATTCGCCGTCAGGGGAGTCATCTCGCTGGGTTTGCACACCACTGTGTTCCCCATACCTATGGCTGGAGCAACTTTCCATGACAGCAAGTATAGGGGCAGATTCCAAGGAGTGATCAACGCCCCCACACCAACTGGCCTGTAGGTCACGAAATTGTCGGCATCGGCCATTTCGAAAACTTCTCCACGATGGTCCCTAATCATATCAGCAAAGAATCTGAAATTAGCTACCGATCTGTTTGCATCAACTGCTCTTGCTAGCGATATTGGCTTCCCTGTGTCCCTGCTCTCCAGAGATGCAATATCTTCGTATCTGGATTCCAACTCATCTGCTATGATTTCCAGCCAGTCTGCTCTTTCTGAATGGCTGAGGCCCCCCCACTCTGGCTGTGCCCTCCTGGCTGCAAGGATCGCTGAGTCTACATCTGATGGCGATGAAAGGGGGACTCTGGCAAATTGCCTTCCAGTGGCAGGTTCGACAACATCGAGCCACTCTTCCCCAGTATGGGCCTGAAACTTGCCATCGACATAATTCATCAGATCCATCAGGAATCACCGATTCCCTCGTTGGAGAATGGATCCGACCTGGTCATTGCAGAGGTGTAATCTTTCCAATCCATGGAGAATCTGTCTCTGTCCGGGTCCCATTCGTCCCATGTGACGATTGACTCCAATGCTGAGGAGTATTTCTCGGGAACTATGCCTGGCACAATGAACGCCTTCTGGCGGTGAAGGGGGTATGGATTCCTGAGATTGACCCCCAATACGCCCAGTACGGCCCTCGCCACATACCAAGTCGCTTGACTGTTCCACCCATGTGCAATTTTGATTACTATTCCAAGCCCCTTTGGCCAGTCGTCATGAACTACAGATAATCCGAGTAGCCCATCTGCTCCTTCTTTTGCTACGATGCGACCCTCACCAGCCTTTAGGCAAGTCGAGTCCAATCTGTTGAAACCGCCGACCAGATCGGGATTACGATTCATCGCCTCCCATATCCAGTCATCATTGCGTCTGGCTACTAGATTTGCGAACATCAAGGCCAATTCGTTCACCGTATTGGAGACTGTGGGGAATCCGCATCCATCTTTCGCCACTCTGAGTGGCTCCCAGTCTGGCTTATTCATGTATTCTCGAAGAACATCCAAATACAACGGAAACCAATCTGAACTAGGTAAAGTGTAACCAGCCCTACTCATGCCCATGAGCCTCATGCCTTTGAGGATAGCAGCATGCTCCCCGGAGCATGTGTGGAACCATCTCCTCGGCCTCCTCACCTGACGTCCGAATTGAATCAATGGCACGTCCAAGGGACATTGCATCAACCCCCATTCAGATTCAGTAAGCAAAGACTGAGCTGCTGCAACGTGTTCCGTATCTCCATTATGCGAGGAGCAAGAGATGGCCTTTTGCTTCCAATCCATGTCTTCCAAGACCTCAACAAAAGGCTTCATCATCAAGGGTTTCATCATGGAGCGGCCATAGACCAAGACATTCCCTCCGAAAGAGTGGATTATTTCGTCCCCATGCGCCCATGCCACCGCGCCATGAATTGTATTCTCTGAAACATCCATCCGCCTAAAGTCAACGAGGGGCTCCCATTCGACATCTCGCCCAGTGGGTATATTCTCGAATTTTTCCCCGAGAGGAGTCGTCGGATACACTGCTGAACCAGGCCTTCCAGCTGACACGGAAGAAGGGCGGTCATTCGGATTATTCCCCTTCATCCCTCAACACCCCTATTGACGAGGGGGACGACTTTTGTCATGAATGCCTCCATGTTACGCTTCACACGTTCATTGTCGTGATTGAAAAAGTCGAACCAGCACATTATTCGATCATCGGGATGAAATCTTTCCATCAGTTGCTGAGCCACTTCTTCCACATTCCCAATAACTGCATTGTCAACCGCCTTCTCTACTTTACCCGGGTCTATGGTTCCCTCCAAGGCATTCCAATAAGTCGAAATCGATGACTTAGATTCCTCTAAAGCACGGGCAGATCGCTCCACATCCGAGAGCCCGTCTTCATCATTGAGAAACACCATCACGGTTCGAGGCATCATAGAACGACTCCAAACCCCTCCATCCCTGTGGTAGCAGTCTCTCATGCGCTCATGCGTGGCTTCAATGATATCCGGCGGCGTTATGCTTAGGTTGAATACCTGTACTGGACGCCATTTATTGACTTCGACTTGGAGACGCTTATCGTGGCTGCCAAGAACGAGATTCAAGAGGTCCCTCCTCCATTCCTTGGGTATCGTGGCGATTGACTCAAACTCGTAGCGCCGGGGAATAAGGACTTCATCTGGAGAAGTCGAGAGCCCCCATTCCGAAATTGCCGATTCTTGGACGTCGCGCCAGTCTTCATCGCTTCTGAAATTGTCGCGTGTGAGCCTAGTTTCCCTTATCATGGATGAATCAATCACCTCGCCTGATAGGAGTCTAAGGAAAATTTCACTCGCCTCAGCGAATATCTGGCCACGCAATGCCGGCCATGCAGCCTCTTCAACAGGATCCCTCGGAATAATCCCATACGGACGCGCCATGAATTCAAATCGACCTGCAGAGAATCCGATATGAAGTCGGCGTGACTCATTCGGGTCCACTCCATGGATCGCGAGGAACGCGCCAACTCGTTCAGCTTGAGCGATCGGCCCTCCAGATGCAAGTATCGACATCACTGCGCTCCCTATCTCCATACGTTTTGTCCGAGCCATGACCGCAGCAGCGATTTGGAAGAAGTCAGTGCACAAACCAACTTCGCCGGGATAGTGGGGAACCACTGGATCCACATTGCTTTTCTGAACTTCTGTCGAGAGATGAGCCTGTGCAACCCATCCAACGCCAAATCCAAGCTCGTCCGCCTTCTCAGCCTGGTCTAAGAAATTGGAGAACATCTCCCTCTCGCTGGGCTTGTAACCGCTTGAATCCGGCGTCTGCGAGATCGAGAAGAAAATATCGAATTCCATACCATTACCCATCAGATAGAGCGCATACGCCCGCCATCTACAGCTAGACTAACCCCACGTATCGCCCCACTCGAAGGAAGACACATCCAAACCACTGCCGAAGCAGTTTCCAGCGGGTCAACGAGTCTGCCTATGGGCGCTTGATTGCGCCAATCATCGTAAATCTCTTCCACGCTCATGCCAGTTCGCTCACTCTTTGACTTGGACAACGATACTAGGCGATCAGTATCGGTATACCCCGGGAGTATGTTGTTTATCGTTATGCAAGGAGCCAACTCTTTCGAAAGCGACTTGCTCCATGATGCCATAGCCCCCCTCAAAGTATTCGACAGGCCGATTCCTTCCACAGGTTCGCGAACCGATGTAGAAATGATGTTGACAATCCTCCCGCTACCATATGCCTCCATCCCCGGTGCAAGATTCTTGACCAAAATGTGCGATGCGTGGAGATGGCGTTTGAAAGGTCCATCGAAGTCCCCCAGATCATTTTGAAGGAGTGGACTGCGAGGCGGTCCGCCTGCGTTGTTGATCAAAATCGTAATTTTTCGATCCGCTAACGAATCCGCACAAGCGCGAACAGCATCCGTGTCCTCTAAATCGAGGACAAGAGCTTCATGCCCGGAACCATGCATCTCAGAAACTAGTTCCTCAAGCAACTCTTTGTTGCGAGCACAGGCGATAACTCTCGCCCCGGCCCTGGCAAGGAGCAGCGCGGTGGATCGGCCGATTCCACGAGAGGCACCGCAGACCAATGCAGTCTTGCCATCAAGTATGTTTTCTGAGAAAGGAAAATCTTCACCTAGGATATCATTCATCATCATTCACCTAATCCACATAATGCGCATATGTTTGCTCACTTAGCTTCTGATATACGACTTCCAGAATTTCATCTGGCGCGTTTCGGAAGGTAGGGTGGCTACCCTCTCCCTGTGGCCGCCGCATTTCACCCCATCGCCCTTCGACATATGCAATCATGGCTTCTTTCATGAGAACTCCTGATAGAACAAGCGTTTCATAGCACAGATCCTCGTAAGTCATACCTTTTTTTACAGGTACTTCTCTCCTCAGAAGTAAGTCGCCAGTGTCAACTCCATTGTCGCAGAAATGAGTTGAGGAACCTATCGGTATATCATGGTAAACAGACCAAGCGGGAGAAGCTGAACCTCTGCATTCTGGGAGTAATCCGGGATGTGAATTAAGAACGCCGTCTTTGGGGAAATCCAAGATATCTCCCCTGATTATCCTAGTTCCGCCGAAGACAATCAGATCGAGATCGAGATTCTCTATGTGGGGCATCACATTAGGGCTGTCGTGCTTGCCCACTTCGATATGAGGCACAACGAAGCCACCCACAGAAAGCTTGGCGATCTGACTCTCAATGGTCGGAGCGACTGGATTGCCCTCAATCCTCTTGAGAAATTTCTCGCGCTCTTCATCGCCAATGCTCGAGTCCTCTGATATTATTATCGAGGGGATGAAATTCTCTGAAAGTAACTGGCTCAACATTTCCCTCCCGTAGGGGTGCTCCTTGAGCAGGAGAAAGGCGAATTCCGGCGTCGAACTAGGTTGCATGTTACGCTCTCCTGAGGAGTCATTGGTACCCATCATTTTCGGTCGTATCAGGTTCCCACCATCCAGCTACCTCGGGTTCGCCCGCCTCTTCAATCGCTAGATGCCTTTCCCCTCCATACAGAATGCCTCCTACAATTATCGGCGATAATGGGAATAAAAACACGTAAATCACCATCACGCAGAAGAAAAACAAACCTGGGCCGAATATCTCCTCTAATACGATGCTAAATGGTATGAATCCGAAAAAGAGAATCGCCGGCACCACGAACATCAGCCACCGCATAGATGAGCAATAGCGACAAACTACTAATGTAAATTTCTAGCACCCGAAAATCGTGGCCAGTCAGAGAAGGTATGACATCGATTGGCTCAGAGTAATTCTGTTTGGTCTTTTGATACCCTTCCATGTGGCCATAGGCGTGTATTGGTCCACATATGGAACTGAAATAAACCCGAATATCGGAGATATCGAAGAGCAAGATCGTTTGGAGTTCGCAGAAGCGAATAATGACTACAGCGCAGAGTCTGTTACCATAGAGAGCATGATACTCCATTGGATGCACCAATGGAGGCTTGCAGCACTGTTCATGATTTCGGGGATGGGGACCGCTTTCGCATTCCAGAGGAGGGTATGGAAGACTTTCCTAAAGGAGAGAGTCAAACGCCTTCTCATCCCAATGTTCTTTGGAGCTTGGACTATGGGCTTCGCAGGACAACTAATCACCGGTGAAATCGATTTTAACTTGTCAGAAATGACCTCAGCCTTCCTCTTAGGCATAGTATGGCGTTCTCTTTCCTTTTGGATCCCCGTCTTTGGAAAGTTAATCGCACTCGGTCATCTGTGGTTCCTGTGGAATCTGTTCCTCTACTCCCTGATCCTGACCCCGGTTTTCAACTCAGTTCGGAATAACCCCGGTGGATTATCGTCAAGGGTAATAAAGACCATATTTTCCATGAAATACAGTATCGGACCATTCCTTCTGATGCCTCTTATTTTGACGATATCAGAGATCCTGTTCAAGCCCTTCTTCCCGGGTTTCATAGGCGTTGCATACGAATGGTTCTGGTTCTTCATATTCTTTGCAATAGGATTCTCATGCATCGTTGCCAAGAAGGAATGGTACGACTTCCTCGAGACTAGAAGGGCCCTCATAACTGTTCTAGCCTTACTCTGGACTCTTGCTTTCGTATGGATACGCCTCGAACAGCATTCCACCGGAATTGCATATGTTGATGGCGGCTGGCTACTTGAGAAGCCACACATTCTTCACGATTCCACGACTTTGGTTGCCTGTGCGATCCATAGCTTCCATGCGTGGTTTTGGTGTCTTGCCGTATTCGCTTGGGGCGCCCATCTTCTAAATCGGCCTAGTATGCGATTATCATATCTTAATCAGGGAGTGTACCCATTCTACATCGTGCATATGCCCCTTGTATTTGCAGGTCTCCGCCTGTCGTCCGAGCTGGGTCTCCGAGACATGCCCGCAGTCTTGGTAGCCACTGTATTCACAGTCTTCACTTGTTGGATATTCTTCGAGATCGTAAGAGTCTCACGTTACTCCAGATTCCTCTTCGGAATCAAGGATAAAAAAACCCAGTCTAGCGTATCGTAATCACGACCGACATTAATGCTGGCAAGGCTTGATATCCCGTGTCAATATCAGAATAATATGGACCCTTCAATCAACGTCCTTGGAACCACTTTGAAGACCTGCAGTGCAGACCCCCTCACCGGATGGTTCAGAGACGGTTGTTGCAATACCGATTCAAGAGACCGAGGAACCCACACAGTGTGCGTAGTGGTCGACGAGGCATTCCTGACGTTCAGTGCAAGCGCAGGGAACGATTTGACGACTCCGAGACCAGATATGCGGTTTCCAGGCCTGAAACCAGGGGATAGATGGTGTCTCTGCGCAAAAAGGTGGAAACAGGCACTCGATGAGGGCTGCGCGCCTCCTGTGGATTTGGAAGCGACGCATCGCAAGACCCTCGATATCGTCGAATTATCGGTTCTGGAAATGCATGCTCTTTGATCAGGGAGTCACTCTGGACCTATCTCTAGGGAAAAGAACCACTTCTCTGACATTGCCGGCCCCAGTCAGAACCATCAGTAGCCGAGCCACTCCAAGCCCCCATCCAGCATGCGGCGGTGCGCCGTATCGGAAACCATCGGTGTAGAAAGAGAAATCATCGGGATCAAGATCCATGTCCCTAAGATTCTGCTCAAGAACTCCCACACGATGCTCCCGCTGTCCTCCGCTAGTCATCTCATCCCGGCCATAGTTCAGGTCGAAACCGCGACTTAGTTGGCTGCCCGTGGATCCCAATTCCCCTTCTTTGTGGTGGATGTAAAACGGTTTCATCGACATAGGCCATCGGGGGATAAAGTGGAAACCAGGGTATTTGGAAGCAATAAGGTCACAATGATGGCTCTCTATGTCGTCGCCCCATTCGATATCTCCTCCTCCTTGTTTCACGATTTCTATGGCATCGTCGTAAGGTATTCTTGGGAATGGCAGTTCGGGGACCTCTACAACAACTGATTCCAGCCCCTGGGTGTGTCTGTAGGCATTGATGATGTCCACAAGATCCTGATCATCAGCCGCAACCCTGCTCCATATTGAGTGAATCATGCGTTCTAGCACGCCCATGACATCCTCGTCATCACACCACGCTGCTTCTATGTCAAAGGAGACGAATTCATTCAGATGGCGATATGTGTCATGTTTTTCAGCACGGAAAGCCGGTCCTATCTCAAAGACCCGCTCAAGCCCCCCGAGAACCGCCAGTTGCTTGTACAGCTGAGGAGATTGGGAGAGGTATGCAGGGGTATCGAAGTACATCATGGGAAATAGGTTCGTTCCCCCCTCGCTCGCACTAGCGATTATTTTCGGGCTGTTCATTTCACTGAAACCCTCTTCAATTAGATGCTCTCTTCCGTATTGAAGTACCTTCGAGCGAAGTTGGAACATCGCATTGACATGGGCTCTTCTGACATCGAGGTGGCGGTTGTCCAGTCTGATGTCCAGGCCTACGTTGACATCATCAACAACCCCTACTGGAAGAGGCGCATCTGCAAGAGCCAGGATTTCTGCAGAAGATACGCTTACCTCGTATTCGGGCGGAGGCGGTGAAACCCCTTCAGGGGTCTTCGGGGGTCTTTTTTGAGCCACAACGCCCGTAACTGATATTGTAGATTCTCGACTTGAAGATTGAATTGATTCGAATACCGACTCGTCCATGGCATCCCTCTTCAGGAAAGCTTGGATTCTGCCAGTTCCATCTCTTAACATCACGAAGCAAACTCCTCCCCGGCCTCGTACAGATTCGGCATAACCTGCGAGCGTAACCTGTGAACCGACCATATCGCCGCCATTTGTTACAACTTGTCCAATAGTGTGGGAACGATATGCTGTGGGCAACCACTCGCTGCTGTCTCTCATACCCCTGTCGTGTCGGGGCTGGGTTTTGAATGATATCGGGCCGTGAGGCCAAATAATCGTACAAGCCAGACTAATCAGATCAATCATTCTTCAGCAACAAGCTGTTCAGCGGCGATAAGGAGAAACGCCGTATGGCCTATGGGCTGGTTGCCAGGGCGAACTCCCCCGCGACTCGCCTTAGACCAACGGCGCTCAATCACTTCTCCAGCCCATTCAATGTACAGGCCCGCTGATTCGCAAGCCTCCCATGATTTCTCCAATTGTATGCTGGTCGGACAGTAGCATCCTAGCCGTCCACCTGGTCGTAGTAACTTCGAAATGTCACCCACCACAGTCCATGGTTCTGCAAGATCAAGTATAACGGCATCAAGATGGTCTGTGAGGGTTGAAACCTCCTCGCCACAAGATGTGAGGTCCGATTCAAGAAGATGCCATTCGGGGAACTCTGGAAGAATCTCTCTCAGTGTTTCCATGTTTTCACGCCCAACAGTGGCATGCTCCGGTCTATTTTCGACAGATATTAACTTCCCAGAGCCCCCAATAACCGATGCTAAGTGCATTGCGAGTCCAGCAGATCCATGACCTCCTTCAAGAACCGTTGAGCCCACGCTAATGCCCATTCTGGATATCAGATAACCTGCATCCTTGGCAAGGATGACTTGCGCTCTGCGCTTCATGGCCCTTCTGGCTTCGGGAAGACCCGGATTGACAACTCTGAGAGTCTTCTGTCCAATCACGAGAGAGTCGCCGGGCGCAACGTCTCCGAGAGTGTCGTCCACATTGAATCGGCCTAGCCCCCTTACACGAACTTCCCCAGATCCCCTTTGAAGCAAATAGGCCCTGCCATCGGATTCCACCAGCGCTAGCCACTCGCCGCTCATTGTGCGTCGGGCGCTGTTATGTGTTACAAGCACTTCCGGTCTCAAGTTAGAACTCCGAAATGCGCCTCAACAGGTTTCATTGATAACTCAGCACGCATCCCGAAGTTGGAATGCAGTTGGAGAATAGGCCGCTTGCTACGTCGGGCGCAATGATATTTATCTTGTTAATTTCACTGTTCAACCCGAGTCCATGGGCTGATGAAGGGACTTCTGATGAGCTCACTGAGCCAGTACCGGCGATGGAGGCAGCAAGCCCCGGACATACTGTTTTCGGGGAATATGTCGGCGCACATTGGTGCGGCCCTTGTATGAGCAGTGCGTCACCCTCGTTGGACAATCTGAAGACCTCCAATCCAGAAGACTTCACCTACATTTCATTCTTCGAATCATCATCTGGCGGCTGGCCGAGTGATGGTCCGATCAATCGAATGAGCCATGTCACAGCCTCTTCATCCGGATACCCCACATTCTCATTCGCCGATCAACAGTCTGGTGCTTGCTACAAGGTTGGAGCAGGCGGAACAAACTTCTACG
>PAUH01000039.1 GCA_002712645.1 Methanobacteriota archaeon
CCAGGTCAGCGTAACTCAGGCGAGCATAAGACAAGTCGGCACCATGCAGGGTGGCACCACTCAGGTCGGCCTCCTCCAGGAAGGCACCATACAGGTCGGCACCAGTCAGGTCGGCACCACTCAGGTAGGCAACATATAGGTGGGCCCATTCCAGGATGGCACCACTCAGGTTGGCATAACTCAGGTCGACACCAGTCAGGTCGACACCAGTCAGGTCGACACCACGCAGGTCTGCAAATGGCCCTAAGAGAATATTCTGTACACACTGCCAGTTAGCTGGTAAAACAGCAGGACACCCCTGTAGGTGGGTTGCATGAACATAATCGAGAGTCGCATTACCCAGGTCGGCACCAGTCAGGTCGGCACCACTCAGGTCAGCACCAGTCAGGTCGGCACGGTTGTCTTCAGCGGTTTGCTGCCATTGGGCGACGAGGTCCTGCTGCTCTGCGAGGTCTGTCTGCAGTTGCTGTACCTGTGTCGCGTTCTCCCCTAGCATGGCGTGGAGGCCGGCGATCGTCTCGTTCATCGCCTCGGCGAGCGCGATGGTCTGGTTGGCGAATTCCTGCGAGTCGCTGAGCAGGGCCAGCAGCGAGTCCCGCTGCTCCTCCATCAGGGTCATGGCGGCCTCGAGGCCCGCGATGTTGGACTCGTGCCCAGCGATGGCCGCCTCGAGCTCCGAGATCGCCACGTCCCTTTCCTCGAGGGTCTGGGTAAGATTTGTGGTCATGTTGTTGAGGTCATCGATCTGGGCGTCTAGGTCCGAGGTGTCCTCGCCGACGCACCCAGCGAGGGCGGCGGTCATCATCAGTATGGCAAGCAATCCGGTTCGGGGCTTATTCATGTGTTTTGACACGGGTTATTCCGAATAAACATTCTCAGCACCCCGTTTCGGGCCGACCTGACCGCTGCCGTGAGTCCGAGCATGAGTTCAAGGGCCATGATAGACGGAATGGGCCCATGACGACGCCACTCGCCCCTTCCGAGGAAGGAGACGACGGGGACTGGATCGTCGTCAGAGGCGCCCGAACCCACAATCTCCGGAACATAGACGTCAAGATCCCCAGGGGCAAGTTCGTTGTGTTCTCCGGGGTCTCTGGAAGCGGGAAGTCCAGTCTGGCCTTCGACACCCTGTACGCAGAGGGGCAGCGGCGATACGTCGAGAGCCTCTCCTCCTATGCCAGGCAGTTCCTGGGTCAGATGAAGAAGCCCGACTGCGATAGCATCGAGGGACTGTCTCCAGCCATCAGCATTGATCAGAAGCAGGGTAGCCACAACCCGAGGTCGACCGTCGCGACCGTCACCGAGATAATGGATCACCTACGCCTGCTGTGGGCCAGGATCGGTGTCCCCCACTGCCCAGAGTGCGGGAAAGAGGTAGCGCGAAGAACAGTGCAGGAGATCGTCGATGATGTTCTCTGGAAGTTCGAGAACCATGGAATAGGCGTCTGGTCGCCGGTTGTCCGCAACAGGAAGGGGACACATGCAGATTTGTTTCAGGCGATGGTCGAACAAGGGTATCTTGCAGGGCAGGTGAATGGTAGGGAGGCGGATTTCGAGAACCCACCCACCCTCGAGAAGAATCTCAGACACGACATTGACGTCAGGATAGATCGAATCAAAATAAACAGAACCAACAGACAACGCCTCACCGAAGCTATTGAAATAGCCCTTCGCCTTGGCGGGGGAACGGTCGCAATCGAGAATATCGATAGACCAAAGAAACCCTCGACGGACACCAAAATCGGTGAGATGGTAGCCTACTCAGAAGAGTTTGCATGCCCGGAGCACGGCGCTTTCCTCCCAGAGATGTCTCCACGCGTATTCTCATTCAACAACCCCCTTGGCGCCTGTCCAAGCTGCCAGGGACTCGGCGTCCAGAGAGAATTCTCGCCAGAGCTTGTCATCGACAGAACCAACACAGTGGAGGAGGGATGCATCAGACCATTTCGAAGGTCGATGATGTCTGGATGGTACAAAAGTCAAATGGTGCAGGTCTGCAACCATTATTCCATACCAGTGGACATACCATTCCAAGATCTTGTCGAGGATCACAAGGACATCCTATTGAACGGGACGGGTTCGACCACGATAGGTTTCCACTTCCAATCTGACAGAGGATCGTCATATCGAATGAATAGGCCTTGGGAAGGCGTCTTTTCCAGACTCCGCCGCACCCTCACAGACACAAGCTCCGACCGAACGCGATCTAGGCTTGCAGCGTATATGACGGACGAACCATGCTCGGACTGCGGAGGCATGAAGCTCAATCCTGCAGTATCAAGAGTCACTGTTGGGACCATCACACTCCCCGAGTTCTCCGCTTCTACAGTGCTGGAAGCACTCGCGATAGTTCAGAGTTGGAAGAGCGATTCGATAGACCCTATATGGTCAACATTAGACAGATCCCGACCTGAAGGAGGAACCGTGGAAAAAGTGAAGAAATTGGATGACAGATCCATATTCATCGGTACCGACGTGATCAAGGAAATAGAGTCAAGATTACGATTCTTAGCATTGGTCGGACTAGACTATCTGACAATGGACAGACGGGCAAGCACCCTCTCTGGAGGCGAGTCACAGAGAATTAGGCTGGCTACGCAGATAGGTACTAGACTCACAGGAGTGATGTACGTTCTAGACGAACCTAGCATAGGGCTCCATCCAAGAGACAACGAACGCCTTCTCAAGACACTCCGAGAACTGACCGATCTTGGTAATACGTTGATTGTTGTTGAACATGATGAGTTGACCCTCACTCAGGCAGATTGGCTAGTCGACTTAGGCCCCCGGGCGGGGAAAGAGGGCGGTGAAGTAATTTCAAGCGGTTCGTTGGAAGAATTGCTTGCAGCCGAGAAATCAGAGACGGGAGCCTATCTTTCCGGCAAGAAATCAATACCAGTCCCTAGTAAGCGAAGACCCCCGGAAGAAAGATGGCTGACTTTGAAATCTGTAAGACAGAACAACCTCCAAGATATCGATGCCGCTTTTCCACTCGGCTGTATGATAGGGGTCACGGGGGTATCTGGAAGCGGCAAGTCATCGCTGGTCACCGAGACTCTCGCGCCCGCGCTTCTGAGAACTATACACAGGGCCGACGCTACCCCTGGGCGACATGACGGTATCGAAGGTATAGAGCAGATCGACAAGGCCATTGTCATCGATCAATCCCCAATTGGCCGCACTCCTCGCTCTAATGCGGCAACGTACACAGGCGTTTTTGGTCTGATACGAGCTCTGTATGCCGAAACCACGCTTTCCAAGGAGAGGGGCTACAAGCAGGGCCATTTCTCCTTCAATGTCAGGGGAGGAAGATGCGAAGCGTGCAAGGGCGCAGGCTCATCGATGCTAGAGATGAATTTCTTGCCTGATGTCTGGGTGACTTGTGACGTCTGTAAGGGCAAGAGGTACACCAGGGAGACATTGGAGGTCGAATGGAGAGGACGGACGATCCACGATATATTGGAGATGTCAGTAGACGAGGCCTGCGTTCTTTTCGAGAATCAGAGAAAAATCAGTAGAATACTGAACACGCTCAAAGACGTCGGCCTTGGCTACATCCGCTTGGGCCAGCCCGCCACAACGCTATCTGGCGGCGAGGCCCAGCGTGTCAAACTTGCAACAGAACTCCACAGGCCCCCTAAGAAGCACACTTTCTACATTCTAGACGAGCCCACGACAGGCCTCTCACTATTCGACGTGCATCAGTTGATCGACGTTCTTCTGAGAATCCGCTCGAACGGACACACCGTCGTCATCGTCGAGCACCATCTGGATGTGGTGAAGTCATGTGACTGGGTCATAGATTTGGGTCCGGAGGGCGGTGTCAGAGGGGGCGGGATAATCGCACAGGGCACCCCGGAGCAAGTTGCATCCGTGGAAGAAAGCCATACTGGCCGGCATCTACGAGAAATCCTGTGAAATCTAGATATCAGCACGCATCCATACAGCGTGATTGAAAATCCCTAACCCGGCGGCGCGTCCATGTATCGCTCAGGAAACCCCACATTGCGGGACTCAACATTTCAGGACTCCACATACCAGGGAGCCCCTTGGTGGGATTCCAATCAGAGTCAATCGATGACGATTGAAGGGGTGGCGGAGAAGACAGGCGTACTCCTGCTGATTACCGCGACAGTGGCTCTCGCCACTGCATTCACAGCAACGCCTGAATCAGCCTTTTTATTCATCATCTTGGGATTCCTGGGTTCGCTCATCCTATCCTTGTTCATCGTCTTCAGAAGATCCATCAACCCCGGTCTGATTTGCGCACATTCGGCATTCGAGGGCCTGTTCATCGGAGGACTCACGTGGTTTTACGAGGTGGCCCTAGATCTACCAGGGATAGGCATTATCGCAGCAGTACTTACTTTCGCCATACTCGCTGCCATGCTTGCCATTTATCGCGCGGGTCTGATAGCTTGGAATAGGAATCTTGCCATAGCCGTGGCCTCCTCTGTCGTTGCTATAATTTTGATTTACATTGTCTCCATCATCGGGGCGCTTACAGGAGCATACTCAGTTCCATACATCCACGATGCGACGCCCATAGGGATAGCCTTCTCACTCTTCGTAATTGCAATAGGGGCGCTTTGCCTCGTTGCTGATTTTGATTTTATCGAGCGAGGCGTCCAATCAGGGGCTCGGAAAGAGTTGGAGTGGACGGCGGCTTTCGGCCTCATGGTGACGCTTGTATGGCTATATATTGAGATTCTAAGACTGTTAGCAAAGGTTGCCTATTACACCTCGAGGCGCTAACCGATGGAAACGGACCTGATCCTCGCATCCGTATTCGCCGGCCTGCTCCTCGCGATCATCGAGGGGATCAAACCCGGCCCGTTACTCACCATGGTGATCAGGGAGACACTTTCTGGGGATTTGCGTTCAGGACTTTGGACTGCAACGGCGCCGATATTCACTGACGGACCGCTCATAATCGTGAGCTTCTTCTTCGCCTCATTGATCGCGGATAATCCCGGCGTGCTGGTCACGATCTCAATTTTGGGCGCTGCATTCATGCTCAAAATGGGTATTGAGTGCTTCAAGATAGAACCGCCCTCGATCGCGATACTTCTGGAACCCATATCGAGCAGAAGGGCCTTCGGCAGAGGCGTTCTGACCAACCTCCTGAATCCGAATGTCTATGTCTTCTGGTTCCTCATCGGCGGGCCGATCATGGCCGCTTCAGTAGAGGCGGAGCCGCTCGCCCCAATCGCCTATGCTGTTTCGTTCATACTCTGCATAATCCTGGTTAAATGCGCAGTTGCATTCATGATTTACAGGTTGAGGGACGGAATGCCAATCCACATCTACAAGGCGGTGCTGGCTGCTTGCGGAATCGCCATGATTCTATTCGCGGCTGGATATCTGGGCTTTGCATGGACTCAGATTCAGGCAATATAGTCAGCAGAGAACCGCTTGTTTGAAATCGATGTCGTGACACCATACGAGCAGTAGGCATGCGAACATTGGGCGAAATCAAGCGAAGAGCATTCCCTTTGATGATATTGGGGATGATGCTGGTACCTGCATTGGCCGCAGCATCGCCATCAGTCTCCAACGTCGATACCACCAACACGCAAAATGACCATTCCGATGACTGGTGGGAGACCACAACAATGGATTCGGACGGAGATTACATCCATGACGCTATCTGGATAGCTGCTCAGAATAACCACTACGACTATCTCGATGAGAATAACAAGATTTCAGTGATAGTCGATTTTGATCACACACCCACCTCAGCCGACCAATCCATGCTCGAGAAGAACCTCGGTTTCGAGACTCAATTTCGCTATTGGCTGATAGACGCAGTCGCAGGAAAAATAGAGCTGGACAGAATACCGGAGCTGGTAAATCTACCAGGAGTCGTATTCGTAGAACTAGACGCGCGTCTAGGAATTCAGATGGAAGAAGTCGTTCCAACCCACGGCGTCGATCTCGTCTGGCAGGACACAGGATACACTGGCGACGGGGTAACCATGGCAATCATCGACACCGGAATCGACGGTAACCACACAGCTCTAGACGATTTAGACGATGACAACACGACAAATGACCCCAAAATAGTGGCATTCTATGATGCGATTAATCACCCTGAAGCAACGAACGGAACGGAGATATTCCCCTATGACGACAATGGCCACGGCACTCACTGCGCAGGAATCACAGCCGGGACCGGCGCCCCCAACTATCAGCATGTTGGCGTAGCGCCCCGCGCAAATTTAGTGGGGGTCAAGGTACTGGACGGGGGTGGAAGCGGTTCATTCGCCGCAGTGATGGCTGGAATGGAATGGACAGTCGAGAAGAGACACGAGTTCAATATCAGAGCTGCCAGCATGAGCCTCGGCGCTCTCACAGGAGCAATCGAATGGACCTCATCAGAAGAAGAATCAGTCAACAGAATGGCAAATGAAATGATGAGAGCGGGAGTCACACTGTTCATCGCAGCCGGAAACAGCGGAGGAACTGCGACAATAGGGACCCCTGGGAGCGCAGAGGACGTCATCACTGTAGGTTCACTTGACAAAGACACAGCCATCGCGGTCTACTCAAGCCAGGGCCCAACGGAGGAGGGCAGAGTCAAACCAAACGTGGCATTTGTCGGAAGCAGTGTCAATGCACCCGACGCTAACACTGGAGATGGATACGTGGCTTTGTCTGGAACCAGCATGGCAACACCTGGAGCTGCCGGCGTCGCTGTTCTGATGTATCAAGCCAATCCAGATCTGAGCCCCTTCGATGTGCGCAACATAATGCAAGAGACATCAACATACAGGCAATGCCACTACATGCTTGCGAATGAGCCATGTGCGGAGGATCTCATACCAAAGAACAGGCAGAACAACGTCTACGGACACGGCCATGTGAATGCGCAACCCGCCGTCGAAGAGGCTGCCAACTACTACTACGAACTAAGCATGTCACTGAATGTGACGCTCTCCACAGAATATGGGCCCAACAACCGCGTTCACATCGATCAGGGGGAAGCTGTCGAATTCAATCTCGCCGGCGGCGCCCAGAGAGTCCAATGGCGAACATGGGACATGAGAGATAACTGGATGGATCTGGCCGATTTCAACCCTGGTGATGAGACATTCGAGGTGACTCACGGATTGCTTGTAGACCGACTCAAATTCCTCCCGAATAATACTGTCGAGGGCCACCAAGTGGTTCTCGTCCGTGCGATTGCAGATGACAAGGCCTCCACGAATCTAGCAGTGGGTGTGCACATAATGGGAGAGGAGAAGATCGATGCGTTGGAATCGGACGGCTCGTTGCTCGAGCTGCTCGTTGGTTTGCTTGCACTGCTCGTGTTGGTCCTGTTCGGTGCACTGATTTTCATAGGGTTGCTTATCAGAAAAGAACGAACACCCGAGACATATTACGAAGATGATGACACATATCCAGAACACGTCGAGGACCCAGACTCGGATGATGGGTCACATGCTGATAAGTCTGGATGATGAGGGAAAGAACCTCATTAATCGACCGTTCTTCCAACAAACATGCACAGAGAAATGCCGCAGGTCGTAATCCTCGCAGGGGGCCTCGGAACTCGTTTGGGCGATATCACAAAGGAGACTCCTAAATCATTGGTAAATGTGTATGGCAAGCCGATATTGACCCATATACTGGATTGGGCGCAACACCAAGGGTGTAACAAGGCCCTGATTTTGACGGGCCATCTAAGCGACAAGTTCACACAATATAGTTTCAGCAACATGAGTCTGACCTTCCATGAGGAGACTGAACCACTGGGCACAGGTGGAGCACTCTGGAACGCTGTAGATCATTTAGAAGATGAATTCATACTTCTATGGGGCGACGATTTCCACCCTATCGAATACTTGCCACTCGTCAGGCATCACAGGACAAGTCGAGCACCCATTACAATGACAGTCACCGAGACATCGCAACACTTCAACCTCGAACATCAAGATGGAAAGGTCATTGCCTACGACAAGGAAATAATACGATCAAACTTCAATGGATACGAAGCAGGTACCAGCATGGTCGACAAAGTAGTGGTTCAAAAATACGGGAAAGATGGGAAATGGAGCTGGGAAGAAACCGTGTACCCAATACTTTCTGGAGAGATACGGGCGCATCTCGACGATACTCCGTTTTGGGACATGGGGACCCCAGAGCGTCTGGCAAGCCTAGAGAACTTCTTCAAGACGCGCTGAATCAGAAGAGANAACAACTGGAATCGATGGAAGAACATCTTCATTCTTGACGAGAACAAGAATCATCCCNCCGAACCCCCCTCCCATCATACGAGCACCCAAAACCCCATCCATTCGCTGTAAGTCGTCGACCATGCAATCTATCTCGGNCAAACTAACTCCGAGCGAAATCAACGAGGAATGACTCTCATTCAGCAATTGACCCAAATCCTCAGCAGATGCGCCTTTCGAATCTAGGACCCTCCGCACTTCATTCGTGACATGCTCTTTCGAATATGAACCGCTCTTACCATAATCTGTAGAAGAGAGAGTCCTACTGATTCCAGAATCAACCAATTTGAAAATCCATGATGNGGGCAGGGGGATTTGTTCCATAGAAAGGTCTGAGAAATCGACTAAGACTGCATGCCCNTTAGTCGAGAAAATCATTGCGATCTGATCTAGAAGACCACAGTCGTTCTCCAGCACGNCTCGTTCAATCCTACGAGCCTCTCTGCAAGTCTCAATCCCNTCATTCACACCTCTAGCGCACAACACAATCGCTACACATAGCGCAGCCGAAGAGGACATNCCCTTTCCAATNGGTATCCGGCTGCTGACTGTNAGGTCGGCTGGCCAGCCCCCCGCCTCTTTCCACAAACGGATAACCCGCTCATCCCCAGAATANCCCTCTTCTCTCTGAATTGCATCCATAATGAGGCAGTCGCTGGTGGCGAATGGGAGTGAAAGACCGCCATGGTTGTCGACATGCTCTCCGATAATATTCACCCTGGCCGGCACAATGGCGCGCCTGTGCATATCATTCGNTCCCCCTCATACGNCAGATGTTTCCTTCGGTCAAAGGGTCGAGTTTCCACCCAATGGCATNCCTGGAAGAGGCCCAAGGCCTCTGAGACTCGGACCGTTCGCCAGTGTTCCGAAGATTCCCAACTCCCCCGCCACATTGTGTGCGAGACCGAACCATACTCTTCCATGTTGATCGATTATGATGTCGTTGAAATCACCGAAACCACCGCATCGATCGTACCCGCAATCGCTCTTGGCNTTCTCCAGGGGNTCGTCGAAGCCATTGAGCTGAACCGTGGTTATCAGTGGCTGATCAGCAAAGACATCCGAAATGACGCTTAGATAGCCGTTCCAGGTCGCACCGTCATCGAACGTCCCGATATACCCCATCGCCACTTGGCCACTCCCCCCTGCAGCGATTACGGGGAAACCAGTTCCGTTGAGCCCTATCGGAGGAGCGATCATCATCGCATCGCTCCAACTCCCTCCTTCGTCGGTGGAGTATGAGTAGTAAGGCATGTTGTCAATNCCCATCCACATCGCATGGACGTTATCAGCCTCATCAGCGAAAACCTGAGCCTCTTCGAAGTTCCATGTNTCAGCCGTCCCTGAAACCTCTGTTGGCAATGGGTGTTCAGTCCAGGTTATACCACCATCAGTGCTTCTGTAGACAGAGTACCCTTCTCCTCCGTCACAGCCCCTGTGCCCNCTGTAGAAATTTCCATTGTCCGAACCAACCATGTGCCCGGTCAAACCACCGCTTTCACAGTCTGAAGGAGTACCGGGAAGCTCAGGCCCCCATGTGACACCCCCATCATTGCTCGCGGAGCATACTGGATAGGGGTAATTTCCGTTGACACAAAACACCCACGTGGTTGGGTGCGCGATTGCCGGGTAAGGCGACGAAGCTATTGTTTGATGATCTTGAACAGACCAGCCGGTTGCNACTGAGGGCCCGAACCANGANCCCCCNTCGTTATCCGACCACTCAACAGTCATCCCCAACAGGGCGTGCATATCGAATTTCATGATCCGATCAGTCCANGGATCTACGTAGACGTACGGGTCATTGCTGTTCGCAACAGGCGCTAGAGCATCGTACACATTNGTACACGCATAATCACTCACATTTACCATCCCAATCAAACCCGAGCACTGCACTATTGCTGTGGAGCCNGCAGGACCGTTNCCGTAACTAGACATGTACAGATTGTCAGAAGAAGTGACTCCTATTGTGGGTTCGAAAGTGGTCATCCCTATCCCGAAATAAGTCCCCTCTGTGCAAACGGGAGCATTAGACCCCTCTAGAATGGGCACGAAGTCATCCGGCGTCTCAACGAGCCAAGGAGAAGTCGTGGCGTCCGTTGCGTTGGCATAATGGTACCACGTNGTTTCTGGGATTCCATCTTCACAAAGATCCTCGAACGGGCTACTAAGAGAGCCAACTAGAACCCCTCCACCTGAAAAGCAGCCGCTCAAGGCCCCTGAAANCATCAANAGGACCACCCCCAGAGTCTTGACNCGCACGACTATCGCACATCCTCCACATTCATCAGATGTGCGGATTCACAGCCATTTNGAGTCGAAGATAGGACCGAATGTGTCCACGACGGATTTCCGAGGCGCTTCCCACTCCATCCCGAGATCCGACTCAGCAGGGCTGGAGTCCCAGTTCAATACAGTTCCAAGATGCGTTCTGGCCCAGCTGATGCTCGCAGACGGGTGGAGTGCGGCNGCGACCACAGCTAATGGGTACGGAATCGGTAAACGAGGCCATTTGTGATCCGGGTACGATGCTCGTAGCTCCCTTACCACGTCCTTCATCCACATAGATCCAGACGTTACNAGATACCTGCCNCCATCTTCGCCCATTTCCAAAGCNCGAACATGCGCCTCCCCAACATCCCTCACGTCTACGATATTGATATTCATCGGGATTATGGCTGGAATGCTTCGTCTCGCCAGCATCATCAGGATGGTGAGAGAACCCCTTAGATGGTATTTCGATAACGGNGGACCGAACACCATGCAGGGNTGTATCGTCCTNAACACACGCCCTTCTTGGACTCCAAACTCTTCATGCCANTTTCTTATCTCGCGCTCTGCAAGNACCTTTGCGAGGCCATATGGGTTATTTTCGATCGTTGCGTCGTCCGCCCACGTATCCGTAGTGAGCGTCNCGCCGTTTTTCCATCGCATTGGTCGTATGGCAGCTGTTGAAGAAGTATGNACAACAGTCTTCACCGAGGGGGTTTCCTTGAGTGCATTAATTACATTTTGAGTGCCAATAAGGCTAGGGTTGACAATTTTNGATTGCGGATCGGAGGCCCTAATCATCACAGTNGCNGCAGTATGTATCAAATCACTACAACCACTCATCAATTTTCGAACATCATCAATCTCAAGAACATCTGTTGANANGATTTCCAATTGCCCAGGATATCGAGACCCCATCTTTTCTAGATGCCCGACNCTNTCTGTGTTGTGCGGTTCTCTNGCACCGGCACGAACACGATACCCTCGATCTAGCAATATCTGAACGACATGACTNCCAATGTACCCATTAGCACCCGTGACAGCGACAACACGATCCATGCTCATAACCAACCCTACGAACGATACAAAATCACGTTTTACCTAACTCAAGTCTTCACTGAGNCTTTCCAACAATTCTTGGAGGTCNTCGTCGTCCGGAATCAATGTCGCGGCCTCCTGTGCTGCGAAGAGAGCCGAATTCATCTGTTCAAGCTCAAGATGCGCCCTCGCAAGGTTGGTCCATGCCACCCCCCTNTCACCATATTTCTCCGAGTTAATCGCTCCTCTGAACCANTCAATCGAGAATTTAGCATCGCCCNTGTTTAGCATCGCCTCTCCAACCTCATTCCACGACCCTCCGAATCTAGGATCGGTCTCGATAGCTTTGCGCTGCCATGCTAGAGAATCCAGATCATCCTCTCTGAAAGTCATGCCCAGAAAACTGGCCGCCTCTGAAGAAGGGGCGATTCTGAATGATGAACCATGATGCTCTGCAGCTAGCCTGCTGATACCCAGCCTTTGTAGGACATGCCCCATTCTAAACAAGTCTTCAGCAATTGAGAAACGGGCGTCTTCTCGGATNTCTTTAGTTTCAAAACCGGTTCCCAAGGAGTCCCATGTCGTCTCAATCAATTGTAAGAGTATCAACGGACCAAGCCTATCCCTGATTGGATCTTGATTGGCCGCTTTCCAAGCATCATCGACACCCCACTTGCCTCTCAATACCCCCTTTTCGGAGATTGATATGCTTTCAGAGGCGCAAAGACACTCAATCACATATTCTGGAAAGGCATCGACATTCCACATAGCCATCTTCTGCGCCATAAAACCACCNTCATTACGNTGTACGGATTGCACCATCGTCCCCGNATCTTCCATCACAGGAACAATCGCACACCCCCCTCTTGCCATGGTTTGTAGAATTGCCATTGGNGGTTCATTCACCCCCCCTGTGATCAGGATCCTATCCCATCCCGCCAGAGGAGAATCATCTACATGAGAGCCAATCATGCACCACTCTACTTCACAACCAAGCGCATCAGCGACATGATCAAGNCGCAGCCCCTTCCATCTGGTCTGAAGGCTGTCTAAGCGCTCCTCNACCGTCTCGACGACTCTTATNCGNCTGGCTCCAAGTTGCATCGTTAACTCCGTCCACCAGTTTCCCCTTGGTCCCACGATTAGAACATCGTCCCCTTGATGGATATCCAACGCTTGAAGAATCTGTATCGTCTCATACATCCCTGGAAGAAGAGATTGATGGAGAGAAACATCTTCCCACCAAGGGACCCTCAAAGCACTCGTTTCGATATTCAAACCCTCGACTCCAGTTGGCAGGGGTAGAGAATGATACCCCCTAGAAGATCGGAGCAAGGCNTCATGAACAGGCCCCGACTCAAGNACGCCCATCTCGAAAAAGGCTTGGACCATCCGATCGTGATCTGACAGGGTGGGCCAACGGCTCACCTCAGGCAAATCGCCCAACCGGGCCCCACCCAACGCCCTCCAATCGTCTTCCATGGCCAAGCAATGATGAATCAAGGCACTTGAATGAAACCCCTAACCGCGCGCTACACGCATCATCTGCACAGACTATCGACAGATGGGGCGACCAGACTCATACGCACTCCCGACGCCGATGCATCTTCNGCCGTGGCTTCCCCAGATAGCACAAGAATACCGTGCACCCCAGAAGCCTCNGCCATCGCCATGTCCGTGTATATCCTGTCCCCNACCATCGCGCAGCATTCCGCGGCCAATCCNAATTCTTCAATCACACCGAGAATCATGCTTGGATTCGGCTTACCGCATATCTTCACAGGACGCACTCCGGTAGTTGTTTCGAACAGTGAAAGATACGCNCCNACATCTGGGAGGCCGCCCACAGGCGAAGGACACACCAGATCTGGATGGCTGGCTATGAGGGGAACNCCTGCATGAAGGTGCATGGAAGCATCACTCAATTTTTGATATGTTATTTCCGTGTCATANCCCAANACNACNGCTTGGGGGCTTTTGGACTGTGTACGNATACCTCTCGACTCAAGCATATCTCCCATCCCCTGTGTCCCGACAAGAAAAGTGTCGTCAATCCCTTCGGCCTCCAACCACCTCAGAAGGTCATGAGTTGAAAGGAGAACCTCTTCTTCTTTTGCCGGAATACCAAGAAGATCCAACTTCTTCAGATATTGTGGAACAGAACGACTTGAGTTATTGGATAGGAAAAACCGTTTCACGCCCCGCTCCGCAAGTCTATCTAGGAATTCAGAGGCCCCCTCTATCAATTCCCCCCCTAGGTAGATGGTCCCATCCAGGTCGAGGAACACAGCCTCTATCCCTTCCATTCTTTCATCAATAGTCATCAAACTCAATCCTCACGGGAGAACGATGGTTTTGAACAGGAACCATTTGCTGTAGAGATTTTCTTGACTTTCCTTACTCGCTATCATCTCAGTGAGTATTTCGCCAATCTTCGGCTTCTTAGAGGCACGACGGACAAACCAACTCATCAACCGCTTCCTTTTCACCATTCCTTGTAATCGATATGAGTTGCTAAGCTCATTACCGAGCTCCCCCCATAATGCTTCCATGTAGGCCGTAGCCTGATCTGCTGGGAAGCCCGAAGAATGCTCTTTCGGATCGAAGAATTGAGTTGTGAGTTTGGCCGATAGAAGAGCATTACCAATTCCTTCACCAGTGAAAGGATCCACCAGACTGGCCGAATCACCCACGCACATGGCGCCTGCCATCGCACCACGCCGTGGCTGGAATGATGCCGGAGCCTTCCTAGGAGATCCGAAAGGAAGCTGCCAGCCACGACCACTCCCTTCTACCATCTGTGCCTTTTTGAAACGATGACTGAAACGACCCGACTCGCTGGTAATCCACTTTTGCATCTTTTTCAACGATGAACGCATACCCTCTTGTTTGCGCTGTTCTGAAATCACCATACCCACGCCCACATTCACCACATTTTCGTTAACGGGGAAAATCCAGAAATAGCCCGGATTGACCTCATCTATGAAGTGAATTTCAATCGGCCCGGAGTCACCATCGCAACCCGCTACGCCCGTCCAATATTCCCGATAGCCCCCGCAGAAATGCTCTGCCTCGCGAAACGGCTCTTCATAGACAGATTCCGTAATTGTCCGCGCAACCGGACAATTGTAACCCGCTGCTCCGATCGTCAAAGCAGAGGAATACGAGCGTAATACTCCATCTTTTCTATTTCCGATGAAACCGGTGATGCCGGTAATAGCGGGACCTCTGACTCCATCATCCACAACCACATCTTTGACAGTGAACTCTTGGACTACAGCCCCGCCCGCACCGATTACTAATTCAGTGGCTTGTTTGAACATCATGTAATCGAATTGGAGACGAGGGAGCGCATATCCCGCTTCCATTCTCTCAAATTCCTCTTCAGGGAGCATAACACGCACTTCA
>PAUH01000040.1 GCA_002712645.1 Methanobacteriota archaeon
CAGTATCCGCTTTTCTGGGGTCGAGATACTCTCTAAAACCACTTTCAGTCTCCTCAGGAGACTTCCCTGTCAAAGATAACCTAGTGGAAAAGCAGGATTCCAAAGAATAAGGCCAGCAGAATTCCTGTAGAGCTGTAGCGCCATCTCGATCAGCATCGCTAGTATTGTCGGTTGAGTCAAGCGGATCGAGTCCTTGCACTGTGACGTCCCCCAGGGGATCGAATATGAGTAAGGGCTCTGCGAAGGCACTTTCATGGACATCGGGAATTTGATCTTCATCGGTGTCTACCGCGACGGGCGCTCCGCCAGTGGCGTCGTCTGGATCTGTTGATCCGACCGGGCTCTGCGGCCTAGTTTGAGAGAGAAAGAGCACGCTAGATAGCATGATAATAGCAAGGAAAGCGGCTGTCTGCTTCCTCCTCACGGCCTTCCCCCAACCACTATACTCTCAATATGGCTTATCACGGTGATGGAGCGGTGTTCGGACGGCGGCACGATGTAATGGTGGATTGGAAGTGCTGATTGACGTGTTTCTGACAGATTTGTTCATTGAGTACTCTTATCGTCGCCCGCCCTGTGACATTGGAAATCACACATCTCGGATCGGGCAGCAGCGGCAACTCTGCAGCGTATAGGTCAGAAGATGCGATTGTGGTGATTGATTGTGGTTTTTCGATGAAGCAAATGGAGAAACGGCTTATTCTGGCTGATATTGAACCTTCTGATGTTGATCATATCCTAGTTACACACCACCACATGGATCATTCGAAATCCGCGATGAGAGCCTCGAAGTCGTGGGGGGCTCGTCTTCACAGCAATCTTGAGACTGCACTTAGGATGGGGTGGGAGCCCGTATCGGATGTCAGAACCTTTGCCGACTTGGATCGAGTGGTGCTTGGAGACGATCTTAGCGTGATTCCTATTCCTGTGCCTCATGACGATGCTGACAATGTTGCATTCATCGTGTCTTCAGGCGGGGAAAGGGCCGCATATGTAACTGATCTTGGCGAGGCTACAGAGGAATTGAAGAGCCATCTGAAAAGGTGCGCGCACATCTCAATCGAGGCTAACTATGATCACTCTCGTCTTCTTTCCGGCCCCTACCCTGATTCGATAAAACGAAGAATCAGCGGTAGAGGGGGGCACTTGTCGAATCTTCAGACTGCAAAGATTCTGGAAGAAGTCGTTAGTGAGAATACAGAATCAATCGCATTGTGCCATCTCTCTGAAAAAAATAACGCCCCTCATATCGCAGAGAGCGAAGTTCTAGTCAGAATCGATCAATATTTCGACGGTGATTTGACCATATCCAAGAAAAGTGGTCCAGAGTTTGTTCATCGTCTTGGATGATGCTAAAAAGCATCTCCAGACCCTGGTTTTATCTTCCCATGAGAGCCCTGTGAACTGAATTTTGAATCTCCTTCATCCTGCTTAAGGCCCCAAGATCCTTGAATACGGTAAGCGATCTTTGCAAGTAAGCGACTCGTTCTGAACGGTCATTCTCCATGTTGCCCAACCTTGCAAGAATTTCAGCTTGGAATAGTCTGAAATCGTTGGCTTGTGCGATTGCAAGAGCGTCCAGATAATGTTCTGAAGCCTCGGAAACTCTCCCCGCATCGATGAGCACTTGCCCCAGTAGCATCTCGGTTTCTACTGCGCTAGTTGGATTGGCCTCTTCAGAAAATGTGTCCAAAGCTGCATTGTAGTGAATGAGTGAGAGTTCGATATCTTTCATACGGGCATAGTACCTCCCCAATATCACTCTCGAACGTGCATGGGATTGCATGTCGTTGACCTCAAGTGTGTAATCATGCACAGCTAATGCGTGTTCTCTTGCTTTCTCTGTTTCTCCGATCTCCAAGAATGCGTCGGCGAGTCTGAGCCGAGCTGCTGTGAGTAGGTTGTTATCCTCAATTTTGAGCATCTCCTCGACGTTTTCGTAAACCTCTCTTGCTCTCCGGTCATCGCGTCTCTGACGGAATATCGCGCCCATACTGATGTAGGAGTCAGCAGCGCCCTTGGCATTGTTCATATTGATCTGAATACCGAGTGCCTGCCTCAACATCTCAAGGGCGTCGTCTAACGCCCCGCGCTTGACTCCCAGATCTGCTTGGCTGGAGAGAATCCTCGACATTGCCTTTGGATCTTTGATACGCCTTGCAATTGACCCTGCCGAGTCGAATTGCTTCTCGGCTTCGTTCCAAACGCCCTGTATCAGGAGGATTTCTCCCGATAGTTCGTGCACCATACATTCCACGGAGGGATCTAGGCCATCGTGTTCTATGGAGCGAAGAATGCCCAGCAATTCGGTGTGTCCCCCCCTTACTAGCTCTAGGCCGTGAGTCGTGAGGACAGTGGAGAAACCGTCCCAATCGCCTGCTAGATTGAGGTGATGGAGATGTTCGATTCGATCTTCTGTCGTCATAGAACTCCTCGCATACCACTCGGAAGCTCTCCTGTGGAGGTCCTTCTTGATCTGATCATCCATTGAGCGAGTGGAGAATTCACGCACGAGATCGTGGACATCTAGTTCGTCTTGATTGGCTCTTCTGACGAGACCTCGTTCGATTAGACCATCGATCGCTTCAGCCGAGATGAGTTCGGGCAAAGCCTCTGCAGGAATTGGTTCTCTGAACACGGATATTGCTCCAAGGATCGTTTTTTCTTCAGAAGAGAGTCTGCTGAATATCTCTTTCTCGATAAATGCCTCGAGTGTTGTGTGAACCGAATCAGCTAGATTGCCCCTGTTAATCAGTTCAAGGACTAGGGGGTGCCCTCTCGATAGGGCATAGATGTGAGAGAATCCAGGGTCATCTATGGAGGGCATTGAACTCAATAGCATCCTGCTAGCATCTCGATCTAGACCATCAAGCCTCAGATAACTGGACACTATTTGGCCCTTTGAATCGGTTTCAGGCACTACTTTCCTGAATGACCTTGTGAAGAGAACCATGCCGGATTCATCTGCTTCATCGATTCTCTCTGCAATGGATCTGAGTATCGAGACAAGCACCTCGTCCCCGATTTTATGTACATCATCTATGACGATGAGCGTGGGAGTGGACTTGAGCCCCTCCAAGATGAGGTTAGAACAGATAGAGGGGTTTGGGGCCTTGGCGCCTTGCAGGTAATCGGAAAGTGCAGTCTGCCCCAGCAATCCCAACCATTCCCCAACAGCCTCGAGGAAAGCTCGTGCGCCATCCCATTCCTGGCACCTGTGGAATAGAAGATTTCTACGGTGCGTGAAACGTTCTACTACCTTGACCGCTAAAGCAGTTTTTCCGATGCCCGCGATACCAGGAACCACGACAGTCGTAGACGATTCGTCGAGAATATGGGCGATTCTATCGAGTTCCGAATCCCTCCCGAAAAATTGGCGAATTCTCGGCATATCGGCCAACGAGGAGACGAATTGTCTCTCAATATGCTTCGTGAGGTCCCTTTCAATCAGGCCAGGGGTAAGGGAGGTTAGGTCGATAGTGGCATCATCATCCATGTAACGGAGTATATCCACATGTCTGAGTTCCATCTCAGATTGAGAGACTATGTCTCCTATTGTCATCTCCTCTACCTTTCCACCGGGACGTATTGCCTTCACAATGCGGTCAGATACCGTCGACCATACCTCGTCGGAAAGAGAAACTCCTTCATCAGTGAGGAAGTACGCTTTCCGCTTCCTAGTTACGCCTGTGATGTGTGCTTGGCGTTCGATTACATATCCTGAGTCCTTGAGTGACCCGATTGCACGAGGCACGTTCGATCTGGCAATGGAAACTGCATTGGCTATACCCATCTGAGAAAGAGCGAAAGGGACCTCGACTCTATCGCGGTAATCGGCATAGTCGCGAAGGTGGAGCAGTATGCGTATTTGGACGCCAGGTCGCGCGGTACTTTGGCGTGACATGGACATCTACTATGTTTGTCTCAATGAAAAGGATTGGTATTTCCCGGGCGCTTCCTGATTATTCAGATGTGGCTTCATCAGGAACCCATTCGGCAGCNTCGATGTCCCATTTCCAACCAGGNTGGTCTGGATCTCGCNTGTATCTCTCGGTGTTGTCGTCCTCAGTTGCCTTAGGTGGCTCATCTGNNTCGAACTCAATGAATCGTACGGCGGTTAATCCNAGAATTGCCAGTACTAACAACACCGCGACGACGATGCCTAGAGGGAAGTCACTGCCCTGATCAGAGCCGTCCGAGATTGATTGGCCGTAAATTGAATCGCCCACGCCCATCGTGAACTCAGGCGTGACCGTGCCGACTATCCTGTTTGCAGGAATCATCAGTGACCAAGTGCTGTCATCACTAACCACGGTCGAATTTGCTGGATTTGCCTCAATATAGGCAGTTACTGCGCGACCGGGTATGCCTGTCCCCTGGAATACGATTCCCTTATCCGTACCGGATAGAGTATCTTTGTCTGGTGGATCGACGGAAAATATCGTAGGTATGACGATGAAATCTACTGGATCGGATTGCACCTTGGACCCGAATTCATCCTGTGCCAGGAAAACCACATTCTCCATGGTCCACTCAGAAATTTCAGTGGTGTAGAATGCCATTACATCGGGATCGTAGGTTGCGACCCCGTTGGAATCGATTCTTATCCCGATTGCATGTTGATCATCTGCGACGGCTAGTATAATGTCCTGATCGATATCTGGGTCCGAGAAATATGCGGATAGGTCGATTGTGGCAGCAGTGCATCTATCGAGTATGTCGTCATTTTCAGCGTCGCAATACAAGGTGAACTCGCTAACCCATGCAGATCCGTCGAATACCGGTCGGCTGTTGTCTTTATTGGGAGGGTTGTCTGCAATTATCTCAATCTGATCCCACTGAGAATAGTCAATTCCGTCGAAGCTCCTTGCCAGTATTGTGTATGGTCTATCGTGAATGAGTCCTCGTGAATCCCAATCTGTGGCCCATCTGTCTCCGTCAATCTCGGATCCGGTTAGCGTTATTGTGTCGATCAATATCTCATCCACAACATCCCTTATCTCGATATCAACTCGATTCACATTCCCATCCGGGTCCTGTGCTACGCCGCTGATGATTGTTGATTCACCTGTTTCGACATACGATCCGTCATTGGGGTCATTGATCTGTATGAGTGGATTTCTGTTTGCATTATCAATGCTCAATGAGATGACCTCCGGAACGCATTCATCAACTAAGCCAATACAAAAGTCTGAGTCGGATGCCCATATCGTGAATGTATAATCATCCGATGTTCGAGGCAATGCGGCATAACTCCAATCGTATGTCCAAGTATCTCCGTTCCAGACGGCATCTGCAGGCGTGTCGCTGTAATACTGTGGGCCTTCTATGACGATGTACACGTTAGCAATATCAGATCCGCAGTCGCTTGGGCAACCATAATCATCAGTGGCCACGCCGCTGAATGTTATTATCTTCTCATCGTTCCTATGCAGCGTTCCATCAGCCGGTTCGCTTACAGTGAGTACTGGCGGCTGAGTATTGAGCTTGATTGTCTTTGATATGATCTCGCTGTAATCCAGGCCATCGAATGAGCGGATCTCAAACACATAATCATCTTCTGGATACTGAGTCATGTCGAGAGAGTATGACCATGTTCTGAAAGGATGGTTCGTTCCAGTGACGACGCCTGGCTCCATACCAGACGTATCAGTTGCCATCCCTGCACCAGCCCAGCCCCCAGTAAACGGATCTTTCACTTGGACGCTGTGCACGTATCCTTTCTGCGCCCACATGGATTCTTCTGCTGAAGGATAGACCCCCACCCATGATCCGTCCCAAGCCGTTCCTGAAATAGTGACTATTCTTCGGTAGGATATATCGCTAGACACGTCTACAGTAACTGAAGGAGCCGTATTCTCGAGGACTACGGTCCCCTCATATGTCGATTCTTGAAGGAGGAAATCTTGAGTGGCGTATCCGAAACCGAACTTGTAACCCCTTACGAAATACTTCGACATCTCCCTGGTCCCTGCAGCATAGTCGCATGAGTCGTCTTGCATNTCGTAGACGAGATCTCCGTCGTTGTCTACACCATCCGAGCAAGAGTCCTCGTACTCGTCATCGGCAAATCCATCAGGATTGTCTCCGCCTTGTAAGCCTCTGAAATCTAGATGGGAATTGGAAGGCAAAGATACCCATGGAGTCCTACCATCGCTAAGCGTCTCGAGGGAATACAGGTCGTTTCCTACCCCGTCCTCAATGAGTATATTCGTACCTGGCACGGCTGTACCTTTGGAAATAACCTGGAATCGAACTAGCTCGGCTCTCTTTACCTGCACAGAGTACAGAGTTGGCTGCGTAGCTATCTGGATCTTTGAGAGATTGAGGTTNACGACGTTTGAGAATGTAAAGACTGTGGAGTTGTTATCCATGTTGAGGGCCAATGGGAAGTCTCGAGGGGTGTAATCGGGGCATATGGCGCAGCTTGTGACTTGGTGGGGGATAATGTTCGTATCCCAATCACCATCTGGCTCCCCATCATTGTCATTGTCGACTACCCCTGGCCATGCTTCCTGATCGTTCCATGATAGTTTTACAGGAACTTCTCCGTCACCTGGATTCGGTATAGTCTCAGACTGTACGGTGACAGAGGACTTGGTGATATTGTACGTACTCGTAACCCCATTCCACTCATTTTCGCTGAAGAATGCTAGACTGCCATACTGCTGAGCCCCTGCAAATCCAGTATTGTAGTTCTGAATGACAGCGCCCTCGGCATTGAGATTCCATGTATTTCGCTGTACATTGAGAAGTGCTCCAGTTGCTCGGATTCCATCTGCTGAGCCTCCTGCTGTGAAAACGTTGTCAACAATTGTTGCACCCGCCCTGTGGACTTGTACGAGCGAGCAAGGGAATTCTCCGCCCCAATACTTGCTACTTTGGCACATTCCCGTCCCTGGCACAGTTACTTCGTTGTTGGCGAAATACAGGCGACGGACGTCGGGGTTGTCCCCTGCCCAGTAATCTCCTGCCATGACAGGTTCCTTTGCTGTATTGGTAATCGTATTGTTCTGGGCGTCGACGTCGAATGACCCATACAACCAGATTCCATTCCAGCCCCCTATGGGCCCTATCGTATTTCCATGGATTGTCACTCTACTCGACTGGACTCCTATACCAGACCCTTCTGCAGCGCCGGATACGGTATTATCGTGTATCTCTGCCAGTGCCCCGGCATATGCCGTTATTGGTGTACCTTCAGCAGTCGTAATCGTGTTACCTGAAACATTAGCAGCGTATTCATTGGTTCCAACGGATATCATGCCGTTGATATCTATGCCATTACAATTCACATTGATAGTCGAGCCAGACACCTTGCCTGCAGAGGACCTGTAACTCAGTCCAAAGTCTCCGCTTACCACTGTTATGTCTTTGAATTCCGCAAACGATTCCTCGATCCAGACCGCTGATCGGCCGTTGTCCTGGTTGCTGCATCCCCTATCTGTGGAGAAGAATTCTGAATCCTCGAAAAGAATCGGGATACTGCCGGTACCGCCTCCATAAATCTGCACTGCATTTCCAGTGACTCCACTCTGTTGGTCATTTCCGACAGTGTAAGACCCCCCGATGAATCTTGGTTGTGCAAGTTCTGTCGCAAGGACGCTGGAAGTATTTGTGTCCGTAAATTGTAGTTCGATGAGCTCCGGCGATGCTCCCTGCAGTACTAATGCGCCGTAACGAAACTGATTCACGATAGGCACGGGGAACGGGACTCCCCATGCAGAATTGATATCAAGATGGCGAAGTGCAGTCTGGGCGAGGTCGATTGTGCTTCTGATGATGATCCCCTCTCCGCATGAAGGATCTTCTATCCCCAAGGTAGAGGTGCCAAATGTCATACCGTCGCAATCCCCTGAGGCAGAGGCGTTTTCAGGATCGGTCCAAGTCATGGATATTCGCGTAGCAGAAGTGGCATCTTGAGAAGCACCGCATGATGCGGCCCCGATGCATAGATTCCCCCTTGCTTCCAGGGAAGTGCCATTTGAGAATATGACCTCGGTAGATGGTTCGATTATGAGTTTGGCACCGGGTGAAATGATGATATCGCCAGCGACATTGTGCGTGCCAGACCACACTTCAACCGCATTGATGTATCCTGCACTCGTCTCATTATCAGCGGCTACCGGGGCTGCAGGGCCGATTAAAGCTGAAAGGGATGAGATCAGAAGTATGAGGACAATTGCGCGGCTTCTGGAGGCGGCACGGTCACGCATGTCCTTACTGCTGGCGTACATGGATATAAGACGAAGTGTGCCAAGTTTATCCCTAACGCCGCGGAAAGGGGCTACCATTGGTCGGCTGAGGACTCTACCCGGTCACGCCACTCGACTGCATCGAGCATGCCATAGCCTGATCTTTCATCATGCCCGATCTGTCCGTCAATGGGCTTTGCACTCTCCGCGAGTGCTTGCTTGACAATGTCGATTCTGTTGTCATTGAGTGAGGAGATATTCACTATATTACGCTGCGAAAGATCTTGAAGAATTAGGGCCAGCGAGCCAGTCACAAACAAGGTCGCATCGCTCGTGCCTGTGGAATATGCGTAAGGAGGAGATTTATCGCTTGATACCGTTGAAAGGATATACGATCCAGGGCCGAGTATCTCGGGTTTCTGATTCGGCCAAACCCTTGTTGTCTCAGAATAGGGGTCAATCTGAGATCCTACGGAGCTATTCGACCATGGCGTCATGAATCTATCATATGCGCCGACACTAATCACGCGATCAACATTAGCGGGCGTGGATACGTCTGAGTTATCAGGGCCAGCATTTCCAGCTGCTGCGACGACGAATATGCCTACATCTAATGCGTCTTCGACTGCTCCCGCTACGGATCTCGATGCAATTTGTGAAGTTGCCTCGAAGGGACCCCCCAGGGAGAGGCTGATGATATTCACCTGTTGAGACACTCTGCACCATTGGATTGCATCTGCAACCCTCACACTGTTGCCTGTTGTTCCTTCTGGGCCGAGACCTACTGCTACGCTCAACTCAACATTGGGAGCCATGCCCCTCATTGGCCCCGAACCTTTGGCCACCAGTAAGCCGGCCATTGCAGTTCCATGGTTAGATTGACTTACGTCCCTCACTGTGCCGTGATCAAACGAATAGAAATCCCGGAAGCCCACCAAATTCATATCTTTGAAATCGGGGTGTTTTGGATCAATTCCGGTGTCCACTATGCACACCTTGATTCCAGATCCATCTAGGCCTTCATCTCGAAGTCCATCGACCCCAGAAGATTCGTAGGCCCATCCAGAAGCAGGGAGGTACGCTGTTATGAGCGGTTGGACCATAGGCCACATGAAGATCATGATGATGATGCTCGCAGAGGCTCCTACTGCCCCATAGGGCCATATGAATGGCTGGAACGAGGTGATTGGTCTACGCAACTTCTTTGCAGCCTCATCGGATACGCCATAGGCATCCCCAGAATATCCCTCGGCATCGGGATCGACTGCCGTTAATATCGCAGAGTCCTCAGGCTCGGGCATCAGTTCGACGCCATCTAGGGGCATTGCTGGTCACACCCTCCCCATATGCTTTCAGAATGGGGCATTTGGTCTCCGGCCCGGGCGCCTCGTGAGCATGACCAGAAGTCCTCCAAGGAATATTATGAGGATGACCATGAGTACCTGAGTCGCATTACCCGCATCTTCAACTGCTGGAGATAGAAGATTGTACTTCTTCTCGTGCTTCTCAGAGGACGATTGTCCGTCTACTGACTCAATGGAGAAGACGATCCATGCCTCGCCTTGTTTTAGGTCGGTGAAGTTCAAGTTCAGGTACGCAGTAGATTCCCCTCCTGCGGGAATGGTGACTACTGCAGTGTCATTTATGCCTGAGAATTCGGAATTTACCGACGTCTTATGGTCGGCTCTGACGATGACCTCTTCGGCTGACACCAGACCATCATTCTCGATTGTGAGCACTACGGTCTGCATTGATCCGAAGACTGGATCGATTCCGCCGCTCAGCCATGAGATGGTGCTCTCATCGATATTCAAGTCGGGGTACTCCGCACTCACATCTATCTCCACTGGTTCGTATTCCGTCTGGTCATCGCCTACGACGTACATCACTAATGTGAATNATTGGCCCTCGGAATCGGAAGGCGCATTGAGCACGATTGATGCGGTCTGAGTCTCNAAGGCGCCCATTGTGATAGTCTGAACACCCGTCCTGGTCCATCCCTCGGGAAGTGCATCGTCATCGAAGGACAATGAGAAGACGTCGTCTGCGTTTCCATCATTGGAGAAGGCAAGGGAGATAGCCGTCTGAGATCCTGGTTTGACGCCGTAGAGCTCCTCAGGAGGAGTTGCGAGAGACCAACCTGAAGACTTCGGGACGTTTACCTTGATCTGTACGTTCTCAGAGACGCCCGAGTCGGTTGATGCCTGTATCGAGATGGTTCTTGCATTGGGGAAATGACGTGCAACGGACGCATTTGGAGGCGTTATCTTCGCAGTGATCGAAGCCTCATCCTCATCTANGGAAAGTGTGACTGTTGATNTCTCGGAGTAGATTCCGCTTCCATTGTCGAACTCGACGGTCCATGATGGGCCATCCGTGCCTGGGACAATAGCGTTCAGAGTAAATACGTCGGATGATTCATGACCCTCATAATCGAGGTCTATTTGCACGGTCATGGGTGCGTATTCGTCTGTCCCATTAGGTATTGCGAAGAGGACTCCGTCCTCATCCACAGTTACNGAATCAGAAGAGGCCATTATTGCAGACATCGAACTGTTTGAGATTCTCGTGAAGCGTAGGTCGACAGGTGCAGTCTCGATGGAGTCAGATATAGTTGAAGATGGCACTAGTACTGATTGACCGGCCTCATATGCCATGACTCTGTCCTTCTGATCAACGGTGAACTCGCCTGATACGGAGATTGGTCCTGCCGGCATTAGAACCCTTACATCGCCATCGTCTGGGATGTCCATTCTCCAATCCAATGATGACCCGGATGATACCAACAAAGACAATTCCTGATCAACCACATCAGCCTCAACGAGATCGAGATCAGATGATGAGAGGCCGTGGAGGTTCCCNTCGTAGTCGAGCCACGAGCCGGATAGCAAGAGCCACCCGCCTGGTGTGAGGTCGACATCTGCAGAGCCGCCGTCGACGAGGTCTGCGAATATTTCGCTGAATGCGACTAGATTTCGAGATGTGTCGCGTACTTGGAGGACATATCTTCCNGGTTCTAGATCTACGGACCATGTTCCGTCCCAAGAGTCCTCGCCGCCCTTTACTGCAGTTACCTGTGGGGCAGCGAATCCGTCCTTGGGGACCAAGATGATTTCAATATCATCTGACCAATCCGGATTGATTGTGTCGCCAAGGTAATTCACTGACCCGGATGCGGTTACAGTCCCGGCTGTGAGTTGTATGTCCGACTCAACGGGGTAGCCCATTACAGATGCATCTTGAGTAGCATCGGAGAATCCGTCCTTTTGGACGCTTATGGTGACGCTGGAGTTGTATGGAAGCATAGTTGAATATCGNCCATCTTCGTCGGCTACAAGTTCGATATCGATATCATTTCCAGTGANGCTGACAGAGGCATTCGCCACACCCTCNGCGACATCTGCGCTTCCGTCTTTNTCGAAGTCCCAGAATACCTTNCCCGAGAGTTTAGCTTCCCTATTGGCATTGAGACTCACAGCGAGTGATTCTCCTGCTGAGACATCGCCTATCGTAGTCTCTTCGATCATCAAACGGACNCCTTGGTTCTCNACGTCATACGAGATATTCCATGAGCCGGGCACTACCATCGCNGANGTACTGCCTGATTCATTCGTTATCGGCATCTGAACCGTACCTATTCCATCATTCGAATCGAGTATTAGTTTCAGGCCTTGTGAACCATCTACGTTCAGATCGTCGGTGATTGTCAGATTCACCCATGCCATTTCAGTTAGTTCGATGGTTCTGATAACGGCTAGCTCTCCTGCGGATACGTCAACAGCAATGCGAGCACCTAGAATCGAGCCATCACCCGGTTCGTACCCTTCTATTTCGATTATCGTGGCTCCAGCAGGGAGCAATGCGANTATTGAGCCGTTCTCATCCGTGGTAAGNGTGGATATGAATCCGATTTCTCTGTCGATATTCCTGAATCGGACTTCAAGGTCGGAAACAGGGGATAGCGTCTGGTCCAGTACCGTTATGTTGGCGACTCCTTCTGGGTCGAATCCAATCGACCGCTCGACTGGAGAGCCGTCCAGACCGATGTCGAATGCTGTTTGCCCAGTTAGAATTCTGGTCCCGAAGAGGGTCTGATCGGCATTCAGAACTGTGGTGTCGATCCTGTATGAGCCGGGTTCGAGATCAACAGATCCAGAACCATCTTCAGAAGTCGTCAGATTCGCCCCTATTCCATCATTTGTCAATGCTACGATGTTGAATTCGACTGATACGCCAGTCCCATTGTCCCTATCCCCGTCTCTCGAGTTGTCAATGAATGCGAACAAGTCAAGAGTTGCATTCTGAGGGTTGATCGTCAGTTCAATCATCTCGTCCTGGACCGTAGATGCCGCTGTAGAAGGGTGATCGGATTCCAAGACCTGGATCGACCACTCGCCTTCTGGCAGGGCTATTTGGAAGAGACCGGCTGAATCCACCTTTGATACCCATGTGACATCAGTAGAATCATTTGACGCGATAACGGAGAGGGGCTCCCAGCCCAGGAGGCTCGAAGTATACAGGTAATTGAGCCGGTTAACCGTCACTGTGCCCTCGTATGTGGATCCCTTGCGTGCAACAAGATCGAGATCGGGGTTATCCTGTAGGATCTCTACGACCTCTCCATCTACGAGGTTGTTCAAACCAACCACCACAGTTACAGTTACTGATTCGCCGACAGGAAGTGTGAATTCGTAATTTCCATCGTCGTCGGTCAGAGTCGTAGTTTCGAATCCGGCCCATCTGGCAACCACCTGTGCGTACTGTACGAAGTCCTCGGGTTGAGGTTCATCTTCGCCATCAGCAACAAAGACTGTGCCTGAAAGGGTGGAGCTGATCTTGAATCTGAAGGTCTCTTCCATGTCAGACTGCAGATCGAATCGTTCCCACAGCTGGGTATCATCGAGCGTATGGTTGAGAGTGTACTCGCCTGGAGGTACCTCGGCGTCATATGTCGATGTCGAGGCGCTGTATGTGAGGTCATAGGTGCTCGAATCTACCTGATTCGTGATCTGGAGATTTAGCCCATGGACATCCTCGTCATCGCTGGATAGAATCGTAAGGGATAGATCGTACTTGACGGGCACGATAGCATCGATCGAAAGCACACCCGATGTTGCCTCCTCTGGGAGGACCTCGACTACAAGGTCATCAAATCCATCTGAATCTGCATCATAGGATACAGTATGTGCCATCGACGGGATCGGGCCTATGTTCACTGTGCCACCATCGCCTATCGTAAAGGTACATGGTGCCAGATTTGACTCCGAACATACTTCGGATGGTGACGAATCTGGAGCCTCTGCGTCCCTAAGCGTGACAGTTCCTTCAGCAGGAGAGCCATCCTCGTCGGAGATTAACATATTCAGCAAAATTCCCGATACATCAACCGATCGTGCTCCAGATGTTGATGAGCGCGGTATTGTGAATGGGGCGTCAACTTGGATAGACTGGCCGGAATTGAGCAATACTTCTACCGCATAGTCTCCGGGTATCGCGCCAGATAAGTGGAATGTTCCTTCGCTGACCATTGGGCCACTGAATGTACCATCGCCCTGGAATGTCCCATCGCCAGTGATCGTGCCGTATGGCCCATCACCATCGGTGTTCACATCGAATTTTCCTGCTGCAGTGAAGGTTGCATCGGAATAATGCCTGATGAATAGGGACTGGCCGTCAGAGACAAATTTCCCCGTTCCGTTGAATGTTCCATCCAACAGGAATGTCGTAGAGTCCAACATGCATTTTTGCTCTGCATCCGGGATTGTGCCATTCTCAGTGCACTGGCTGGTTGCATCATTAGATTCCAATTCGCCGACGAATGTTCCCTTCCCTTCGAATGTTCCAGTGCCAGTTACTGACTGATTGTTTCTCAGAGTCTGACTGAGGGTTCCTGTGAACTCGACGGCTGTAGCGGGCAGAGGTGACTCGAAGGACCCTGTGCCGTCGAAAGTGGCTGTTCCGTCCCCTTGGAAGTACAATCCTTCTCCTTCTATCGATCCCGACGAGGTCGATATTGAGTAGCCTTGGTGTGTTGCTTCTGGGTCAGATGGCTTGAGTACCACTGTCGCGTCAGCGATTGGCTCCCCGTTGAATGAGGGCTCGCCAGTCCACTGGAGTTGTCCCGTTGCAGTTGCGGACGGCACAGTGATTGTAGTCGAGATGAGTGCCTCTCCCCCGCTATGGCCTTGTTCTCCTGATACCATCAATGAGGATGCGCCGATGTATGTGGCTCCGGCCACCCCGCCCAGAATTGCGGTGATTGGGTTGATATTGCGATCTTCAGAGTCGGTTTGCTCCCTTGTGATGTCAGATAGCATTTCAAATGCGCCCGATTGAATCTGTGCTCTGACAGCTGTGTTGTCTACTGCACCATAGAATGCAGAAACCCGTATCTTTCCAGCAGGAACTGTGGCTGTGAATCGGCCCTCGTCATCAGCGACTTCGGAGACGATAGGTATCCAGTACGTTCGAGGATCGGAATCTTCCTGCCCTTCTCCGCTGAATGCATCTCTCTCGACGAGTATCCGTGCATTGGGTACAGGTTCGCCTGACTCGAGTACGACTTGCCCCTCAAGAGTGGCTCCGCTGTAGTATTTGACGATCTTGACATTTGAGTTTGCACTGCCTATAGCACTGTAGTACTGGCTGGGATCTACGCGAGGATCGCTCCATTCGTAGATGTCGGGCACCCCATTGCCGTCTTCGTCAGGAGAGTCTGCTCCGTCATCGTGGTAGTTGGCGATGACGAAGTGGTTCATCATGGCGCCGGGGAGTGCGTATGAGTTGCTTAGAGGTGTACTGGGAGTGCCGGGTCTTGCCCACGTTGGACCAGGTTGTCCAGAGGCCCCCGAATCCAATCCGAGGGTAGATGTCCCATATCCAACAT
>PAUH01000041.1 GCA_002712645.1 Methanobacteriota archaeon
ATCTTAGAGATAAATAAGTCTAGGTTCTGGGGCTTTATACGTCTGTGGGCGAGCTGTGGGCGAGTCAGAAAATAAACAAACCCTACTGGGGTGGGGTCTTACAGTGTTTTACACAACCCCTAACCCCTGATCGAAGTGCATTATGTGGCGCTGATAGTGGGGTGATGTGCCTTGCCACCCCCCCTAACTAGTTATGTTATGTGTTTGTTGGTTGTTTTGGTTTTGTTGTTACATGCTCTTAGAGCATGAGACTGACGAGACCATCGTTATCGGCTAAATTTTAATTATGAGTAAATGGGATGATTTCGCTAAGAGACGAGCAGCTAAGGGGAAAGAGCGAGAGAAGCGTGCGAAGGAACGGCGAGAAGCCAAAGGTATCCCAGCAAAAAAGAAAAAGAAAACGAAAGCCGGTTGGTGGGATGATCAGCTGGGTTTTGATGGATCTGATTAGTTAGGCACCCCCACACATGTAACAAAACTGTTCTGTCCTAAACTAGAACGCATGGTTAAAAGGGTCGCCACCAGCATCATCACCGTCGGTGTTCTCATGGGCAGTGTCGTAGCCTGCGGAAGCTCTGATCCAGACGCTGGTCGTTTCGACGAATTGGTAGAAGCCATGAGCGAAGTGTTTATCGACCCCGAAGCTGCAGAGTCGCCAGCCATACTTCAAGAAGCATGTCTCATGGAGGTGCTCGTGAACGATGGAATAACGACTTGGGACTGGGCAATCAACCACTACCGATCAAATTCCAAAACAAAGAATGACTGGAACGATGAAGGAGAGTTCCCTCCGGGAAACATATTGGATGACAATCCGAACTATGAATGGGATCAGTTCTTTGATAAGGCCCTACCTTGTTTCGGAAAGGCCTTCAACTAACACGGCTAAACAACCCCTCTAAATTCAAGGCCTTTAGCACCTAAGACTTCTTCTTATCTCATACACGTAATAAAAGTAGAAAACCCCCTCACTTGGAGGGGGCTTACTTGGGGGCAGAATTAACTTAAGCGATAATTCAACTGCAGTAAAGCGATGTGACAACACTCACACAGTTAGCTAGTGATTCCGAATCTCCTGTAAGGTAATTAAATGAACACAGACACAGCAATCATACAAAATCACCTTTTAGTCCCATGAGCGGAGTAAAAGTTTGGATAGATCAGGATCTGTGTACCGGCGACGGTATATGCGAGGAGGTGGCTCCAGCAATTTTCTTTGGAGCTGAAGATGGCCTCTACTATGTAAGAGAAGCGAACACGGAAGTTCCTGCAGAACCAACGCATAGTTTCCACGAACCCGTTGATGTTCCAGACAATCTATTGGAAGCAACAATTGAAGCAGCTGAGGAATGCCCTGGAGAATGCATCTTTCTCGACGTTGATTAGTGACTAGTAATGAAGAAGCGCTGAATCGCCTCACAAGCTAGATAAACGGAAAAGAAAAGTTAGAAAAGCCCGTTTTTGCTTTTGCTAGAATCCAATTAATCCTAAACTAAGGAATGAGTAAAAGAGTCGCTATTAGCATCATTACCGTCGTTGGTCTGATTAATGGTTTTGTAGCTTGCGGAGAATCGTCACAAGTTGATATGACTGCCCCCAAAGCAGCACCCGCTACCAAAGAAATCCAAAAAGACGTTACTGAACCAGTTAGGAGCGCCAGTCAGTTCGACGACTTGACGGATGCCCTCCTGCAGATTGCACAAATATCGATTACGTTAGATGGCGCAATCAATCCAGACGAATTCTCTCAACAGCGTGAATGGATGCCGGCCTCAATAACTATGATCACAAATGGTAGCGTTGCCCATGAAGGGCGTGCAGGAATTCACGTTAGAGGGAACACGTCCCGAGATTTTGATAAGAAGTCATATGCTCTCGAAACATGGGACGAGAATGATGAGGATCTAGATGTAGCTCTCCTCGGTTTACCTGCTGAAGAGGACTGGATACTGCAGGGGCCATTCTCTGATAAGACCCTGATTCGAAACCACCTGATCTATCAACTTAGTCGTGATATCGGTCGGTATGCTGCTCGCACTCAATTCGTTGAGTTGGAGATCAATGGCGATTACAGGGGCGTTTATGTGTTAATGGAAAAGATTAAACGCGACGATGTGCGAGTGGCGCTGCCTGAGGGGGCAGCACTGTTGAAGCGTGACTGGGTTGAGGGTGGCGACAAATTTATTGAGACAACGGAATGTCGAGATGAACTGAAGGTGGAATGGGCCGATGACATTAATGGAGTAATCACTCGACTGGACTCAATTGAGGCCGAACTCCTTATCGGGGACTTCAGTTCTATTGACCTTGATAGCTTTATTGACCATATGCTGCTGGTTGAGATCGGTCGTAACGTAGATGGATATGTGCTCAGCACATGGATCACATTGTCCGAAAATGATGTTCTCGGGATGGGACCTGTGTGGGATTACAACGGCGCCCTCGGGAATGCCTCCTATTTTGAGGCGTGGAAGACAGATGGCTGGCACTATCAGAATCCAGAATTTCCAGGAGATAACCCAAATGGGTTCTGCTGGTATGAAGCTCTATTGGAAAGCTCAACTTTCCTAGATCTGCGGCGAGAACGTTGGCAAATGCATCGAGCAGGACCATGGTCCGATACTGCTATTGAAGCTCGGATTGACGAAGCAATCGCAGCTCTTGAGCCTTCGATAGAAAGGAATTTTGAACGATGGCCTCTTCTGGGTGAAGTTATCTGGCCGAATGACCTAGGCGCCGAGGACAGAAAGACGTATGCGGAAGAAGTTTCCTACCTGAAGTCCTGGGTTAAACAACGCTCAGCGTGGTTGGATCTCACCCTTTCCAACTAGTCGCTCTAGCGAAAATATGTTGAGATTACCTCTAGGTGAGAGGTTTGAGGAAAAAGGTCGAGTACAAATACCTCACCTAACTTGAATCCGGTATCTACCATGCGTTTTGCGTCGCGAGCCGCAGCAGCAGCATCACAACTGATGAGAATAATGAAGTCTGCCTCAGTTTCCCAAATGATATGGGGCACTGTTTTACTCATTCCAGATCGTGAAGGGTTCGCTATTACGAAATCATGTGGTGTAACGTCCCAATCCTCAACACGAGAGCGCACATGAATAGCTTGATTCCCTAAGTTATAGATCGCATCTTGTGATGCCGAAATACTTTGCTCTATCGCTGTGACTTGCCGACCAAAGCCTATTGTTCCAGCGAAGATACCAACTCCTGAGTACAAATCCAGCATTGACGCTGATGTCGTTACGTTCTCATTTATGATTCCGTCCACAGTCCTCACCAATAATTCACTACCTTGAGGAGATGCTTGGAAAAACGACTGAGCTGATACTCTCCAATCATTATCGTAAACTCGTTCAATGATGCTAGCTGATTTCCCTTTTCGAAGCTCCTCATAACTAATCACTTGGACACCTTCAAGGGTCTTAACTCCCCTAGACGTAGTTGAAACAACCAGTAATGACTCCCCTGTATAGGCACTTGTTCGTATAACTACCTCTTCGTTAGCTCCGAAATAGCTTCCAGTCATTATCTCTTCAATACGCTCGTGAGTGACGCCACAAGAATGCAAAGAAATGTGCTTATGGCTTCGGAAAGCACGCATACCCGCTTTGCCATCATGAATTGAACAGCGAATTGTTGTGCGGTACCTCACCGGCTGAACGGAGCCGCCATAAACGACATCAGCATCTCTAAATTTGCCTATACGTTCAAAGGCTTCCTGAACGATCCGGAGTTTCATATGCTTTTGAAGCTCGCTATCTGCGTGTTGAAGAGTACAACCTCCACAACCATCTTGAACATGAGTACAGAAGGGGTCTATGCGATGGTGATGTGGTTCCAGTACCGAAACAAGGTTGCCACGAAGAAATTTAGGTTTTTCTTCAGTTATTTCAACCCTAACCTCTTCTCCTGGCAATGCGCCTCTAACGAAAATTGCTCTTCCGTCAGCACAGCGGCCTACACCATCGCCTTCTTTGGCTAAACCATCAATTACTGTGCGCATAGATTTCTAAGCGTACTAAATAAAATTATTATCGCTATTGCGCGTTGGATTTGTCAGTTCCGCTTATCTCATCCTCTAGCACATCAATAACATGAACGATGCGAGTGTACGACGGGTCGATAACTTCACGTTGGTGTAGAGTACTGAGATTATCCCAGATCAATAAATCACCGGGTTCCCACGCATGCCTATAGAAGTTACTCGTGCAACGAGACAGCAAGGACTTACTCAATAATTTTGCTTGTTCCTGATCCATGCCTGGAATTTTGTTAAAGAATCGTCCACCTGGGCAATACAATGATTTTCTTCCTGTACGTGGGTGGACTCTCACCAATGAATGCTCTGCTTGCGGAATTATGCCCCCGAATACGTCTTCTCCTGGGTAAACGTGGTAGCCGCCTTGGGATTGAATCATTGTTAGATTCTCGATCTCAGTTTTTACTTCCGGCAAAAGAGAGTCGTATGCACACCTTGTATCTGCGAATAGCGTCGCTCCTCCTCCTTCAGGAGGTGTGGGGACTTCTCCGTATAGAAGTGCAATAGAGGCAACTTGAGGAAGGTAAGCAAGATTTGTATGCCAAGGAAGCTCTGCAGATGCCCCAAGGGAACCAAGTTCATTGACATTTGAAAGAATTAGAATTTCATCCGTTTCAGGATGGTTTCTGTCCTCTTCGCGGAAATATTTTGACAAGTTTTCCCCAAATATTTTTGCAATGTTTATCAAGGCATTTGCATCTAAATTTGGCAGTGCTCTGAATATTAAGAGTAGGTGATCTTCAAACAAGGCTTCCCTTATAAGTTCGTGGTGAGATATGTTTTCTGCATCAAACCCTTCAACAAAAGCTCCGATGCCATCTCCTGTTTCTGTGAAGGTAAGCACTCCAGCATACTTTCATGAATTTTCTCGTTAGTAAATCTAAGATCGCAGGTTCAGTTACCAGACACAATTGATTACTTTAGACACCATTAGCATTAAGGAATGCGTAATTGCGATGTGATCGTTTTTTTCTTATTCTGTTTCAATGACAGATCAAATAAAGCTAGTCGTTTGGAAAGAGGAAATACGAAACTTACAGGATGCATACTCTTTAGCTATGGACCATGGTGAGTACCGTTACTTTGATGAAATTTTTCTTGAAGATATACAAGCTGACTACGGGGTCGCGGGAACAGGAAATGGGTTAGATTCGCTCAAACAAATCTGTGCTGAGGCACTAACTCCTCTCGACAGTGTTCAGCATATGAATGGGAATCATTGGGTTCGGTTTGGGAATGATCTTCTTTCAGCTCGTGGTGGTTGCTATTTTCGAGTACATATGACTCGAAATGAAGCCGCTGGTGGAGCCCACTTTGAAATGGGTGGCAAATACACGGATGATTTTCTCCTAACAGATGTTGGTTGGAGGATCGCTAAAAGAAGAATCGATCTAATATGGAGCTCAGGAAATCCGGAAGTTAGATACCCGACTTCCACATAGCACCGAGAATCTTAAGAAGGTGCTACGCTTTCGTCGCTTACCCAGTTGCCATGGAATCCGAATGGTATTCTTCTGGGTACTTTTACCTGAGCTACGTAACCGCGTGAAAAATTCTGAGCATCTATAACTACGAATTCTGCAGAATCATTATTTAGGTCGTGGACGAACGTCATTAGGTATCCTGCATCTTCTTCATTAGAGGCTTGTTTTGGGACAAATACTGCCTCTCCCCCAGCTCTACCAGATCCATGGTCAAAGACCATTGTTTCGCCTGACTGCAGATCGTGTTTTAATGTTTGCCATCCGTCTGCAGGGTCTGCTGATATTGAGACACTGTAGCCATAACGATACGGTTGGCCACCAACGTCATGGAGGTGGCGAGGAAACTCATTTGCCCGTTCATCAATAATATTAATTGATATTGATCGTGAATCTGGATTTACATTCCAACGCTCTAGGCGAGGCAAACCATCACCGAAAGGCCCACTCAAATCAGTATTGAACATCTTCTCATAATTGCAGAGGTCAATGGTGACGCTGCCATCGTCATTATCAAATGCGTTCATAGGGTGGAACGCATACCCCAAAGGAACGTCAACCCATACAATGTCATTGGCGGTTCCTTGCCGAGGGAGAAGACCCACCCTATTCCCGTAATCAGGGTTCCATGCAAAGGGAAAATTGCTTTTCTCTAACAAGTTCATATCAACTATGACGGGTTGGTCATAGATAATTACATACTTCTCAGTTAGTGACATGTCATGCATCATTGTCATTCCTGGTAAAGGTATATCAAGCGTCTTTCGGACTTGGCCATTGGTAGCTACGACGACATACTGAACATGATCAAGCCATTGAGGCCATGCATAGACCATCGCATGCATCTCACCGGAAGCAGGATCGACTTTGGGGTGCGCTGTAAAAGCTCCTGGGAGTGTTCCATCAAAGTTATTCCGACCAATAGTTTCGAGTTCATAATCCAGCTCTACGGGAGACCCACCGGCTTCAACCATCGCCCAAGTTTTCCCAGCAAAACCTGCAACATTTGTGTTTGGGCCACCGCTACTGTTGTTCCAGTTGCGGCCTGTAATATCTTCTTGTTGGCGGAATTTACTGAGTTCTCTAGACCCTACATACCGGTTTCGGTACCATTTCGCTTCACCGTCAAAGAGTCTAATCCCATGAACCATTCCAGCCCCTATGAACCAGTGATGATTATTTGGGACCTCAGCGAAGGGGTTGGGTCCATTGCGCAGATAACGCCCATTAAGCTCTTTTGGAATATCGCCTAATACTTCAAGCTCAAATTCAGTTACTTCCTCTTGCACAGGCCGGAAATTTCCTTGCATGTAAGGGTTTACATCTTGGTTCAGTTGAATAGCAGTCATTCCTTCATCTTTTATTACTAGCTCCACCGAACTCTACCATTTATAAAGCAGAATTTACTTTGGGAAATAGTTAGAAAACAAAATGAGAATCATTCTCATTTTGGTATAGTACGTGTATGGGGAAGACTAGGCGGGACGTTAATGCAGACGTGTGTATCGTTGGAGCCGGACCACATGGTCTTGCAGCAAGCCTTCTTTTCGAACGCATAGACCCATCTATACGAGTAGTTGTTCTTGACCAGTCGAACGAATGGTTGAAGTCATGGAAAGATCAGTTTAAACGGTTAGAAATTCCTACTTTACGGTCCCCGATTGTGCATCACCCCTCCCCTGACTCATTTGCTTTAGACGACTTCGTAAAACGTGAGGACTTTTCCCTTTCAGGCCTTCCATACAATCCACCAACAACTGAAGCGTTTGAGGCATTCTGCTCCGAAGTCATTAACGCCTCCCCTATTGATGATCCTGTAGTAGCGATACCGCGCTCGATTCGTTGCGAAGATGATTGCGTGATTATTGATTCCCACGAGAAAACAATTTATGCACGCTACTTGATCATTGCATCAAATCCGCAGCAGACAATTATTCCTCGTTGGGCGAAGAGGACATATCACCAAAATAGCCTGATACAACATAGCAGAGAGATCGATTTAGCAAACACTAATGACATGGCTGACCAAAGAATCGCAGTTATTGGAGGAGGGTTAACTGCAGCACACCTAACGCGAAGTGCATTAGATAAAGGAGCGCTCGTCGATCTGATCTTACGACGTCCCTTGCAAATACGTAATTTTGATACTGACCCAGGCTGGCTAGGACCCAAATACTTGACCAATTATTATGCTGAATCAGATGCACACAAACGAATAAAATTAGCTCGTGAGGCCCGCAATGGCGGATCTATTCCACCTTGGATGCGAGACTATCTTGTTGATTACGAAAGTAATGGGAACCTCAGAATACGTGAATCAAAAGAGGTAGCATCAGCGAAGCTGACCTCATGCGCTAGATACGAACTGACCCTCAGCAATGAGAAACAAGTAAATGTTGATCAAGTATGGCTTGCAACGGGAACCCAAAGCGACCTTTATGCAATGGAATGCTTACGCCCATTTCTCCATGGCGTCACTTTCGTTGATGGATTCCCCGTTACAAGCAACTCACTTCGCTTAGGCCAAAATCCCATTTATGTTATGGGGCGTAGCGCCACATTTGCTTTAGGACCATCAGCTGGCAATCTCTGGGGAGCTACTCGGGCAGCAAAACGAATAGCTGCCGACATCACCGGAGTAGAACTCATAGCAAATGGTTCTTGATACAGAGCCAAAACAATATAATTCTTAGCCAATATACGAAACAGAACTGCTATGTAGTAACCCACTTTAGATGACCAACCAAACCTGCTTTAATCGCATTGAAAGGCAATACATTTGGGCTCTCCCATAAGGCTTTGTTAATGTCATACACGAAAGAAAGAAAAGAACAGCGTAGTTTCTATACATGGGCAGAACACAGAAGATATTGATGCGAGGTGGCAAATCACCACTCACAAGAGTCACATACGACGAGGCTTTAAAAAATAATCTTCTTGGAACTAATAGCGGGAATCTTATTTTCGCAGATTCGGTATTTCGAACTCTCCACTCAGAGAGCACGACCGTTGAGGTCGCCGGTTACTCTGCGAAACCAAACACTAAAGAACAAGCTGAAAAAATCAACGCTGAGTATGACATGTTTGTCCTTCCCTTCGCAAACGCATTTCGTAAAGACTTCATACCCCTCCTCGATAGATTCACGAAGCTGATTAACCAAGTGAAAATTCCTGTTGTAGTTACCGGAATAGGAGCTCAAGCAGCGATAAATTCTAATTTATCAGAATTAGATTTCATGAAAGATTCTGTGACTGAGTTCTGCAAAGCCGTTCTGCAAAGATCTGCTTCGATAGGGGTCCGCGGAGAATTTACGGAGAGGTATCTTCATTCTTTGGGCTTTGCCAATGAGGAGATTGACTTAATTGGCTGCCCCTCAATGTTCTACCTCGGGCCGAATCTTCCAGAAATAAAAAAAACAAATGACTTGCTTGATTCCGATAAAGTCTCGATAAATATATCGCCAAATGTTGAAGGGCAAGAAGAAATATTTTCATACAATGCGATTCGTTATGAACATATGGATTACGTCACACAGAATAATGAGTCTTTAGATCAAATCCTCTGGTTAGGTCATTCAATGAAAGAACACGGAGACGTGTTCCCTCGAGAGTCTGATCATAAATTTTTCTTAGAAGACAGAGTAAAGATTTTTATAGACGTTCGAACTTGGTTACGCCACCTAAAGTCCAAGCAGTTTGTTTTTGGAACTCGAATTCATGGAAATGTTGCTGGCTTACTTGCTGGCACACCATCATTTGTGCTCGCTCACGATTCAAGGACTCTAGAACTATCCCAATATTTTAAAATCCCACATACAATCCTTTCCAAAATTAATTATGATCCCTCAGCAAAGAATTTTTTTGAGCAAGCTGATTATGGAGAACTTCAGAATGTGTTCCCAGATAGATTCAGAAGGTGGATAGGGTTCTTAGACAAAAACGGAGTTAATCACGTGTACAGATCAGGGCATGATGCGGGAGCGAAATTTGATGCAGAGTTAGAAGTCGCTGAATTGGCTGAAGAGATAAAAGCTTTTCAAAATCAGACTACGCATCAGATATTAACTCGTCTTACCGAACGAAGTTTCCGTGACGCAAAAGAAAACTCAGCTCAAATAAAAAAGTTATCTAAGCGAGTTGGAGCTCTTGAAAAGGAAAACAAAAAAATAAAGAAAGAGTCTGACCAGCAAAAAAAGCAAATCATAAAGTACCAACAAGAATTAGAGAAACGAAACTTTTGGTATTTTTTGCTCTATGCCAAAAGAAAGATCTCTACTGGCATGAGAAGAATCAGGCGAAATTAACTAATCAGGCTAGGTATGCGTTATTCAGTGCTTTGAGAGTGCTTAAGCGCATCTATCATTTCTTGTGTTGCAAATGCGCTCGCCGAGCTTTTCTGTTCGGCTGACTTTTCTGGCTACCGTTGTTGCTTCTCTTTGCCTGGTTTTGTTGGCTTTTCTGATGATTATTCTTATTTGATTTACGCTTTTGCTGAGAGGCATTACTCTTTCGTGGTTTGTGTTTTTTATTCTGTGGGCGTTTCTTTGCAGACCCTTTGGAGTTCCTGTTCGCCGGTTTTTTCCCTTTAGGTTTTGAGGTTGTGCGGGACTCATTCGCTCTTTTATGTTCGTGTCTTGTTTTCTGTTGCGTTTCTTTTTGCGGTTGAGACTGAATTTCAGGTAATTGATCAGCATTGATTTCACGTATTGATTCAGTAATCCCTAGGCGCTTCTGAAGTTTTTTAGCATTTTTTTTCTGCTCTGGTTGAATTATCGACAGAACAACCCCTTGACTTCCTGCTCTAGCTGTTCTCCCTGACCTGTGGATGTATGCTTTGTGATCTTCTGGTGGGTCATAGTGCACCACGAGAGCAACACCGTCCACATGAATACCTCGTGCAGCTACATCTGTGGCAACAAGTGCCTGAACTTTACCTGTACTGAAATTTTTTAGCGCCCTCTTCCTTTGATGTTGACTTTTCCCACCGTGAATAGGTTCTGAATCGATATCTAACCTTTTCAGCTGCTTGACTAGGCGGTCGGCGCCATGACGGGTTCGACAAAAGATAATTGCTGGCCAGGTTGAGTTGACTGCTTTAGCGACGAGCTCGGGTTTCTCTGCCTTCTTCGCTATTGCGTAAGTGTGATCAGCGTTTTTAATATCTGGAGTCTTTTCCCCTATCTCCCTTGTCACTGGATTTCGTTGATAATGTTTTTTGAGTTTTGCTACATCGTGGTCGAGGGTTGCTGAGAAGAGAATGGTTTGTCGCTCCTTTGAAGTTTGATCAAGGATTCGTTTTACGGCTGGCATGAAGCCCATGTCTGCCATTCGGTCAGCTTCGTCAATGACTACTTGTTTCACATCTTCTAAAGTCAGTTCACGCTGCTCTATGAGGTCTTCAAGCCGGCCTGGGCATGCAACGAGTATGTCGACGCCTTTTGTTAATGCTTTGCGCTGGGGTCCGTAGCTAACTCCTCCGTACACGACTGAAACGATTCTCTTTCCGCTAAATGCTCGCAGTTCCTTACAAATCTGGTCTGCTAATTCTCTTGTCGGGGCAAGGATAAGGCTTTGAGGTTTTCGTGGTTTTGCCGCTTTTGTCCGGACAACTAGAGGTATGCCGAAAGCAAGTGTTTTCCCAGACCCTGTCGGTGCTCTGCCACAAATATCATCTCCGTCTAGGCCTTCTTTGATGGTTATTTTTTGGATTTGAAACGGTTCGGTTATTCCTTGCCGTGCAAGGGCTTCGGAAACCCATTGAGGTACTCCGAGTTTTGAAAATGTTGTTGACATTACAGTTCCTATTCATCCTAATCAAGAATCTCAATGTTTATCGGCATCAAGGGTCTCTTCGTGTAGCAAACTGATAGTTCAACGTACGAAGTAGCAGCTCATGCGATCTAGCTCTTAGAGGATAGCTACTTCTTGTCCCATATCCTCGACGTGGTGCCTGAAATCAGCAAATAGGCACATATGCCAGTGCGTTGGGCCTGCTGTAATTTATCGCCTGACCCATTCTTCGCAACCAATACTTGCGAAACCGATGTCATCTGGTTCAATTTCTACGATTGCGTTACCATCTGTCAATCCTGCTGTAATAGTTTCACTTATCGTTCCACCCAAACCGCTGAGCCTTTCCCAAGAGCAGAAAGGGTTATTAAATGGAACATTTTCATCTCTTCTGGACACGTATGTACCGGCCTCGATATCGACTCCAACTTCCCAGGTTCCGCTTCCGAAAGTCTCTGGGAACTCATTTCCCGATGTTTCATTATCAGTTGTGTTAGNAATAACGTCTTCCTGTGATGTTTTGAGCTGTGCAAGTTCGGTGTTCGCTAAGTCAAGTTGAGCTCGCAAGTCAGCTATCTCATCTGAGGGNTCGCTACAACCAAGGAACAGCACTATTGAACCTAGAAGGATGCATGTAGCAGTGAAGCGCATTACTTTTACGGTAACACTTTAAAGAGTATTTCTTCTATTCATAGCGTCACGTTCAGGCATATTGTCACCTAGATTAGAAAGGTATGAGCAACATAATTATTTTACTTTGTGGACTGGTGGCGGGGACCATTGTTTTTCATTCGGCAATCGTTGCGCCCACTGTCTTTCGGACGTTAGGTGAACGTGATGCCAGCGTTTTTTTACGAACTATTTTTCCNAAATTTTTTCTTTTCCTCACGCTTGTCAACGTGGGCAATTTCTTTCTAGCACTGATTGATGGTCAGTCCGGAGTCATGGTGATGGCAGCAATAAGTGCTGTGTTAATGGGCATAGCTTATGGAATAATCCCGATGACTAACCGCAGTCGGGACGAAGGGCTTCAACAACGCTTCACGCAACTTCACAGGGCGAGCGTATTATTGACCGTTGCTGTCTTGTCCATCAACGTGGTGGCTTCTTTTCTCTAAAACCGAGACTTGAGACTCGTGTCAATCTTTGTGACCGTAAACCCTTGAGGCTAAAGAGTTAGGGATTTGGCGATAGCAAAGCAGAAGATACTTAGTGTTAGGGTAATGGGGTGGACCCCTCCGTACCTATGCATCTTGCTCCGAAGCCAGCATTTCGGGGATGGTCCCACAAAATAGCTCTAGTCGTTGCCGTTGTACTTTGCCCTCTCCTTATTTCGGTTTCTCCAGATGCGCGACTGTTCTCCTCACTGTATTCTGTAGCCGTTATAGGTCTCTTCGGTATTAGTTCGTGTTACCACGGGTTCTCCTGGAGTGCTTCAGCACATGACGTCATGCGAAGAATTGATCACTCAATGATATTCGTTACGATTGCTTCTACATATACTCCGATTTCATGGCTTTTGCTTCCTCGCTCAGCAGCGATAACGGTTCTGGTCGCAGTGTGGGCTGGAGCACTAATAGGCGTTCTCATAATGATTTTTTGGCCAACTGCACCTCAAATTGTCCTCGTCCCAGTATTCCTGATTGTCGGGTGGTCCGCCTTACTCGTTATAGATGATTTCTTTGTCTCCTTGAGTACTGTTGGATTCATCCTCCTACTTCTAGGAGGTGTTTTTCATACTGTTGGGGCGATTGTGTATGGTTTAAAGAAACCTGACCCATGGCCGAATACTTTTGGTTTTCATGAGATTTTTCATTTCTGTGTTGTGTGTGGAATTGGATCCCATTANGCAGTCATAGCGTTTATAGCGCTNCCAGCAGCGTAAACATAACCAAAAGTGTGATCACCAGAAAAGTTGAGAGAGTTCCCGTTCCAGCCTGTCTGTCATAGTCCTGTGCTCAAAATTTCTTCTTGATACATTTCTAAGCTTTTTAATTGATAGATATTCGAGAAAAGTCTTCATTTCTGCCTTTCTATTGGAGGGTTTAATTANTTGACAGAAATTACTGTAGTAGTTGTTTGTTTCCATACAATTACGGGAATATTAAATACACGTGGTCATTAACTTTATTTGGAGCATGCAGTTACTTGTGAAGTTATGAGATCCTTGTAATCTAAAATCATGGATACACAGAACCAAGCACCTTTGCCTCAGGGTGTAGCACGGATAATAGGTGGCTTGGTTCAGCATGCCCAGACTTGGGGCAAGGTCTGGTTTGGCCTTATTTTCTGGGGATGTGTTCTTTACGCTGTGTCCCAAAGAATTTGGCCTGAAGCTGATAACGTGCTTCTACTTGTAATCTGTNTAATTCTTGGGCTTTCGAGTGGCATCTATGCGCATATCCGGGGATATTGGCTATGACTCTAAANAAGACGCTCATTGATCTTTCCCCTAAAACTGAACGAGCAGTAGCTCGACAGTATATGGGTCGCGTCCAATGGGAGATGATCCTAATCGGAGTCGGCCAGTCAAGCATTTGGGTTACGACTCTTGTTCTCTCAATTCTTGGGATTACTCCGCTATGGCTTGGCTTCATCGTCACAACGCTTTGTATGTGCATGGCGTATCTACCCTCTCATGAAGGNCAGCATGGGAACTTATCTGGGCGTCAAGAGCGCTGGAAGTGGATTGACCCACTTGTTGGACAAATTTCACTGTTAGGCCTGAAACAGTCGCATGAAGCATTACGAGTCACCCACATGAAACATCATGCCCACACAAACGATCCTGAATTAGATACAAATTATGACGCTAGGGGCGATCATTGGTGGCAGCCTGCGATAGCGGTTCATAGAGGCGATATGGAAAACATTACTCGACATGCAGAACGAGACCCCGCCTTCTTCGAATCACTGGTCAAAGGAATCACACTCACGAAATTCTTTTCGTTAATCCAACTGATCATGGTCATCTTATTCCCACTTGAGACACTCCTTGTGTGGTGGTTACCATCCAAAATCGGTCTTTCATACATTTACGTATACTTTGCGTGGGAGCCACATCGACCCGGAACACAAACTGGCAGATATACCGATACACGATTTTGGACAATACCTGTACCGCGCTTTTTATGCCATTCAATGCAAACACATGTTATCCATCACATGTACCCAACTATCCCTCATTGGGATGAACCGAAAGCTATGGAAGCTCTCCGGCCGTTCATGATTGAGCGCGACGTTCCTGGGGCGCAGCAAATCCCCGCACGTGTTCGTTTCAACCCTCTACTGGGCCCAACCTCCAAATAAATAAAGTCAAGTGGGTAAATTAGGGGCTGTCTTTACTTATGTTTGCTTTACTGAGATAACGCCTCAAGATTATAGAGATTTACGCCTGTTTGGATCGAACTTGTTCGTTCTGCAAACTCTGGAGTTCCCATAAAAGCACCCATAGCTTCCATATCTACCCCGTAGGCCACGATTGCTACTTTGTCATTATCTAAGGGGCCGGCTTCCATGCTGTCTGCGAATTTGGCTCTTTCGCCCTCGTCTTCATCGAAAACTTTTCGCCATGCACCATAATCCGTAACACCGTCAACTACTACTAATAAATCCATGTTTCTCCTTGCTCGCGAAGTGGCTTTATGCAAGCGAAGCTAAAATCGCTGGCACTGCCTCTTCAATCGTCAACATAATTTTCGTTTCCATGCTTAAATATTCGCTGTAAGTGAGGCTGGTTTCGTAGCCTGGCATAGCACTGTCATTCTCAGCGATTACGATTCCACCGGATCTATCTGCAAAGACATAGTGCGATATTGTTCCCTCTGCAGCTCCATGTTCTGCAAAGAGTTCCATGAGTTTCGCTGTTTCTTCCTTGCTGGGAAATCCTTTAAATTTATAAGTCGTTAACGTGAGCATATTTTTCCTTTCTGTCACGTTCATAACCTAAACCATGCCAATAACAACTTCTAGTTTGAGGTTCTTAGTTCATACTGCGTTAACATTCCGGGATTGATTATTAGCAATCCGTGAATAGCCTTTTAGGGTTTGACTTTTTGATCAAGATATCAAACAATTTAGTTNTGTATATCACTAGTGAAAGTTGAGGATGAATGGCTAGTTCAGTTATAGAGCATTATGGAAACGATGGGATAGTGTCCCGCATAATTTCAGCACTTGAGGAAGCGGATTTTGATATTAACAACTTGCAACCTGATGTCTTCGCAGGAGCTGATGAGTTTCATATAGGAGGCCGCAAAGGTAGCGAATTTGTCGCCAGCGCATTAAATATGCAATCAGGCCATCATGTTCTTGACCTTGGCTCTGGAATAGGCGGGCCGGCCCGATACATCGCAAATACGCTTGATGTAACAGTCGAGGGAATAGACCTAACCCCTGAATTTGTGGAAGCTGCAATTGAGATAACTGAAATGGTAGGCATGACTGAACGGGTGTCTTTCCAAGTTGGGTCTGCTACATCAATCCCATTTGACGATGACACATTTGATGCTACAACCATGCTCCATGTTGGAATGAATATTTCCGATAAGGAGTTGCTCTTTAGCGAAATGGCCCGCGTGACTAAACCCAATGGATCAATCGTGGTGTACGATGTCATGCGAACTGGGGAAGGTGGTCTAGTTTTTCCAATGCCTTGGTCCTCAACACCGGAATACAGCTTTGTAGACACCAAAGATGCATATGTGAAGGCTGCTGAAAACGCAGGATTGGAATTATTGACAGTTGATGATCATACAGAGATGGCTGTGTCGTTTTTTAATAATCCTCCATCAGAACCACCCCCGGTGAATTTGGGTCACCTTATGGGAACGGGAATGCCTGAAATGTTCGCTAATGCCCAGAATGCAATTAACAGCGGCACTATAGGTCCTATATTATTACGTTTCGCAAATTAGAGTTTGAAACGACTGGTGCGTTTCGTTTTCCCTATTTCTTTTGGATTAGTGATACTCCGTCACCTATGGACAACATTGTGCAGGTCACTCGATCATCATTACATATGTGACTGTTGAAATCTTTAATTGCCTGAGTGTCTTCATCATTTGCGTTTTCATCAATCACTCGTCCCGACCACAGAACATTATCAATGACAATCATGCCATGATTAGAGAGGCGGCTTAATACTGCTTCGTAGTAGTTCTTATAATTCCCTTTGTCAGCGTCTATGAAAGCAAAATCTATTTCCGTATCTTCAGTGAGGTTATCAAGAGTCTCCATAGCGGGTGCGAGTACAAGTTCTATTCTGTCGTTAAGTCCCGCTCTTTCCCAGTATGCTCGAGCAATTGCAGTCCATTTCTCCGAAACATCGCAACATAGCAGCGAACCATTCTCAGGTAATCCGCGCGCTATAGANATTGAGGAAAATCCTGTAAANGTTCCNATTTCAACNGCAAACTTTGGCCTAATAGCCTTNACAAGCATGGTGAGAAAATTTCCCTGATCAACNGANATCTGCATNCGGGNNACCCAACCNANTTCTGCAGTCTCTTCAATGAGNGCTTCTTGGACCTGATCAGCAGGAGCACTGTGCGANANNATGTAATNTAGAAGTTCATCTTCCAAAAAGAANGAACGCTTNTCTTCNGNTTTCTGTTTNGTAAAAAATCTTTTCATANNNTCAGAATAGTTTCATANCNNCAGTTGNGGAAACGANAAGNGACTTAAACNATNANNGTTTCATCNTCNTCNCTNNTCACGATCTGNTTCATGAGNAGTCTNTTNNCGANCCANCAACCCAGANCNGCAGGGAGATAGGCAGTTGAGACNCGCCANATNANAANGGTANCTACNANAAAAGCNATNCGAACNAGNAANAGGCNTANNTTNANTTGCTTCTGTGACATTTCTTCACGATAGATTNTCNCCNGCTTGTTCCAACACGATTANGNTAACTGTGACAACAATCACGACNGTNCGAGCATGACACCNGGNNNNCGNATCGTTAATGTCAAGTAGCGTGNNACNNAGNTTTTNTCGTCAGATNCTTNNCNTTNATTTCNCTTGTNGTGAGCTTCCATATTTTTNGNAACTCTTTGGNCTTCNGTNTCNCACGCTCATGATCCNCTTTTNCTGCTNCCTGATCAAGAGNCNCCNNCNCAAGGACCTTTACTNCCTGATGGCACAATATCNTTTGCCCTNTANGGAGAGTTNCTANCNGAGGGNGAAACTAGAGGGTTNCAAGCAAATTTTGAGGATGGTGACNTTTTCCAGTTAGAACTNCTCATTCCAGCTNTANACCCNGAACAATCACTTCAACAAGACCAACTGCCNTNTCTNCGGCTCANNACNCCAGATGGTTCAGAACANNCACTGTACCCAAGTATTCGNNCTAGATTTGATGAACCTTTNACAAATACTAGCTACTTCACCTTGATCCNAGAACGAGGNACAGCTNAGGNTGGCGTATANGACNTNNTGATTGTGTCNCGAGCTCCAGCACGNTTNACCACAGCTATTGGNATCAAAGAACAATTTGGNACACCAGTTCAACGNGCTGGTGAACGNCCTTCGTCTTTTNCCGAAACATCAGNCAGGCTTGGCGAATGGTATGACAACTCTANCCCTGNCCCCCTNCAAGAAAGTAATGATGACCACTCTTCCTCGCCCATCGCCGAAACTCTTGACGCATCAGCAGCAGAGATCTCTGCTGAAGAGCTAGGAGCACCATCTGAGAATCTGGAAAGTCGACCCGTAACCCCCGAGCAAGATGTAGAAGATTTAGAAACTGGTGATGAACCTTCAACTAATCAAACTCTTTGGCTACTTGTCATTATCGCTATAGTCGCTATTCCCGTCGCTATAGCGATCAGACGCATTCTTCGGTCAACACCAAAATAAACCAACAAGGTTATCCCTATTTAAAATAATGATTCAACCATAAGTTTTATTGTCTTACCTCGTACTATTTAGCAGAATAATGTCGTACGCGTGTACTTGAATCATTGGATGAAAGTATGCAAGAAATGCGGGGAAGAACCTACGTATAGCGAAATGTGGTGTCATTCATGCCAAAGAAACTATCGAAAGGAATATTCATTGCTTGAAGATCATGAGCTGAATACAAGACTGGCTCAAATTTCGTACCAGAAATATCTTAGAGTGAGGTGGAAACCCCCTGAAGAGCGGCAATCAAATCAAATATCTCAACGAAGACCAAATCAAAGAAAACCAAAAGCTAAATAGAACCAATGGTTACAAGAATGTTAACAATACACTCAAAATTTTTCTTCATCTGACTATCGGTTTAGATTTAGAAAAGGAAATTGGAGGAAATGATGATTTTACTGTTGCAAGAAGAAATAGATGACTATGAAACCTTTAGCACATGGTTCAATGGCGAAGCAGTGCCAAAGATCGAAGCAGCTGGGGGACGTGTTTTAGTTCAAGGAGTCGAAGCAGAAAACGAAAATATGCTTCACCTGATTATGGAAACACCTGACGCAGAGACCGTGGCAGCTTTTATGTCAGACGAGCAATTCACAGCTGACCGTATAGCTGCAGGCGTTCAAGTTGAAACCACAAAAGTCACGTTTCTAAAAGATTAGAATCATACAATCCTTAAAACATCAGAATTATTACGCTGGCCTGTGATGTTACCTATGTAACACCTCCATCTGGACGAAAGAGTATTTCTTTCAGGTATTTTGAAAGTATGAAAAGAGTAATCTCCGCATTATTGCCAACGGCAATCCTGGTTATTGCTCTTTCTTCTTGTGGCACTAACTCAGATGCCCGGGATTATGTTCTGAATGAAACCGAAGTCTTCTTGGCAGAGAACTTTCAGCTTGAAGACTCTAAAGATTTTCTTCGAGAGTGCCTATTTCCAATAGCTTTCCGAGAAAAGTGGCTAGGAAGCTGGGAAACTACGCGTGATTCGATGATGGGCGGATCGCCTAACCCGCTGGCCGGAGAAAACTTGATAAGCCGTTTAGATATGGTGCACCGAGAATGTGGTGGAAGCACTTTAATGGCAACAGACTACGGAAGACTTCGGGGAATCGTAGTCCTCAACCGGTCTTTAAACCAAGGTGTAAAGTAGCCAAAGTTTATGACAAATGGCACGGGTGTTGAAGGTCACAGACCCGCAAGTTTGGTGGACTTCGTAGATAGAAATGAATATGTAAGCCCCCTGGCTTACACCCTCCAAACCAATAAACAGTAACCCCCGGATTTCGCTCCTTGCTCCGGGGGTTTACTGCGTGGCTCATCCCTTGGATTTAAATCGTCACTATTTCGAGGCACTAACAAACCTTCATTACCAAAACGAAAGTTGGCCAGCCCAAAGGCTGGCCAACTGACTAAAGGTTAAACTTTATTAAGCGTTTGATTCAGCTTCTGTTCGTGCTTTCGCAATCCAGAGAATCATAAGACCATAAAGACACTTAGATGTGATATCGGCAAATGTATATCCGACTTGCCGGAGTGTCTCCAACACTTCCGAGTTCGCATCAAAGATGGGGAATAGGTAAGCAATTGGGTAAACGAGCCAGGTACTTAGAAGAACATATGTTGCGTTCTTAATTTGTTTCGCAACTGCTCCTGTCTCACGCTGCCCAGCTTTCTGCAACTCATCATAAAGAGTCTTCAAGATGTATGTGAAGGGTATAAGCGCCAAGATCCAGAAAGTCCATTTAGCTCCATTGCCATCTGCGACCTCACCTGGATACCCAAGTCCAATCATTAGAATTGATGCTGGAACCAGTTTGAACATAAGACTCGTTCGATCTGCTTTAGCGACTCCTAGAACAATAAGAAGTTCAACAATAAGTAATGGGACTGTGATCAACCAATCGGCGTATCGGTACCCTTCATTCATCGTAAGGTCGCCAAAATCTGACCAGATTCGGTAATAGTGGTACCCAGCAATACCAACAACTATTGCCGAGACGGCGATACCTGCCTGATATTGTTTACTGACTGCTTTCATCTGTGTAAGGAAGTAAACAAACGCACCGAACATTACAGCCGTTCCAAACGAGAGAACGTTGTAAACAAGTTCGTACTCGCCACTTCCAGGATCTAATAAGAATTCCAAGATTTCCTCCTTGTGAAAATTTAATGGATGTTATTAAAATAATTCTGTTTCGATGGCTTTGCATCTTTTCCTAGTGTGACATTTGTCCCTTTGTCACCTGTCACACCATTTTCCGACATTAAAGGGAAACACCTTTCGTAGAATTTGAGTATGAATAAAAAAAGAAATAATAAAAAACAAAGAAGCTCAGTTGGGAACTGGGATACAAGTTCAAGATCTTACCGATGGAAAGGTTTCAATAGTTGCTATCCCCCATACCCAACAGGAACCTGATAGACCCGATACAAAATAGTTAATGTAGATAAAAAGTAATACACTGTTGAGGTACTGCACAGCTTCACTAATAGTGCATTACAACCCGAAAGCCCCCGCCATACCACTTTGGTCGGGGGTTTTCACTTCTTACTTAACCCCTTAGACATAATCTTGTCACAGTCCCGATTTATTATTCCACTGTGCAAAGGAAAGAACCGAAGAAACAAAAGACTAGCCCCCCAAAAGAAATTTTTCGCTGGGAAATGCGCAACCTATACCAAAGCGATGCGGGTCAGGAACTAAAGCAAAATACCAGCCTTTCCTTACACTATTCTGAACTTTCTATTGGCCCCGTTTTAGCAATCTCAACTGATATAGACACAACACACAAATTCAAACCTTTTTATACTTCTAAGACACCTTTCGTCTTCGCTAAATACATCCAGCACCTACTCGTGTGGTCGCTAACGTTAACTGGTAACCAGAACCTTGCAGAAACAGCCTTGTATAATAATTTGCAGGAGCATGAGAAAATTATGCAATGCTGGTCCCCTCACTTCTCATTTTTAGTAAATGGTGAAGCTACAGCAATTGAAACAAAAGTAAACGCCCAGAAATTACTGCGCCTCAGCGAATCTGACCTACTCGAAAAAGTGTCGTACTTCCTTAAACCAATCCCAAATGACCCCACAAAAGAACTGTACATTCCTCCCGAAAGGCAGGGAAAACGAGGAAAGTATGATCCCGGACCTGTCTTTGGAACCTCAATAGACTTTTTGCGAACTGAATTTGATATACAAAAGTTTTTTGACGAATAACAGAATCATGTTGGGGAGGGGTTCAAGACATGGCTAGGCTATCTCATCACTGTTTAAAGATTTTCGGGGATGGTGTAATTGGTAACACAACTGGTTCTGGTCCAGTC
>PAUH01000042.1 GCA_002712645.1 Methanobacteriota archaeon
TTGCAAGGGGTTATCCGATAACCCACTGTATTCCATATGCTAGTACAATGGGCTTTCAGTGGGTCAGTACACTGCCTACCCATGCGATACCCGCATCAAAGGAAGCTTGTGCTCAAATCCTTACCTTTGGTGTTATTAGAGATTGAGAGTTAGGGCTGTACATGAATTGGAAGCACATCATCCTCTCTGGTGCGGCCACCGGCGCAACACTCGCAATACTGATTCTTCTTGTGTTCATTCTCCCCGAACTTGATCCCGGTTCGTTGCCCGTCTTATGCGGCGGCTGGTTTTCATTGTCAGTGCTTTCAGCATATTCGGTCAATCGACTATGGAAATTCGCCGAGTGGCCTGAAGTGAGCCTCAAAATCCTCATTCCTGTGGCGTTTTTTACATCGATTATTCCGTTGTTTGGACCTATCTTTGGAATGCCAAACTCTGAACTGATCACCTTGGCCAAAGTGGTTGCTATGGGGGCATTTGGGGGCTTTTTTTGGTCAATTCCTTTCGCTGTCTGGTCTTCGTTTAGGGGTGGAAAAAACCCCTCAAGCAGTGATGAATGAGGCTTCACCCAACCGTTCCAGAATCATGGCGGCAGTTGGACGCTGACAACCGGTACACCAACAGAATGAGCCGCTGTTTCCATGCGTTTTGTCCACACTGAATCAGGTCCGGGGAAAGCGAGCATGTGTGTCGCTCGTTCGAGCATTCGATTGACGAGGTTAGCCTCCGCCTCTGGCCGACCACTGTCTGTGGGTGCGTTTGGCCGGGGAGCGGACCACGCTTCGGTAAACACCGCGAGAGGGATGTTATTGTTATCAGCCCAACGTTCGGCCAGGTAATCGACACCACTCGCACCACCAAGGATGATCAAATCTGGGTATCCATTGTACTTGACCCAATCTTCAATGGCATTCTCGAGCCATGCATAATCATAGAATTTTGAATTTCCACATATGATGAGGTTTACAATTCGTCCATCGTTGTTGAGGTCACGGCCTGCAAGGCGGTCGAGGGCCTCGGCTCCTGTGTTAGGTGTCGGCGTCATGGTTGGCCAACACGGTAGGTCATAATGAAACCTTCTACATAATTTCATGAAATTGTCAATAAAATAAACTTTTCACTCCATAATTCGGCATGAAAACGGGTTCTTTTTGACGGGAACAGTGCAGGAAATTAATCACAAAAATAGATCGATTTAGACCTCGTTTGACCGTTGGCATCATAGAGTAATTGCTCTTGGTGCAACCATGGCGTTCAAGCGAGTGCTGATTGCAAACCGTGGAGAAATCGCGTTACGAATTCTCAGAACCCTTAGGGATATGGGGATCGAAGCGGCCATTATCCACGGCCGAGAAGACCGTCTCTCGCTCCCTGTTCGTCTTGCTGATGTAGCGTATGCGAACAATAAAGCGAATCCGCTTGACACCTATCTCGACATTGAATCCGTCATTACTGCTGCGAAGGAAATGGGCTGTGACGCTGTTCACCCAGGGTATGGGTTCCTTGCAGAAAATGCAAAGTTCGTTCAACGCCTTCAAGAAGAAGGCATCACGTTCATTGGCCCTTCAGCCGATGTGATCACCTTGCTGGGTGACAAAATTGAGGCACGTGCAGCGATGGAAGCCGCTGGACTGCCAACAGCCAAAGGCTCATCTGAACCGATTTCTGATGCTGATGTTGCTTCAACATTGGCGGATGAAATTGGATACCCTGTGATCATCAAGGCCGCTGCAGGAGGTGGCGGAATTGGTATGCAAATCGTGGAACAAGCTTCAGAATTTGAGAGTGCCCTCAAGCTTTGTCAATCCCGTGCTAAATCTGCGTTTGGTGATGAGCGGGTGTTTGTAGAGAAGTACATCCAAGGCGCTCAGCATGTCGAATTTCAGGTGCTCGGTGATGGAAAGAAGGCCATCCACTTCGGAGAGCGTTTCTGTTCCATTCAACGCCGCCACCAGAAACTTGTCGAAGAAGGCCCATGGCTTGATGATGCCAAGCGAAAGGAAATTGGAGACTTGGTATGCCGTGGTGCAGAATCGGTTGGCTACAAAGGATTGGCCACATTCGAATTCCTGCGGGATGCCAATGGCGACTTCTACTTCCTCGAAGTCAATCCTCGCGTACAGGTTGAACATACGGTGACTGAATTGATCACTGGATACAACTTGGTTGAACTCGGTATTCGAGTGGCGCAAGGTGAAGATCTGCCTTTGGCACAAGAGGACATTGCATGGAACGGTCATGCGATTCAATGCCGGCTCAATGCTGAAGATCCACGCAAATTCATCCCAAGCCCCGGCCGACTCTGGGAATGTCATTTCCCGTCCGGATACGGTATCAGGGTTGACACTCACGCTCATCCTGGCTACGATATGCCTGGCTGCTTTGACTCATTGTTAGCCAAACTATTGGTCTGGGGCAGGGACCGCGAAGACGCTGTACGCAGAATGCGAACCGCCCTCGATGAGACGATGATCACAGGTGTTGAACACCTCATTCCTTTGCATCGCAGAATCATGGATGAGCAAGATTTCCTCGACCGAAACATCACCATTCAATACATCGACATGCATGAAGAATTGCTTGGCTGAAAGGATCTCAACATTCACAGAACAGGGCCAAGACCTTGTGGTATTGATTGAGGTGTCATGTTGAAGTAGCCCCCCCATTTGGTCGTCGCATGGACGTCCTGATCGTCGGTAGCATCGCATATGATTCAGTCTCCTCTCCTGCTGGCGCAGTGACGCATGCTCTTGGTGGCTCGGCAACGTATGGAGGCTTAGCGAGCTCATTTCACACGAATAGGCTTGGTCTTGGAACCGTTGGTCTTGTTGGTGTGGTTGGTAGCGATTTTACAGATGAAGACCGTGCTGTTTTGACAAGCAATGGAGCCGATGCATCAGGAATTGAAACCGCAGAAGGCGAAACCTTCCGTTGGGAAGGTGCTTACCACGGGGCTATGGCTGAAGCCGAAACTAAAGCCACCCATCTCAACGTCTTCGAACACTTTCAACCGAACGTACCAGAGCACGCTCAAGAACCAAAAGTCACCCTGTGCGCCAACCTTCATCCAGCTCTTCAAGCCAGTGTGCTCGACCAAACAAAGGCGAGCCGGTTGACCATGCTTGACTCGATGAATTTGTGGATTACGATTGCCCGAGAGGAACTACTTGAGGTCATGAAGCGTGTCGATCTTTTGATCATCAACGATGGCGAAGTTCGAATGCTTGCCGAGGATGAAAACTTGGTTCGTGCTGCTCAAGCCGTCAAAACGATGGCGAAAGTCGCCACCCTCGTTGTCAAGCGAGGCGAACACGGCGTTCTTGCTTTCCATGGCGATGAAATCATCGCTTTGCCAGCATTTCCAACATCCAATGTATGCGATCCCACGGGTTGTGGTGACACCTTTGCAGGCACCCTTGCAGCCTACCTCGCCCTTGGCGAAGGTCCGATAGAACGGGATGAATTGAGGGCTGCTCTCGTTGCTTCGACCGTTTCAGCAAGTTTCACCCTCGAATCATTTGGTGTGGCAGCTCTTCAAACGATGAGCGAAGAAGCGTTCGATGCACGAATTGATGAATTCGAATCGATTCTTCGATGATTACAAGTCCATCTTCGAAAGACCACTGGCGCCACTGTTTTCTCCAGAGGTCGTCACTTCAGTCAACTCACTGAATGACAATTCATCAAGATCAACTGCAGGTGCTTGTTGTTCGATTTCCTGCTCCAATTGTTCAACGATAGAATGCCTTCGACTGACATGCTGGGTCAAACGAGCAACCTCCTCCTTTGGAAGCACACCGCCATGCTGCTGAGAGAGGTTGATTACGCTGTCTTCCATTTCTTGTAAGTGGGTCTTTGAGGAACGATCTCGAAGCTCTCGTCCCGTATCAGACGCCTGCCCACCGTTGGGTTCATTGTCCGGTCTTGATCCAGTCAAGAGTTGCCCTGCAAGGGTTGCACTTTCTGTGATGTTGTTGAGGATAGTACGCATTCTGGAGCCTGTCTGGCTGGTCGTACGGTGGATTTTGTATCTTCCAGTGCTCAAGCCTGATGGTTTTGTTTTGACCGTAAATTGACTGTTCTTCGTTCGAGGAGGGGCTGGTTCCTCGGGAACGATTTCCACATCCAATGGCTCTTCTTTGACCCGCGCTGAATCGATCACAGAACCTGCTTCCGGTTCAGAAAACAAGTTCAAATCGGTTGCGAACATATCGAATTCATCAATCATTGTTGGTGCTTCAACAGAGGTTGGAACATGGGCGCCCTCCGGGCCAACAAAACTTGGCAAGAATTCCTGTGGCGATTGGGTTGTATGTCCGACTTGGTGTTGTTGTGGAAGGTGCTGGTTTGAATCTGCTATGAGCCCGTATGAGCGCTCGACCGGTCGAGGGGTGTGGACTGGATACGGGTGGGCTGGATGGTGTACATGCTCGACTGAGGCAGGTTGAATGGCGTGCCCCATTTGGTTGGTTCTTCTCTCTCTTGCGTTGTCCCGGCCTCGCTGAATGAGACCGTGTTCATGGGTTTGGAAGTGAGGTGCGGCTTCGGGTTCACCAAACATCCAGCCTTCGGTTTCTGGCTCACCAAAGTCGAGATCTAACGGCTCGGTAGAGCCGTGGAATTGGAGGGGCTCAGCGGATTCAGGTACCAATTCAGGGTCGCCATGCTGGCTGAGCAGTGTCGCGATGGCGAGCGGCGCTTCGAGGTGAACTGGCTCAGCAGGAACGAAGTCGTTGATCTGAGAACGTGGGTAGTCCACATCTCGTTGCAACTCATCTAAACCAAGACGGGCTTGAGTCATCGTTTGTCCTTTTGTGAGTCTTCTGTGCAGTTCGCCCAGCCTCATCAGGCGAGCATCGTTGCCTGTCAGCATGTACCAATCGTGGGTTTGAGTTTCGATGGTCAATGTCGGACGGCTGAGGCCAAAATGAGCCACCATCAACGAGAGGCCAACACCAAATGTCAGCAGTTGTGGCGTTGTTCCAAACACCATACCCCGTGAGGCAACCCAAAGCAACAAAGCTCCAAAAAATGCATAACCGAAGGGAAGCAATGGCTTGTTGGTATGATCCATTTTCATGACCCAATCATTGTTGATTTCAACGCAATGGCCCGATTTTTGTTCTATGGATAGCTTGCGCTCAGACAGTGTAATTCGAACTTTTCCGGGTGTTCCACTCAAGTGCAGCCGATCGAAGACTTCGATGTCTTCTGCACTGTGTGGACCCTCTTGTTGTCCAGTAACGCGCATCCCGTCGCGCAAAGGGCGTCATGTGGGTTATCAAACCACCGACGCTTCAAGGGTTTTCAGTCGTCAAAATCGGACTCCTTTTCCCGCGCCGAGACACCCCTTTCATCAATCTCAAAAGAGCAGAGAAACAGCGGATGTTTTATTGCACATCGCTCTTCATTGGTAAGCATGATTGAGTTGCTTGGCAACCCCGAAATCGTCGAAGATGCACTCGAAGCCGTTGGCAATAAAACAGAAGAGTGGACCGACCGTTGGTGGTGGAAACCACTTCGTTTCCTGACCTATGTCCTACCATTTGCCGCTGTCGGCGTGTATTACTATTGGTTCCTTTGAATCAATTATTCAACGGGTTCTAAACGGGCGCTGCCCATTATTCTCGGCTTGGAGTCCAACTGAGCAATCAATGTTGGTTCGGGGTTTTCCCGACGGACGAACAATGGATTTTCCCAAGCGATGACTGCTGTGTCGCCGTCTGTGGAAGCCACTCGGCCAACAACGAATTGCAGATCGACGCTTGCGTGAATGACATCACCTTCAGCCAACGTCCTCTTTTGGAAGGGTGATCGTTCGAGATGAATGGTTGAACGCTCATGGGCTATGACGGCAAGCGGTATGCTTGTGTTTGTCTTTTTATCTTCAACCGCCGGTCGCACAAGCAGTGTTCCACTCCCGAGGTGGTCTTCCTTTGCGTTTCGAAGGGCTAACCCAACTCTGTCACCCGCCAAAGCAGCAGGAACATCATCATCCATCACTTGGAGAGATTTGGCATTCCCCGTTCCATTCGCCGGAAGAAGAACAAGTTCATCATGCACATGAACGGTGCCTGATTGGACATAACCAATCGCCACAAGTCCAATGCCTTTGACGTTGAAATATTGATCGACAGGAATCACCAACGGAGCCTCTGCATTTGCTCTCAATTCATCAGCAATGTCATCCATGAAGCCGTATAAAATCGTCCGAAGCTCGATACCGTCGCCTTGAGCAAAGGTCCAATCTGCTAAACCAGCCTGCTTGAACAACATTTTCGCCTGCTCTTCGTCGACCCATTCACCTTCAGGTGCGTTGATGATGGCCATTCCTTTGGTGAGCCCTGAACTTGCAAAAGCCACCAGTGCTTCCCCTAAGGTCGCATCGATACGTTGGACTTCGATGATGCCGACTCGGGCTGCGGAAAGCGCATTGAGAAATGGGCGCAGACGCTCTGGGTACTTTGCTGGCCGAATGATCGATAGAATTCGAGGTCCATCTGCACCGGATTCCTTGTGCACATAGGTGTGAACATCACGTTGGTCGGTTGGCTTTGCGATTTCACGAGCCAAATCATCGCTACCAACCATGGCTATGTTGAGTACAGGCATGTCCCGCCCACCAGCGGGGTCCACATCAATGTAGGGGTGAATCAGTCGGTTTTGTTGCTGCGCATTTGTTCTCGGATGCGCTCAGCATGGGCCCAATCTGCCTTTTCATCATCGGTTTGTGCCTCAAGTTGTGGGATTGGGATTGGTCGCATCATCGAATCGATGGCAACAAAGAAAAAGTAGCCTTCACAAATCTTCTTTTTCTTCCAGGTCGCCTTATCAACCGCCATCGCAGTGACTTTGGTACAGGCTGTATGTGTGCTGGTGAAGACGACTTTTCCTGTCACTTCCAACAAGTCGCCCTGCCGGGCAGGAGCAATAAATTTCAATGTGTCAATTGAAATGGTGACGAATTCACGATGGGCGAACTTCGAACAAGCAATGCCTCCAGCTTTGTCCATAATGGACAGAAGCCGGCCACCAAACAACGTGTCGTGGTCATTTGTGTCGCCCGGGAAAATGTGTTCGATGAGCGTCACGGGTTCTTTCGAGTAGTGTTCCATATGTTCCGCAAGGCCTTCACCCTCATGAACTCTGGGAAGGACAAACCGCTGAGGAGGTTGTTTCATCATCTCAATGCATGACCGCCAGAGATGGATGAGTTCAACGTGTGAATCTCTCAAGTGGCATGGGTTCAACGGTGGCATGTTCCTTCGTGAAATGCTTCGTCGAAGTGGGTTCGAATTTGACCCCTTATTCGGAGGCGTGAGTCCGATGCGATTTTAGGTGAAAGAAACCTCGCCTAATGAGCAGGTGAGTCCATGACACACGATAACCGAAGTTTGAGAGCCCCATTGTTCCTTGTCGCATTGATGGTTTTAGCCCCGTTTGCGGGTGCTGCCAACGTGACAACATTCGCTAACCAAGATACTGAAGCAGACATCGAAATGCGTGATGGTGCTGCCTTTTTGGACCGAGACAGTGGCAGTATCGATTTGCCAGCAGGTGATACGGTGACAAGCGCAAGTATGGATCTCTCAGTCAACATGGTTGAACATGCTGCTCACCAGCGAATCGACACTGAAACCATGTCGAGGGTTTGGAACCCGAGCTATAACAATCAACTTACGAAGTTCTCTAACCAGTCTCATTTTACTTTCGAAGACGGTGCTACTGCAACACCAGTCTCGTTAACTGCAGAAGGATACCTTACCGATTTCGAAGAAACCATGGGTGGTTTCGTCGATCAGCGGGATTTCTATCAAAAGTGGTATGGTTTTGACCACGGCGAAACCAGCGGACAAGGTGGACCAGCACCTCCTGGCGTCCCTGATTGCTACTCTGGCACATACTGCTGGGGAACAGGTCTGAACGACAATGATTACACCGACAACGACTACAATCAAGGCAACAACTACGGATTTACCTATGCCCTCCATTCCCCCTCGATGTACATCGATCTTGCTCTGAAAGATACCACCGCCTACTTTGACTCCTATCACGATCTTGACCGCATTACGCCCGGCGGTACAAACCCTGCAATCAAGTACACCGACTGTGCTTACGTTCAGATTCGAACCTCCAGTAACGGCGTGTTCCCACCGGATGCTTCTGGCTTCCAATACATCGATATCGACATTGGTAATTCGACTGGCGTAGGCTATTCAAACGGCTACTACCGGGTCAGCACCGGCTCAAACAATGCTGGTGAAATCTACAACCAATGCAACCAAGTTCCATCAGGTGACTACGCTCTTGGCGGTACCTCAGTCAGCACTGGAAATCCTACTGGTTGGGCCAACATTGCGATTGACCTGATTCAATACGTCGGACAGTACATTCAACTTCGGTTTGTCTTGGACGACAACGACATCTCCGGCTCTGATGGCGGCGCAGCCGGTTGGTACATCGACAACTTCCGAGTCGGCGACCGATTGCCTCAAACAGCAACCATGGACATCAATGGTTTCCTCCCATCGGTTCAAAGTGGTGACAATCAACCAAACGGCTATGGTATCCTCACCATCGAATCCGAAACCACTTCTTCAGCCACCCTTTCGCTTGAAGTCATCGATTCTGCAACAGGCCTGACTGTCATCGACAACCATGGCAACCCAATGGTTGGCTTGCAAGGTAAAATCATCGAGTTGTGGGAGATCAATTCCACAGAATACCCCTCTGTTAATTTTAGGATGAGTTTTGATTCAGGTTCTTCTCGACTTTCGAGCCCAGTTTTCCATGGATTTAGCATTGGTACGCGTGTCGGAACCGGCTTCAATCAAACCGATGAGATGACCACGGGCGTCATCAATGGTGTCTGGGAGGCCGGAGGCGGAGAGCCGATGACCTATTCTCCATTGCTGACGGATAATTCGTACAATCCTGCCCTCCAACGAAGCAGCTTCTCGAAACCAATCACTCGGATTACAGCCCACGTCCAAGACGACTGTAGCGAAACTCCTTCCATCGATCTTCAAGGGTATGGTGGCAACGGATTGGTTGGTATGATTCCAGACACGGAGTATGTCCTCGATGCTCCAATCTTTGGCTTTGAATCAATGATGTCCTATCAAAACAACTGTAACGTTGCAGGTCTATGGTTTGACCTTCACTTCGGTCACCACGCCGACAATTTCCAAGTTGATGTCGCTAATGATTCAAACGTCGACTGGGGCTTTGATGAGCCAGCATTTGGTTCATTTGGCCGCCAAACAAATTTCTTGCTCAACAAGATTGACGGAATCAATTACGGTACAGACTCCGCAAACATCAGCACCGATTTGACAGGTGTTGCAGAAGGTGGAAACTTCATGCTNCCCAAGGGTGCAGTCGTTCTCTCTTCTGATTTTGTCCTTGACGAAGTGATGATCCATTCAAGCACCGATCCAATGGAAGGATTCAATTTCTCAGTTCTTTCAGGAACCCAGGAAGAAAGCCTTGGAGCCATCGAAAACATCACACGAGCGCTCCCTGAATACCTCTCATCTACTGACCTTACCACCGCATTGAACTCGTTGCTGAACAACCCACTTGTCCCAGTGAGCCATGTCGATGCCTATGGAAACGAATGGATGACGTTCCGCTTCAAGGCGGATTCACCAAGTTCCGAAACTGGTGCCACAATGGTGATTCGAGACCTCGATGTCATCTACAATTTCACAACCACACTCGACAATTCTGATGGCCTTGACCTTGAGTTGAACAAGGGTGTAGCCCTTTGGACTGGTGGATCAATGGCCAATGTTGAAGTGGCTGTAACCTCGACAAGTGGAGGAGGATTGACCTTCTCCAACCTCGCTGTTGTCACAGCAAGCGGGTATGACAACACACTCAGTTTGACCGGAAACCCGGTCGGATTCTATCCAAACGGACAACTGTATGAGGTCGTGACCACTCACACCGTTGCGGCATCGACCACCTCATCTTTGGTTGAGAGTCGTTTGACTCTTGAATCCAATACTGGTACAGTCGTGCTTTCGTATTCTGATGCGATGGGCTTTGCTGAGGCTTCAGACGTCAACGATTTAATTACGCTTGAATCCACCTCGATGCAATCTGACATCACCGATGGAAAACAAATCACCTGGCGATTCATCGTCAACTCATATTGGGAGGATACCGATGAAGTTCGCATCTATTCCGGCCTACTTGCAGCAAATGGTGTCAATGGGCTTCCATCGGCAGTTCTACTTGCTCCACCTGGCGGCAATGCTGTCGAGAACGATGCAATGATTACCAACTTCGAAGTTCGAAATGACATTGGTCTTGCTCAAGATTTGGACAATGGTAAATCCAATCAAATCGTGAACATCGCTGGTAGCATCCGACTTGAGAACCTCGACATTTCCCCTGACCCAAGCCGATATTACATGGTTTTAGAGCAGAAGACAATCAACACATCCGATGAGAATTTCTCGGTCGAATGGGTCAGCGTTGACAACCAATCGGGTGTGATTGGTGGCGACTTTGACCTCAACATCGATCTTGGCTTTGCAGCAGGTGATGAAACCTACAGGTTCCGAATTGACGGCTACGAAGGCGGCGACACGTTGTGCCCTGCAGCAATATACCGCCCAGACAGCGACTGTGCCATTCCGTTCAACCTCTCCATCGACACACTCGACCCGAGCCTGCTCAATGTAAAAATCCTCAACGGTCAAGTTGACCCGTCATTGGAAAGCAATTGGAGGACAATGGTCGATGACACATGGGTTGTGCCATCTGCCAACCAACAAATCCGTCTCAGCGCTTACGATTTGCCAAATCCACCAGCAACCCTTGACATCAAGATCTGGGTCGAAAACGATCACGATACAAATGGTGACGGCATTGCAGATGCGAGCGAATACATCACCGTCACAGTCAATGACGATGGCGAAGCACCGTTCGCAAACTACTCTGGAAGCTTCAGTGATATGGCCAACATTGGTGCAGACCCTGTCGGCAAAGTCTCAGTTTGGATTGAAGGCTACGACCTTGCAGGAAACCCGATTGATGGAGGCGCACCTGGATTTGAAAACGATCACTTCACCTATGTCTCCATGAACTCGAAGTCTCCAGTCATTCGAAACTTCTTCATCGATGATTCAAAGGACGGTCGTTTCCTTAACTCGAACCAGCCTCAGTATGATGGAAAATGGAATCAAACCATGTACGCTGGCAACCAATACTCATTGGTTGTCGAAGCTAATGATGACAATGGATGGCGAGATATCTCGTACTTCCACATCGATCTTGCGGATGACCGTGACGACATGAACGTCTACTACTACCCTCGAAACCAATCCGCTTGGACCGACTCGCCTTGGATTACAATCCTCGAAGAAAGTGAAGTTTCAGATGGACCGCGCATGCTGCGAATGGATGGTGGCGCACTGATCGATCCGTTCGAAGCGGACTTCATGCTTGATCTACCAATTCGAATCGATTGGGGTGTGCTCGGTGCGACCACTGCACTCAACAATCCTGTGCTCTACATGCAAGACCTTGACAACCCAAGGTACCGAATGCTTCCTGCCCCAGGAAGGCACATCCAAGACTGGTACTACAGCGACGGTATCCAACTTGACTTCCGAACTGATGAAGTCAACGATCTCATGGTTACACCAGTGTTTGAAGATCTCTCTGAACCNCAAACAGAAGATGTACGCAAAGGCTTCGTTTACCCCGGTGACACCATTGCCTTCCACGGTCAATACGCTTACTTAGACGGAATCAACAACAACGTGTTCATCACTCCAGAGATCCCTCTCACCCTCGAGATTACGAGGTCGGCCGCTTTTGCTGATGGCGCGAAAGGATACGTTCCATTCCCGGGCGAAGTGACTTACCATACATTCACTGGTGGTGTCTTTGAAATCAACCTCACAGCAGCACCGGTTGCCAACGATTACCAATATTCGTTCCGTTTGTGCCCATTCGATGATCCAACCACTGCTCTCGACGATGCCATTTCCTGTGGCAATGATCAAACGGGCCTCCCTGAAGGGGCCGTCGATACCACGCCAGCAGTGTGCGCTGGTTCGAGTTCGTATGGCTGTTCGACATTCAACATCAAGGTCGATGGCAACCCTCCTGAAGTCAACACCGATTCCTGGACTGCTAAGCGCGGTGCAACCGGTGAGGTCATCTCAGGCGACATGCCAACCTCGACCTACCACTGTGTCGATGTTGAAGTGGTTCTCAAGGAACGTGAAGCACTCTTCCAAGGTGATGTCAATGTGGCTTGGGCCTTCTACTCCGATGCGAGCAATGACATTCTCTGGCCGATTTACCGAACGTCGTTTGGTGACGAACCAATGATGGCAGAATTGACCCTTTCACCGCTTGGCGGCTCCTACGCTGCCTCCGCATCTTGCATTGATTTGTGGCCGTTGGAAGAGGGCCAATTTGAGCCTGATGAAGAACAGATCAACAATGTCGAACTCGTCATGTGGATCGATGCGAAGGACTCTGCAGGAGCCGGCGTCATCTTTGGTGGTGGGCCCACTGAAGAAGGNGGCATTGCAGCAATCTTCTCCAGTTCAGAAGAACACAAGTCGAACTACCGTTTCATCCACGAGGAACCAAGTTTTGCTGTTGAAAACACAATCTTGACACCTTCTTCACCAGAAGTCGGCGAATCTATGGAACTCCAAATCGAAGTTCGTAATGACGGAACAATGGCTGGTGGAACCACCCTTTCGGTGCGCTCCGTCACCGCAGGTGGTGTTCCAGTGCTCGAAGGAACCGTCGAAACTGGCGACATCAATATTCTTGACAAGAAATGGGTCACGATTGAATTGACAGAATTTACCCAAGCAACGACTGGAATGTACTACCTCATCTCCGATGACACCACAAACGAACTCTTGTACAATGGTTCAGCAGAAGGTGAACAATTCAACGTCAAGGTACAGAGTGAATCGGACGATGGAACGACCGTCTTGCTCATTCTTGTGGCTTTGATCACCATTGTCGCCATCCTTGGTGTTGTTGTTTTCGTTCTCGTACGCCGAGGCGATGGTGAAGACATGTTTGCTGACGATGAATACGAAGATGAGTCAAGTAAGGCTTATGTTGAACTCCCAGGACAATCAACACCTGCTCCTGCAGCAAATGTATCTCCGGAAATGGCAGATGCAATGGCGAAGTTCCCACAATGGAGTCAAGAAGAAATTCAAGGCTACTTTGACCAAGGATGGAGCGTTCAAGCACTCCAAGATTGGGTTAACGAACAGTGAGCGTGGCTCTTTTGCCAGAGCGACTGGATTGGGCTGACCACACGTGGTCCGACCCTGATGGAGGCCAAATCATCCTTCACGGCGTCCTTCCAACCGTGGTTTACCCTCGTTCGATGCGTCCTCGAATCGAATGGCACGGTCTTGCACTTTTGGAAGCACCCGATGTTGTCGACATGTGGGTCCAAGAGGAAAAAGACGAAGCAGAGTCACCGGGAGTGAACCTTGCTCACGGCTTGATCTCTGGTGGAGCTATGGCCATTTATCTCGATGAAATATCACTCGTTGAGGATGTGACATCCGGCCGTTTTCCAGATCCGGAACCCCGAAGATTGCATAGGAATGCAGAACGACACCAACGTCCGGTGTATTTTGTCGAACCCACTGCCGATGATGAGAGGTGGAGTGAACACTTGACCAATGAGGCCAAAGCAGCGTCCCATTGGAAAAAATTGCTTGGTATGATTTCCTTGGGTGGGAAGTGGCGAAAGCGAGTCAAGAAAAACATCTTCCTTGCTCAAAAACCACCAAAAGGAGTATCACCAAATTTTGGTTCTGCAGCCGTACTGTCGACCACATGGTGGGACCTCAATGAGTGGATCGTCGGTGAACCTGTGGTTGAAGCACGTGACCAAAGGTATGCAGAGCGGTTAAGAGGTGCACTGGCGGACTTACGAATCACTCATGGAAGCGACGCAGTGTTGCTTCTACCATTGTTTTTACCTCACAGAAATGCCGTTCTTGCGGCGCTTGAATCTCTTCCAGAACCAGAGGAGATTACTTCAAACACAACCGACACGGCCGACACAGAGGAGGAGTGAACATGGTGGCAAGCGCAATCGATGTACGAATCGAAAATCAACTGGTTCGCTTCGTCCCTCCTCGTCCCGTCGACCAAGATGCCGTCGTGGCCCAACTTGGTGGTCAACAAACTGGGGGGGTGGTCATCAAAGTCCTTGACCGACCACGTGCAACGATCGTCATCGACCAAGAGGGTCGAATTGTGGTCCATGGCACACATCGAGTCGAAGCTGCTCGAGCGGCTGCAAAGGAACTCATGCTCCGTCTTGGGCGTGATGACGCTGGTCTTGAGACTGAACTCGGCCCCGTTGTTGCTTCATTCGAATTTGGCCAAGCGCTCCTTGTCGAGAACGTTGTAGGTGATTTCGGTGCTGGAACCGCCACCTTTGACGAACGATTGGGTTGCACCATCATCGAAGATTCTCGCCATAATCTCACCCTCCACATGTGGCCAAATGGACGATGTGTAGCCACCGATGCACGCCATCGAAACATGGTTGCTATGGCTGCAGTCTATTGGAAAGGGCGGTTTAGCGACAAGAACCTCTTGATTGAGCGCATTTGAGACCATCTTTCGCCCATGCGTTGAAAACCATCACCGTCTTCAGAAGCATGAGGGTTGGCTTTGAGTTCTGTTCAGCAATGGAATGGTCCAATCGTGGACAACCATTTCCACCTTAATCGTCAAGGCCTCTTTCTTCAAGCAGCTGGCGAGTTTAAGCGAGCGGGTGGAACCGATCTTATCCTTGTACACTGTCCTGATTTCCAATCACCCCCAACGACAAGGGAAGGTCATCTAGCGACCTACAACGATACGGTGGCGATGGCAGCGGAAGTTCGTGATGTGCATGGGCTTGGAGTGCGTGTTGTCTTAGGGCCTCACCCGGCAGCCTTCGCCCATCAGTTTGAGGCTTGGTTGAATGAAGATGGTGAATCAGGTGCCGAACGCGCCATGGACAATTACCGCAACAGCATTGACGCGGCGGTTGAACTCGTCCACGAAGGAAAGGCACACGCAGTGGGTGAGGTGGGGCGGCCTCACTGGCCTGTGAGCGACCGGGTCTGGGACCTATCGAATCTCTTGTTAGAAGAGACCATGGCCATGGCCAAAAGAGAGGGCATTACGCTTCAGTTGCACGTGGAGGGGGAATTAGAATCAACCTATGCCAGCCTTGCACAAATGGCAGATAAGGTGGGCTTCGATAAGCAACGACTGGTCCGACATTACGCTCCTCCAACACTGACTTCGAGCATTACCCAAGGGGTGACACCAAGTGTGTTGATTGGGAAAGGCGCCATCGAAGAGGTGCTTGCCACCGCAGAATCATCGAGCCACGGCTTNTTGCTTGAGACCGATTACATGGACGATCTGAGGCGGCCAGGCGCAGTACTTGGTCCTAAAACAGTTCCAAAACGGACCCAGCAACTCCTTCAGGCAGGCATTGACGAATCATTTCTGTGGAAAGCGCACCAAGAGTTGCCGGATTTATTGTACGGCCCCTCGGAATGAGATGAGCCAAAAAGGATGGTTCGGTACGGGCCCGATTCTCCATCACATTGATGAGATAGAGTCGCTACCGCAAGAGCATGGGACGCTTTGGCAAGACCTTCACCGCTGCGCTCGTGGTGGCTTTGTTCATGCTCCCTGCGCTGGGTACATCCGTCGCTGCACAGGAGTCGCCTCTGCCCGCAGTGCAACTTGATTGCGGGGCAGACCCAGTCATGGACGTTCATCCCAATTCCTACGAAGATGCGATCCTCGAATGTACCGTGAGCAACCCGACTTCAGCAAGTGAAGTCATCGAAGTCAGCAAAGTTGAATGGGATGGAGTCAATGTCGAAATGACCCTAAGCGAAGATGAATTTACACTCGCTGCCGGTGATGAAGAAACCTTCAATGTCATCTTTACTGGTCAAACACGGCTTCCAGCATCGCTGACCTATGGCTTTGAACTTGAGGCAAAAGTCACCTCGTGGAACGGATTGCCTTATGGACAACTTCCCGATGGACCTTGGGTCGTCAATCAATCCTACAGCGGCGATTTTTCTATTGCCTCGTATGGCATGATTGAACTTTCAATGTCTGACAAGACGACCCGAGAAATGACAGTAGCAGAGGAAGTTGACTTCACTTTCCAATTCACAAACAAGGGCAACGATGACGACAAAATACGAGTGACCATCGCAAATGAGGCCGATCTTGCAGCAGCAGGCTTCTCGTTCCCAACCGGTGCTTTTGTTGCTGAAGANGTACCATATCAAGGCACATCGAGCCTACGCACGCTCACAGTACGCTCCCCAGCTGAGTTGACAGCAGACATTCGATTACCTGTTATTTTCCAAGCAGAAAGCACAGTTGATCCCGACGCTCCAGCCAGCGAGATCACCGTGCAACTCAATGTTGTTGCTCCAGGCCAATCCGGCTCTTTCAGTGGCAACCTCGAAGAAATTGATAGCGATCAAATCTTGCAATATGCTGCAATAGGCGGAGGGATTATTCTCGTCTTGTTGTTGCTTGTNGTGATGGCAAAAGCAACCAAGCGTTCAGCGGATAAAGCCCCCAAAGGCAAGGTTGTTCAAACACCAACGGCCATCGATTTGCCCGAGGAATCTGATGATTTCGACGATTTGTCGGATGATTTGGACGACTTCTTCTCGGACCTCGACAGTGATTCAGAGGCTGACGAATTTGACGATATGTTCGCAGATTTGTAACCCTGCTCGGCGAAATAAAATGGGTCGCAGATTAGCGGTTTCACCCAGTTCGACTTAGGGAACAGTCATAGGATAGGTGTGCCGGCCAACACCTACCCATTGGGTAGGTGCTGTTATGCTACAATTGCAAGGAAAGACTGCCTTTGTCTTCGGTGTTGCCAGTGAAGATTCGATCGCTTGGGCAATATGCCAACAATTGGCCGCAGCGGGTGTCACGCTGTACCTCGGTTACCAAAAGCGGTTCATGAGTCGTATTTTCCAACTGAAGGACAAACTGCCACAGATTGGTGGTTTCTACCCCTTGGATGTGGCATCGGATGCTACAACCAAGGAATTCTTTGAGGCGTTTGCAGCAGAACACCCTGGGTTGAAAGCCGATATCATGATCCATGCGATCGGCTTTGCTCCTCGAAGTTGCTTTGACCGTCCGATTCTATTTGTTGAAGACCAAGACATCAATACCGCAATGACCATTTCAGCAAATTCGCTCCAGCGATGCCTCAAGCATGCCTTGCCATATCTCAATCCAGGTTCCTCAACTGTGACGTTAACCTATGCCGCATCAACGCGTTATGTCCCAAATTATGGCATCATGTCCATGGCGAAAGCCGCCCTTGAATGCTGGACGCGTGAATTGGCCTGCCACCTCGGTCCAGAAGGTCACAGGGTCAATGCGATTTCATCAGGGCCAATCAGAACCATTGCTGCAGGAGGTATTCCAGGGTTTGACAAAATCCTTGACCATGTCGAAGCGAACGCTCCATTGCGTCGAAATGTAAACCAGGATGACGTAGCCGGCGCAACATTGTGGCTTGCAAGCCCATTAGCGAGCGGTGTCACAGGTCAATGCATCTATGTTGATGGTGGCTATTCCATCACGATGGTACCACAGAGCATCATGGGAGAATGAGGTGAAGACATGACCATCAAAACCGCAGACGGAAAACCTTGCGAAGGTTTGGACCAAGGTCCATTCGAACCCATTGCTGTGATTGGGCTTGCGGCACTCATGCCAGATGCGCCAAGCATTGATGCTTTTTGGCAGAACATCATTGATTCTAAAGTCAGCATTCGTGACATCAAAGAAGGCCGTTGGCCGGGACCAATCAGCCATTTCTACCGTAAGGGCGGCCCTGGAGAGAGTCAAGAAGGATTCACTTATTCGAAGATTGGAGCCCTTGTTGAAGGCTTCGAATTTGATTGGCGTCGTTGGCGTCAGCCTCCGGGCACCCTTCCTCAAATCGACCCGTGTCAATTGTGGGCTGTTGCCGTCGCAGCAGATGCGATCGAACAAGCAGGCTATGATGGTGAATCGAAAGACATCGATCGTACACGGTGCGGTGTTGTGTTCGCAAATGCCCTCGGTGGTGAAAACCGGAATCTGTCCAATATTCGGGTTTGGTCAAACCATACCTCGCAGGTCGCCAAAAAGCATGGTATGTCGATGGACAATCTTGAGGCGTTCGCCAACGAACTGGTTGAAGGCGCCCCCCGAATCGATGAAGACACCATGCCAGGTGAATTGGCCAATGTTGTCTCAGGGCGAGTAGCAAACCTCCTTGATTTACAGGGGCCAAACCACGCAATGGATGCTGCCTGTGCCTCATCCATGGCTGCTGTCTTGGATGCATGCCGGCTCTTGCAAACTCGCCAAGTCGATGTGATGCTTGCAGGCGCAACAGACCGGACAATGGATCCAGCAACCTTTTCCAAATTCAGCGCCATTGGCGCACTCTCACCAACGCATTCAACTCCATTTGATGCGCGAGCCAACGGATTCGTGATGGGCGAAGGTGCCGGTGTTCTTCTCTTGAAGCGACTCAGTGATGCCATCAATGATGGTGATGAGGTTCACGCCGTTATTCGAGGCATTGGCGGTTCATCGGACGGGCGAGGCAAAGGAATCACTGCACCAAGCCAACGCGGTCAAGTCCAAGCCATCGCTCGTGCTTACAACCAAGCAGGGTATTCTGCCAGCACCGTCGAATTGGTTGAAGCCCATGGGACTTCGACCAAGGTTGGTGATGCGACGGAACTCTCCACACTTTCGTTGCTATGGGACGATTTACCTCACGGTGACCATGTGGCCGTTGGTTCAATCAAGTCTCAAATTGGCCACCTCAAAGCCGCAGCAGGTATTGCTGGAATCATGAAGAGCGTGATGGCACTTCACCACCGCACAATTCCGCCATCTGCTNGTTTTGAAACACCCAACCCAACAGTTGAATGGAATGAGATTCCATTCTTTGTGCCAACCAAAGCAAGGGACTGGCCACAACCCGAAGGCCATCCACGCCGTGCTGGAATTTCCGCATTTGGTTTTGGAGGCACCAATTTCCACGTTGCCCTTGAGGGGTATGAACCTGAATATCATCGTCAACTCGCATCGTCTTGGGATCAACGATGGCAAGCTTACGCTGAGGCTGAAAGTACACCTTCCATCTCGACAGACGCCTCCTCAATCTTCGATGACGAAGCCCGTCCAAGCATGACCCATGAAGAATTGAAAGCGATAGAAGGTGGAATGTTGCTTCTTTCTTCTTCAAGCATGGAAGAGCTCAAGGCCACACTCGGGAGCCTGAACTTCGAAGGTACGACTTTTGATGATGATCCGAAAGGCATTCGATTGTCCAACACCCTTTATGCAGCGTCGAAAGGGTTCGATGCCTCATCACCAATTCGAATGGCCATCGTAGCCACTTCATGGGCTGAATTTTCCAAACGCTGTGCTCTTGCCCTCAAAGCCATGGATGATGAAGACAAATGGGGCTTCTTACAAGCCCAAGGCGTTCTTCTCACCAAAGATGCTCCTTTGCATGCAAAGGCCAAGGTGGCTCACATGTACCCCGGCCAAGGAAGTCAATACGTCGGTATGACTCATGATTTGTATCAACGGTACACGGCAGTTCAACAGGTGTGGGCACAGGCAGATGAAACGATGACAGAAGTTCTCGAAGGTGAGACACTGTCGAGTTTTGTTCTTCGTTCAAACCTCTCGAAAGAGGAACAAGCCGAAGCGGAGCACAAACTCAAGCAAACCGAGTACACTCAGCCCGCCATGCTCACCGCCGATTTGGCGATTGAACGAGCGCTCAATGATCACGGAATTCATCCCGACATGGTCGCAGGCCACTCATTAGGTGAATATGCGGCTTTGATGTCTGCCGGCATTCTTGACATGGATGGAGCCTTGCGAGCAGCAGCGGCACGAGGCACTGAAATGGGAGCGGTTGAAATTGATGACAAGGGGTTGATGGCAAGTGTCAGTGCTCCTTACCCAGAGGTCGAAGCCATCATCAATTCCATCGACGGATACGTGATTGCAGCGAATAAGAATTCACCAAAGATGACCGTGATTGCAGGCGAAACTGCTCCAGTCAAAGAGGCCATGGCCGCCTTTGAGGCCAAAGGCTTCCAATCGATGCCACTTGCCACTTCACACGCGTTCCATTCAAGGATTGTAGCACCAGCAAATGAACCACTCCGCCGCTTCCTTGAAAGTCTTGAAATTCGTTGGCCGACCATCCCAATAACAGCCAATGTCGACGGCGAATTCTATCCAATGAACCCGTCAACCACAGAAGATTTGGATGCCTCCAAAGAAGCAGTGCTCAGCAAACTTGCATTGCAAATGGCCTCTTCAGTGGAATGGACGACGCAAATCCAAACGATGTATGAGGCCGGGGCAAGGGCCTTTGTCGAAGTTGGTCCAAAGCGAGCACTGAGCATGTTTGCTGTTCAAATTCTCGAAGACCAACCTCATCTTCCAGTGATGACAAACCATCCAAAACAAGGCGGTATTGCCTCGTTCCTCACCGCTTTGGCGACGATGGCACTTGCGGGTCGACCAGTGCACTGGCCGGCGCCAGATTCTGCCTCGCTTACCGAGGCGTTTAGGGCGGGTCCAATTGAAGCACATCGAACCAGTCCACCTGCTCAAGATCTCAAAACTCGTGCTCGTCCATTGCCTTCTGGCACCTCGGCGACACCTCAAGCCGTGCAGGTTGTGAGTGTACCATCTGCGGTCGAAACAGATCCTGAAGTCGCAGCTCAAAAGGCCAAGGACGCCTACCTTGGCGACCGAATCGCTGCCCTATGTGGTTATCCTGCTCGGTTTTGTCATGGCATGGTCGACCTGCGTCTTGGATTAGGTCTGTCTGAAGGCGACATCGCTTTGTTGTTCAAGACGATTGCATCTGAGGCTTCAACCGATCCTGAAACAGATGTCAGCGGCGCAACAACTGTTGCAGACATCGCTCGTTGGATTGCCCACCCACCNTCGTCATGGTCACCAAAGACCTCAATGACTCGTCGTTCGAATCACACATCGCAAGGGCTAGGTGTCGCTTCTGTTCACGACCCGATGGCTCGACGGAAAGCCGATCCCTTCGTTGTGACGGGGGTTTCTCTTGGTTTGCCAGGCGGAGAACAGGTCTTCAACGAGGATACGTTTGAACGGCTTGTTCGTGGAGAAACATGCATCTCTGAAGTCACAGATGAGTACAAACAACGCTTGCTTGACAAGAACATCGTACGCCTCATCAAAGGACGCGACGGGTCAGTCAATATGGATCAAGCCACGGCCTTTGGCGATGTTCCACAACTTGCTGGTGTCAAGGGCGCCTTTGATTTNGCAGAAGAATTTGGCATTGACCCCAAGGTCATCCTCGCTTGGGACATCACCACTCAACTGGGTATGGCCGCAGGTTTACTCGCTCTACGAGATGCTGCGATTCCACTCACTCCAGTGGAACAGATTGGCAAAGGTGGATTACGATTGATTCGTAATTGGCAAGTTCCTCAACACACTCGTGATCGAACAGGCATTGTCTTCGCCTCATGTTTCCCTGGGTTCCAAATGGCATTGAAGCATGCCAAATCCAACGGNGATGACGGCGAGGGTCGGTTTGANCGACGCTACCTGTTCCAAACNCTCGCTATGGGNCATTCACAGTTTGCACAATACTCTGGTATCCGTGGACCAAACACCATCATCAACCTCGCCTGTGCTTCTGCTACAGCAGCATTCGGTGTTGCAGAGGATTGGCTGAACGCTGACCGAGTTGACCGGGTAGTTATCATCTCTGCAGATGATGTCACTGGCGACGATCTGTGGGAATGGATTGGCGGTGGCTTCGCTGCATCAGGTGCAGCAGCAACGAACAATGTAGTGGAAGAAACGGCTTTGCCATTCGACCGCCGTCGCAATGGTCTGATTCTTGGGATGGGCGCAGCAGCGTTTGTCGTTGAACGAAATTCAGAGGCATCAGAACGTGGTGTGCAGCCAATCGCTGAATTGCTCGGGGCTACAACAGCGAATTCCGCCTTCCATGGTACGCGCCTTGATGTCGAACACGTGGCTGAAACCGTGGACAATTTCGTAACTGAGATGGAAGAACGTTGGCACCTTGATCGCCATGAAATCGCACCTGATACGGTGTTCTTCTCGCACGAAACCTACACTCCTGCCCGCGGAGGTTCTGCTCAATCTGAAGTACGAGCCTTACGAGACACATTCAAGCACAGCACAAACAAACTTGTCATTGCGAACACGAAAGGATTCACCGGCCATCCAATGGCGGTAGGGATCGAAGATGCCAGTATGTTCCATGGCATGAAAACCGGACGTATTCCTCCGATTGCCAACCACAAAGAAACCGACCCTGAATTGGGCGATCTTAACCTTTCGACCGGTGGAGAATATCCAAATCTGAAGTATGGTTTGAGGTTTGCAGCGGGCTTTGGCTCGCAAATGGCTCTCTCCCTCGTGCGCCGATGGCCTATTACTGGAGAGCGTATTGATGGTGCGAAATTCCTGGCTTGGAACCGTAAACTTGCAGGTACACAAGACGTGGTCATGCGCTTGCTTGACCAGAAACTTGTGGCCTATGTTGATGGTGAAGACAACTTGCACGGGGGCGTTCAAGGCGAGCCTTGGCCGATCACGGCACCGTTTGAAGGCAAGCCTTCGCTCGTGCCTGAGCCGGCCGTAGCGCCGGTGCCAGAAGCGCCAGCCCCGCCAGCGCCTAAGCCAACTCCAATCGCACCTCCAGCAGCGCCTTCACCGCCTGCAGGCCAAGCCCAGGGTGATGTTGTCAGTGCCGTAATCGATGTGGTCGTCAAGCACACAGGATACCCTGCAGACTTTGTAGAACTTGATCAAGACTTGGAAGGAGAACTCGGTATTGATACGGTCAAGCAGGCTGAAATCATGGCCGATATACGTGAACAATTTAGTTTGCCAGTGGACGAGGAATTTGTTCTCGCTGACTATCCAACATTGAATCATATGATTGGGTATATTCAACGAATGACAGGTGGTAAGGCGCCAGCGCCTGCCCCTTCACCAGTGGCCATAGAGGATCCAATCCAACCCGCACCCGCACCCGAACCAGCTCCTGCTGCTCCTGCACCGGCTGCAACAGCAATGGCTCCGACAGGTCTTGTCGACGACGATGCCTTGAACGCCACGGTTGTTGAAGTGGTGGTCAAGCATACCGGTTATCCTGCTGACTTCATTGAACTTGACCAAGACCTCGAAGGAGAACTGGGTATTGACACTGTCAAGCAAGCCGAAATTATGGCAGACATCCGAGAACAGTTCAGTTTACCTCTTGATGAAGATTTCATTCTTTCAGATTATCCAACATTGAACCACATGATTGGCTACATCCAACGGATGCAGGGCGGTGCTGTACAGCCGGCAACCAAGGTGCCAAAGCCCGCGCCATCAGTTGTTCAGAGTGAACCCGTGGCACCTGCACAGGCGCCACCAGCGCCATCTACGCCATTGGCATCGAACAGCGATGTGAACGCACAACTCGTTGAAATTGTTGTCAAACATACGGGCTATCCTGCTGATTTCATTGAAATGGACCAAGACCTTGAGGGCGAATTGGGCATTGATACGGTCAAACAGGCTGAAATCATGGGCGATGTACGGGATGCCTTTTCTCTTCCTTTGGATGAAGATTTTGTTCTTTCCGATCACCCGACACTGAACCACTTTACAGCCTACATTCTGAAGATGAAAGGCGGTGAAGCCCCGACAGAAACAGCGATGCCAACGGTTGAAACCACACCAACACCAACCCCAACTCACTCTTCGAACGAAACAACTCACCCAACCCGCCGTTGGCAAATTGAAGTCGAAGCAGCAGAAGGCCAAGGCTCGCCGCTTTCTCTCGCCGGTACCGCAGTTGTCACCGATGATGGCTGGGGCATCGCAGAAGCGTTCTGTCAGCGTCTTGAGGCCGATGGTATGGAGGCCATACGAATTGGCTTTGAGAGCAACATCCGCGACATGTCAATTCAGCACGAAGGGAAACGCACAGTCTACCGAGCAGATCCCGGTAACCCCGAGCATGTGGCAGCGGTGTGTGAAGCATTGAACGAACACAACATCACTGCACTCTTCCACATGGCACCGCTCAAGCTTGCAAGTGCCTCATGGGCTGAAGACGCAACACCATCGACCCAGATAGCACTGGCTGCCCAGGGATACTTTGCCTTGCTCAAAGGATTGGATGCTAAATTTGCTGCACTCGAATCGGGTGTTGTTGCCTCAGTCACGGCACTTGATGGCCGCCATGGCAACATCGGTGAGCGATTTAATTCGGTTCAGTGTGCCGCATCAGGTGTCACCAAATCTTACGCCTTTGAGCAACCGCATGTTCGATGCCGTGCCCTTGACCTTCATCCAGAATTAATTTTGGAGCCTGCTGATGCGGCGAGGATCATCCATGACGATGTGTTCGCTCTTGCCGGTGAGGTCGAAATCGGTCTTGATCGAGATGGTCGTCGTTGGACTCTTGTGGCGTTCGCCGAGGACCTTGTCGATGAGAAGCACCCGCTCACATCAGATGACACTTGGCTTGTGTCTGGTGGCGGTTCAGGTGTCACAGCGGCGTCGATTATTGGCGTAGCGACCGCGTCACCTGATGCCGGAGCGCACTTTGCATTGCTTGGCCGGTCTCACCTCATAGAACAAACAGAAGCATGGGTTGATTGGACTGATGCAGAACTTGAATCTGAACGTATGGCGCTACGAGAGCGGATGGCTGCTGCGAGCGAAACTGGTAAAGTAACCATCGTTGAATGGAACAGTGAATGGCAGAGATTTACCAGGAGCAGGGATGTCTATCTCACCCTCTCCAGCATCACATCAACAGGCAATACAGCGTCATACCATCCAGTGGATGTGATGGATTATGATGGCATGGTTACGGTTGGTGCTTCCTTGGAGCGTGTGATCACTGGACTTGTCCATGGTGCTGGTTTGGAAGATTCCAAACTTGTGGGCCAGAAAGACTCCTCCGTTTTCGACAAGGTGGTTCGAGTCAAAGTTGACGGTTGGCGATGCATGCTTGCAGCGTGCAATGCCTCTGGAGCGGACCTGCCTACGTTTGCTGCTTGTTTCACAAGTGTCGCTGGTCGGTTTGGTAATGGTGGCCAAACAGATTATGCTGCAGCAAACAGCGTGCTTGATGCAGAAATGGCCCGGCTCACCGCATCAGGTGTTTGCCGAGCCGTCGCTATTGGCTGGACTGGCTGGCGTGATGTTGGGATGGCTACCCGAGGTTCAATTGAAGCTGTTTTTGCAGCAGCTGGAATTGATACACTTTCGGTTGAACAAGGCGTAGAGATTTTCGTCGGTGAAGCGCTTGCTGGTGGAAAACGCCGTGTGATTGGCTGTGGTTCTCTGGGGGCAATGGATCGTTTCGATTCCTTTAGAGAAGCCCCTCTCCGCCTTCCAGCAGAGATGGCAGCGGTGATTGCAGACCCCGAGCGTTTCCCGTTCGTTGACAAAGTCCTCTCATTTGAGGAGGGGCAGTCCTTGCTTACCCAAGCGACCCTCTCTGCTGCGGATCACCCGTTCCTTGTCGATCATGCCATCGAAGGCGTCCCTTATCACCCCGGAGTCATGGCGCTCGAGATGTTTGCAGAATCCGCTCTATTGCTGCGTCCGTCGACGTGCTTAGCAGGATTCGAATCTGTTGAGTTCGGCCTGCCTGTGAAATTGCTTAAGGGCGCGATGACCGTACGGATTCATGCAGAATATGAGCGTACTGAAGGTGAGGTCACTTGGATTTCATGCCGACTCGTGTCTGATTTATCAAACTCAAAGGGCGAAATCTTTGGGGAACGAGAACACCACAAGGCGCTGGTTCGTTTGGTTGAGAAATGCGATGATATCTGTCCATTCCTTGAGCAGGAAGTGCACGCCTTGCCCGATCTTGGCATTCCTGCTCCCGGTGAAGTCATGGAAGAGCCATCGTTCATTTATCGACGTTATTTCCACGGACCTCGTTTCCAATCACATGGTGGTGTGCTTCGTGGCGTTGGGGACGATTCGATGCCAGGTGCGGATGGGATTGCGTTGATGCGACATCAGTTGCCGCAGTCCGATCAATTTGCCCATGAAGCAACCGGCGACTCAGTCTTGCTTGAAGCTCTTCCAATGCTCATCGAAGCAGGTTTCCAAAACGCTGGACTTGTCGCGATGGAAACTGAAGGTTTCTCTTCACTCCCAGTCGGTATCGAATGGTCATCGATGTTGAGGGTGCCTGAACGTGATGAGCAACTTCGAATGCGCAGCCTTCGGGTTGCAGTTGAAGAGGCGGGCGTCACGGTCCACGATGTTGTGATTGTTGGCGATGATGATGCTCCGGTGCTTGCTCTCAAGGGCTTACGTCTGAAGGGAATGGCTCCAGTCTCGGCAGAAGATTCGTTCACGCTCGATCGTTGAAGGTGGTTTGGATGTCGGTGGAAGTGCTTCACCCGCCGGGTGTAGAACGGCCACGGATGCTCATCGTTCGCACACAAGTGCATGCACGCTCCATCGAAGAAGTTCACTTGGCAAACGCCGATGAAGTGGCGACATTTGCCACCAAGAAACGTCATGAAGAACATCTAACGGGGCGATGGTTGTTGCAATGCGCCCTTGAGCAATGGGGTATTGACAGTGTTGATTTGATGATCAGTCGCACCGAACAAAGGGCGCCGTATTTGCATTACATCCCCGGTCTATGGAAGAACACCCCGCTCCCATCGTTGAGCATTGGCCATGCTTCTGGTTGGGCTTATGTCGCATTGATAGAACATGGATGGCGCATTGGCATTGATGCCGAACCCTCAGCGAGGGGTCTCCAATCGAATGCGTTTGATCTGATGTGCAAGGGCGAAGAATTGCTCACCTTGCGCCAATCGCCTGAACATGCAATCGAACTTTGGGTTTGCAAGGAAGCCGTGCAAAAAACACTGGGTATGGGCATGCACCTCAACCCACGAGAAATTGTAATTCCAATTGGAGTCGCAAATACAATAATCTCAATTGAAAAATCAAAAATCCAATTGGTAAATTGGCAATATCAAGGCACTTGTATTGCTGTTGCATTCCACCAAGGGATACTTGACATCACAACGCCTGAAGATCGCCTGCTCGAAGCGACCAGGTCTGCGATGCAGGATGGAGATTGGGGGGTTGGTTGCAAAACCACCTCAGGCCGAGTGTGATTACTTCCAGAACATGTAGGACTCTCGGCTGGACTCCCATGGCAGGCCGACTGCAATACCGAGTTCTGTGAGAATCACGTAGTTGAACAGGAGGTAGAGAAGGTAGGATACTGTAATGACCAGCAATGAGGTGTTGATGACCTTACGTCGTTCTCGCTTCACTTGATCCAGTGTGCAGATGCCTTGATTACGGAAATAGAACACAAGTCCACAAACAACACAAAGAAGCGCTAACAACAGCATTGTACCGCGGAACCAACCGAATCCATCTTCGCCCCAGTACAACGTATCGGATAAAGCCGCTCCAGTTGAAACAGTTGCCAGGCCAAACATAACCATAACTACGGATGGCAGGCAACACATCGATGCAACAAGTGTTGAACCCGCTACATATTTCCACAGAGATCGCAGAGGGTTCTGTTCTTCTGAAACCCCATCATCGTCTATCTCTGCCACAGTCTTCACGCCTCGTATCACTTTTTTAATTCGTGTGTCAAGCCTCGTCGGATTTGTCATCGACACTGTCCCAGAAATTCTCGGACTGTTCTACGTCGATCTTCTTAGTTTTTGATCTCTGCTCAGCAGGGGATTCCGAATTGAAATAATTGACGGCATCGTTGGCAGATAGAGGCTTATCCGCAACATCTGAACTCCAGTCGGTGAGCGTTTTTCGAGCTTTTACGCTGTTTGGAAAGAGGGCTGCTCGAAGTGAGGTAAATCCAAAATATTGTACCGCAAGACCGGCTAATAGGAACGGAATACAAAAACAGATCATGAAAATCGACATAAAAACATCGCCAATACCCAAGGCTTCTGGCAAGATGAGAAGAGGAGTCAGAGTGAATGGCATGCCAAAACAAATCATGAATATTCCAAAGAATCCAGCGCCGAAGCGTTGTCCAGCCGAAAACTCAAGCACTGTATCCGACTCATTCATTGCACTGGCTACACTCCTGAATTATACAAGAGTTTGGCCTCCGTTCATCCTTTCGGTGAGTATTTGAGCCATCACCGGATTTGGAGACCTTCATATAGGGTGACTCAATCCCCACTACATAACCGATGGTTCAGTAGTGAGGTGGCGAGTGCATGACAAATGGGGAAGATTGGGAAGAAAAACTGATTGAACAACTTGTGGAAATGTTCCGTAACATGGGCATGCACATGGACAAAGAACAGATTCGTGGAATGATGGAGCAATTCCGATCACAATTCGAGAACATGGGCCTCGATGCAGAAAAAATCGCAAAAGGTGATGTGAACTTCAACTTTGATTTGTCCCAACTGGCCAAAATGTTTCAATCTGGAAAATCCATGGAAGACATTCTCAGCAATCTAGGCATGGACATCCAAGTTGATGCCAGCCCAGTTGAAATCAAAGCACCAGAAGTCAAAGAATCACTCGATGATGTCATCAACATCCCAGCAAACGATGTCTATCTTGACGGCTGGAATATGGCAGTGACCGTTGATTTCACCCTTCGTGGTGACGTCGAGGAGAGCGAACTCGAACTCGAACTCGTGCGCAAAGGAAACCGAATTTCAGTCATCAAAGACACAAAGCCGGCCCCTTTGGCTCAAATTGAACTGCCTCACCCCTGCGAAGACCTGGTCGATTGGTCGTTGAATAACGGCATCCTCGACATCACTCTCAAACTCACGCCACAAGGCTCCGCCGTTGAACATGACGACGAGACCATTGAGGCACCAGACGTCAGCATCGATGTAGGTGATTCTAACGATGATGACGATGAGGACGACGGTGGTATCCCCATCTTTTGAAAACATAAGGAAGTGAAAAAATGAGCAAAGTAATTGGAATTGACCTAGGAACAACAAACAGCTGCGTAGCAACGATCGAAAACGGAGAACCCGTCGTCATTGCGAACGCAGAAGGCGCACGAACAACCCCATCTGTAGTGGCGTTTGCCAAAGACGGAAGCGAACGGATGATTGGCGTGACCGCCAAGCGACAAGCCGTGACCAACACAGACCGAACAATGATGTCAGTCAAGCGGCACATGGGTACAGATTGGAAAACAAATGTCGATGGCACAGACTACACGCCTCAAGAAATTTCAGCGTTTATTCTACAGAAGTTGAAAGCAGATGCAGAAGCGTACCTGGGTCACGAAATTAAGGAAGCAGTGATTACATGCCCTGCTTACTTCACCGATGCACAGCGAACGGCAACAAAAGATGCCGGGCGCATTGCAGGATTGGAAGTGCTCCGAATCATCAACGAACCAACAGCAGCAGCGCTTGCTTACGGCGTCGATAAGGGTGAAGATCAAACCATTCTCGTTTACGATTTGGGAGGAGGTACCTTTGACGTTTCAGTTTTGGAAATTTACCAAGTCGATGGCCAGCCTCAAATTGAAGTGAAGGCCACAGCAGGGAATAACAAACTTGGTGGCGATGATTTCGACGACCAAGTCATCGATTGGATGATTGCTGAGTTCAAGCGCGACACTGGCATTGACTTGAGCAAGGACGCCCAGGCAATGTCTCGGCTGAAGGAAGCGGCAGAAAAGGCAAAAATCGAACTTTCAGGCACGCAACAAACCCAAATCAACCTCCCGTTCATCACCATGCGTGATGGCCAACCTGAACACATGGACATGACCTTGAGCCGTGCTAAATTTGAAGATCTGATTTCGAAGCTCATCGAGGCAACAATGGGTCCAACCCGACAAGCCATGAAAGACGCTGGTATCAAGAAAGGCGACGTGGACAAGGTCATCCTTGTTGGCGGGTCTACCCGTGTTCCAGCCGTCCAAGAAGCCGTCGAGAAAGAAGCAGGAAAAGCCCCGTACAAGGGGATCAATCCTGATGAAGCAGTTGCTATGGGCGCTGCACTTCAGGCAGGAATCATCTCAGGTGACGAAGGCGTTTCTGACATTCTTCTGCTCGACGTCACCCCGTTGACGCTGGGCATAGAAACCCTCGGCGGTGTGATGACCTCGATGATTGAACGCAACACGACGATTCCGGCTCGACGCTCAGAGATTTATTCCACAGCATCAGATAATCAGCCAGCCGTGACCATCCACGTGCTGCAAGGTGAGCGCAACTTCGCAAAAGACAACGTGACGCTTGGCGAATTTACGCTGATGGGTATTCCAGCCGCTCCACGTGGCACCCCACAAATCGAAGTGACTTTCGACATCGATGCGAATGGCATCGTCAACGTGAGCGCTAAGGACATGGGCACAGGAAAGGAACAATCGGTGAAGATTGAAGCACAAACCTCCCTCTCTGAAGATGAAATCCAAGCCAAGATTGCAGAAGCCGAGAAGTTCGCAGAAGAAGATCAACTCCGTAAGGCCAAGGTCGAACTACGAAACATGGCAGACCAAGTGGTCTACCAAACCCGGCGAACACTCGATGAATCTGCAGACAAACTCGATGATTCAGAAACCGACCCTGTCAAGGCGCATCTCGACGAACTCGAAAAAATGGTCCAAGACGAAGACGGCAAGCCGTTGGACATCGATGCCATCGATGACGCAGCAATTCAAGCCAAGGTCAAGGAAGTCGAGGAAGCCATGCACGGTGTTTCCGCAAAACTCTACGAAGCTGCAGCAGCAGAAATGGCTGAACAGGACGGCTCTGGCGACGATGGCGACATCAACGTTGGTGGCGACGACGTGGTCGATGCCGACTTCGAAGTGGTCGAAGACGACGAAGATTGAGCAGACTGCTATCTTGACCACGTCAAGAGTTGACCTTATGGCGAGAAGTCGAGTGGGTGTGCTATGAGCGATGTTCCAATCCTGAAAGACACCGACCGGTCAACCGGTCGTGGTGCGCTTCAGAAGAACATTCAAGCAGCACTGGCATTGGCTGGAGCAGTACGCTCAACACTTGGCCCCCGGGGTCTCGATAAACTTCTGATCGATGATGACGGCAGGACCATGGTCACCAATGACGGCGTAACAGTCCTTGAATCGGCCAAGGTCGAACACCCTGTGGCTCGAATGATCATTAACGCATCTTCGGTCCAAGACAAAATTGCCAGAGATGGTACAACCTCAACGGTACTGCTCAGCGCAGAAATGTTGCAGAATGCTTGGCATCTTGTGACTCAAGGCGTTCATCCTGCGATCATCGCACGAGGTTTTCGTATGGCTGAAGAACATGCAAGGTCGGCATTGAGCGAACTTTCCTTCCCATCTGATCGTTCTCATCAACTCTTGGCAACAAAGACCTGTTTGACAGGAAAAGGGCATGAGAGCATGCAGACATTGCTTGCCCAACTTGCCCTGGACGCTGCAGAAGCCATCTTGATGAAGACCCCACGAGGGCCGCATGCAGATCCAACCCGGGTCAAAATATTGCCACAGTCTGGAGGCACCATCGGTGAGAGCAAGCTTGTCACCGGTTTGGTTTTGGCAAAAAACCGAATTCATAATGATATGCCGCGTCACATCAAAGGTGGCAAGATTTTGCTCATTGATGGGGGCATAGAACGAAGGGCAATGATGGGAAGTGTCAAACTCAACGTGACTTCAACAGGGGTTCTTGATGCCTTTAGAACCAAAGAAACAGAATTGCTTCAAGAGCAAGTGGAGCATCTGAAATCCCTTGGCGTCGACTTGTTGGCGTGTAAGGAGGGCATTGACGACGATGTTCGTATGATGCTGACGAAAGCGGGGATTAAGGCCTTCAGGCGTGTTGCTCGCTCAGATCTTGATTTGCTTGCTCGTGGTTGTGGTGCGACGCTGGTTCATGACGTCAAGCGAGCCTCCTCTTCGGATCTTGGTGCGTTTATCTCAAGCAAGAATGAAACTTGGGGAAGCACCGTTCATTGGATTTTAGAAACTGAAGAGGGCGGAGCGACCTTCATCGCTCGAGGCAGCACGGAAGCAGTTCTTGGTGAAGTGGAACGATGTTTTGCTGATGCCCTTGGCGTCGCATGCCAACTCGTCGAAGACGCACGCCTCGTGGCGGGCGGTGGAGCGACACAGGTGGCCCTTGCTCGAAGGCTACGGCGCTATGCGGAATCGATACCCGGTCGTGAACAGTTGGGCATCGAAGCCTTTGCAGACGCATTGGAAGTGATTCCAAGGGTTTTGGCAGAAAACGCTGGCTTAGATCCCATTGATACACTCCTCAACCTCGTAGCGGCTCAGTCCAATGCTTCTGAATCGACTTCGGATCACATCGGTCTTGATGTCATAGAACGGCAACCTCGAAACATGCTTGAGCAAGGTGTCATCGAACCTCTGCTCATTATCGATCAAGGCATCACAGGAGCCACCGAAGCCGCAATTTCTGTTCTGAGAATTGACGATGTGCTTTGGGCGAAGCAAGACCCTGCGATGGCGGAAGTTCCAGAAATGGAATAACCCTTCAAATCGTAAGATTGGTTTTTTTCATAGGATGGTCATTCAAATAGGGGTGAATGAGACCTTTTACTGATGGGAACCGAAGGTCAAGCCTGTGTGGGCATCGACGACATTGCAATTCACTTTCCTCGTTTGTACATGGATATGAGGGATTTTGCTGAGTTGCGAGGAGCAGATTTTGGCAAATTGAACAAAGGCCTCGGTCTTGAAGCCATGGCCATTCCAGACGTCCACGAAGACACTGCGACCATGGGCGCTATGGCGGTCATGCAGATTATTGATCGAAACGGCTTGGACCCTAACACCATCGGCCGAATGTACCTTGGAACAGAATCGGCTCTTGATGGTGCTAAACCTACAGCGACGTACATTGTCGATATGCTCACTCAACGGTATGAGGAACGCTATGGCTCAGAATGCTTCAGAAATTGCGATGTCGTCGATATGACTTTCGCTTGCATTGGTGCTGTTGATGCACTTCACACCACATTGGACTGGGTTGCTCGTTCAACAGAACATGATGAAAGGGTCGGAATTGTGATTTTCTCTGACAACGCAAAGTACGCTTTGGAATCATCTGGCGAATACACGCAAGGTGCGGGCGGCGGTGCGTTGTTAATTCGCAGAAACCCACGCCTCCTCGAAATCCCAGATTGCATTGGCGTTTCTACCACTCCAGTTCATGACTTCTTCAAACCACGTCGCGAAGTGACCCTTCGTTCGGTCATTTCCAATGTCTTGCAATTGGCACAAGAAACCGGTCAGACGGTCAAGAAAGGCCTTGTTGACCGAATGATTCGCCACCTTCCAGAATCGACCGTGCGAAAGCTCGGTATCTTTTCACATGGTGAAACCAGTGTAAGTGTTCACAGGGATGATCCGATTTTCGATGGCCAATTTTCGAACCGATGTTACCAATCTGCAGTTCGTCAAGCCTTCCATAATTTTGCTGAGAAAGCCGAGCGCCAGGGTCGTTATACCCATGGTGAAGATGAGCGTATGACGGAGCAGTGGTCACGTATCATCATGCATTTACCCTATGCGTTCCAGGCAAAGCGAATGTTCCCCGATATCTTCCGCCACGACCGAGAAGAGACTGAAATGTGGGCCGCAGTCGCCGAACAAATCGGTCCAATGCCCGCTTTCCACGATTCTGATGACCCACAAATCATTGAGATTTGGGAGAAAGCCATGGACGGCTATCGAAGGGCCATCTCGAAAACCCCAGAATACATTGAATTCCATCAGAGCAGGATCGAAAAAGGTCAGCGAGCAAGCAGCCTCATTGGCAATCAATACACAGGTTCCATTTTCCTAGCACTTATGTCGACGTTTGAATCCGACCTCGAAGAAAACTGCAACCTCGACAATACCTTGTTTGGCCTCTGTGGTTATGGCTCGGGTGCTAAGGCAAAGGTGTTTGAGGGCAAGGTCAGTCCACGCTGGAGAGAAGTTGTCTCCCGATGGCATCTTTTCGAACGACTTGCTGGACGTATGGCCATCGATCACGTGACCTACGAGAACCTCCACAAAGGCCTCCAAGACGAAAGCGTTGTCACGCCCCAGGGTGAATTTGCTCTGGTTGAAATTGGTGACGAAGGCGTGGACGAAGGTGCTCGACGCTATCGGTGGATTGGCGCTTAGATTTAGAAGTCAAGCACGACCTTTCCGCATTCACCTTGGATGGCGAGTTCGACGGCCTCGGGAAATTCATCAATGCTCATTCGGTGCGTAAGCACCCGTTCAACATCGATGGCTCCACGCTCAAGCAGCTCATGCATGGTATCCCATGTTGACCACATCTTCCGTCCGTTGATGCCTTTGAGGTGAAGATAACGGAACACAACATCGTTCATCGGAACCTCTGGTGTTGGATTTCCATACACTGAAAGCACATTGACATAGCCACCCATCCGGGTGCTGTGAATGGTGTTCGCCAGTGCTTGTGGAGAGCCAGAAAATTCACAAGAATTGTCAACACCACGGCCTTCTGTGGCATTGAGGATCTCTTGCACGACGTCGTGTTCTTTACCCAACACAAGGTCCGCTCCCAACTGAATGGCCAAATCCATTCGGTACGTGTTGTCCCAATCAACGGCGATGACCATTTTTGCGCCCATTGCCTTGGCTGCATTCACGGCAAACAAGCCAATTGGACCAAGTCCATGAATCGCGACACTCGCGCCTTCTACAGGTCCTCCTGTGAGGGTGTGTATGGCGTTTCCGAGAGGATCTTGAATTGATGCATGACCCGGGTCAAGGCCAGAGGGTATGGTTCGAGCATTGACGGCAGGAGCGACAAAATATGGTCCGAACGCTCCATTCGTGTGGACGCCAAAAATCGAACCGTTTTCGCAAATGTGAGCGTTTCCTTCATCGCACCTCGGGCATGCCCAGCAGGCAAAATGGCATTCAATGGCAACAAAATCACCGATTGCAGGTTTGATGACATCTTCCCCAACAGCAACAACCTCGCCGCAAGTTTCGTGTCCTGTAATGGTGCCAAGTGGTACGTTGTCTCGGCTCCATTGGTCCCATTTCCAGATGTGAATATCGGTGCCGCAAACTGATGTCGAGTGAGTTTTGACCAACACTTCTCCAGGCCCCGGCGATGGAACAGGGTGTTCCTCTTTGGTGAAGCCTCCCTGCTCGTCGAGGGTTTTTGTCCACGCCATCATGGTCTTCGGAATGGTCTCCATGGTCTCCCTCTTCTTGGTGTTCAGCGAACCTACCTATTCATTCTTCGCTCATCGCGGAGTGGAAGAATCACTCGAAGGTTGAGGTATGTTGATGTAGTAGGCGCGACGGCCTAAAAGCCCGTTGATGTGCATGAAGTACGTTGTTGTTAGCGGGGGCGTCCTGTCCGGATTGGGCAAAGGAGTAACTGCAAGCAGCATCGGCGTTTTACTCAAAAGCGCTGGCCTGAGAGTCACTTCAATCAAAATTGACCCCTATCTCAACAGTGATGCTGGAACAATGTCGCCGTTCGAACATGGCGAAGTTTTCGTTTTGGATGATGGTGGCGAAGTTGACTTGGACCTTGGCAACTATGAGCGTTTCCTCGACATCAACCTCAGAAAAAACAACAACCTCACCACGGGAAAAATCTACTCAAAGGTCATTGAGGCTGAACGCCGAGGGGATTACCTTGGCAAAACAGTGCAGGTGATTCCTCATGTCACCGATGCCGTACAAGAATGGATCGAAGATGTAGCACACCAACCTGCAGATGGTAGTGATGAAATCCCCGACGCCTGTATCATTGAACTCGGCGGCACAGTTGGCGACATTGAGTCTTCGCCGTACATTGAGGCACTTCGGCAATTCCAATTCAGGGTTGGAAGGGAGAACGTGACCTTTGTTCATGTGTCATTGGTGCCTGTGATGGGTCCAGTGGGTGAACAAAAAACCAAGCCCACACAACATACGGTCAAGGAACTTCGCGGGCTTGGTATTACTCCAGACATTCTCGTGTGCCGTTCCAGTGCACCACTTACAGTCGAAACCCGGGAAAAACTTGCAGCCTTCTGCCATGTATCTCCACAAGCGGTGATGTCCACCCACGATGTTCCAAACATCTACCACGTGCCATTGATGCTTCAAGAACAAGGCCTCTGCGATATTCTCGGTGTTGATTGCCATGCCACTGATTTGCTCAAGGATTGGAAAACCATGGCCTACCACCTCGATACCTTGACTGAAGCCGTGCACATTGCTATGGTTGGAAAGTACACCGACCTTTCAGATGCCTATCTTTCAGTCATCAAGAGTCTACAGCATGCAGCCATGGCAGTTGATCGTAAACTCATCATCGACTGGATTGAAGCAAGCCATCTTGAATCTGATTGGAAGAACGAAGAAGAACAAGCATCCGCTTGGTCGATGCTCAAGAAGGCAGATGGCGTGCTGGTTCCAGGTGGCTTTGGTGATCGAGGCGTTGAAGGTAAAATTGCAGCAGCGCACTATGCGCGTACCACTCAAACCCCTTACCTTGGCATCTGCCTCGGGCTTCAGGTGGCAACGATTGAATTCTGTCGAAATGTGTTAGGACTTGAGGGAGCCAACTCCACCGAGTTTGATGAAAACCCGTCAACTGCGGCGGTCATTTTCATGCCAGAAATTTCGAAAACACATCTTGGCGGCACCATGCGATTGGGAACCAGGCCAACACTTTGGCAGGTTGATGAATGTAAGATTCGAACCTTGTACGGTGATGGCGATGCAGTCGACGAACGTCATCGACATCGTTACGAAGTCAATCCAGATTTGATTGAACGCATCGAAGCAGAAGGCTTGGTATTTGTCGGTAAGGATGAAACTGGCCAGAGGTGTGAAATTTTTGAGCTCAACGATCATCCATACTATGTCGGTGTTCAATACCATCCCGAGTTCAAGAGTCGGCCAGGTCGACCAAGCCCGCCCTTCTTGGGATTGCTCAAGGATTCAACAGGGCAGCTCTGAGCAAACCGTAGTGTCTGACAAGACCCACTGCAAGCCCTTTGTTTTGCCAATACCTGAGCAATGGGTATTCGGACACACCCTTTGTGTTCAAGGTATAAATACCTGTAATGACAATTAGTTAGTATGCCAGCACAACCAGGTGACTACAATTATTGCAATGATTGTGGAGAAATGTCAGATGAAGAGATGAAGGAATTCCCTATTGAGGAATGCGGAGTCTGCTTGAAACTCGTGTGTAGTAGATGCACACATTCGAATTGCGGGCCCCTCGAAATGTTTGACTAGACATTGATTAGGAATTGCGTTTCAGAGGGGGCCCCTTTGCCAATACGCATTGGCAAACGGTACCCTTTGCTTACCCATCAGAGCAGAGGGGGGACCTTTGCAAAATTATTTACGGCGATATTTCTTTACAGCAAGCACTGTTGAGATGATGAACCCCAGTATAGCAAGCCCAACTTTAACCCTCATTTCCCAATCGATTGGGATTTCACAACCAACTGAATCGACTGATTCACCATCATCCGAATTAGAACAGTCATCATATGCATCGATAATTCCGTCTCCGTCCGAATCTAGAATTTCTGCTTCTACACATCCAACTTCATTTGGTATTCCTGCAGGACTATTTTTGCAAAGATCAGGATTATTTCCTCCGAGATTATCTCCATAACCATCACCATCCGAATCAAACCACTGAGTGGAATCTTGAGGGAATTTATCACCGTTAGTACCCGATGGATTATCTCCATAACCATCGCCGTCAGAATCAGTCCATTGGGTAGAATCTTGGGGGAATAAATCGGGGTTGTTTCCGGAGGCATTATCTCCATACCCATCACCATCAGAGTCAAACCATTGAGTGGAATCTTGTGGGAGTTTGTCACCGTTAGTACCCGATGGGTTATCTCCATAACCATCGCCATCAGAATCAGCCCACTGGGTAGAATCCTGAGGATATAAATCGGGATTATTTCCGGAGGCGTTATCTCCATAACCATCGCCGTCCGAGTCTAAATGCTGGGTTTGGTCATTATCAAAATCATCTACACTATCTTCATACCCATCGCCGTCAGAATCTACTGAAGTCGTGGTTGGAGAAATTACTTCCCATTGAGATGCTGCATTTTTCCAATTTGTATCATTATCAATGAATCCTGAACCATTGTATTCCATAGAATATTCATTCAGCCATTCGAAGACAAATACTAATTCCCATTCCTCTACATCAGAATTCATATCACATTCGTCATCATTTGCCAAATCATCATCTCTGCACTGAATTGTAAATGTTATCAGTGACGAATCGTCTGGAATATTGATTGAAAGATTCCAATCATTACCAAGCGTGTATGTGTCGGCCCAAACCTCACTGTCATAACAGTCAACGCGCTCTTGGTCAGCATCGACACATACCCTGAACCATATGTCAGGTGCGCCATTCGAAGAATCCCATTCTTCTGATTCAGAGGTGTTGAACTGATGGAGTTTCAACATTAATGTGGCATCTACGTCGTCCCGATGATCATATTCGTCATCATACCCATCGCCATCGGTGTCCTGAGCACCAGCAGAAGATAATAAAATTATTACAGACAAAAGTGAGACGAGTTTGACACTTCTCATACTTTGGCTGTGAATATGCTTCTATTAAAAAGGTCATGCGGCATAATTCCTAACTCAAGAATATACCAATCGATTCGGATAAACGCAAAGGGTGTATCCGAATACCCATTGCTCAGGTATTTGCAAATCAAAGGGCTTGCAGTGGGCCGATACAGAGGCTACCGTTGTTATGGTCCAAAAAGGATCTCCAAAGCAGATTTTATCCATCCCTTTCTAATAGCGATAATTATCGCCAATATTAGAAACAAACCATAACATAAATCCCACATAATTTCATCTAAAAGAATGGATTGTAAGAACAATTCCATGACATAATCCTTTTCGGATAGGTTCAGAGGGCATATCCCAATACCCATTGCTCAGGTATTGACAAATCAAAGGGCTTGCAGTGGACCTTGTCAGACGCTACCCTATGTATGGCCTGTGATACAGAGGGCCCACCTTTGAAAACGACTTACGATAAACCAATAAATCAAGGTGATATAGGTTTGGCATGGCTTTCGGTTTTCCCGCATATCACCAAGAAAAAATAGATTTAACAATACCTCGGAATAAGATTTTTTCATTCCTTGAACCAATTATTGGCTCCTTCTCTTGGAGTATACTCGAATCCACGGAAAACCAGATGTTAGTTCGGACAAAAGATAGATTGTTGTCTGAGCATATAGAATATGTTAGAATCACTATTTTGCCTTCTGGTTCTATTCAGGTCCGAAGTGAATGTGAGTACTTTCTAACGTGTTTCGACTGGGGTAGAAACAAAAAAAATGTGCGTAAACTTCAATCGGCAATTCATGGAATATTATCACAAATGCGCGAATAAGAGGGTTCATTCGAAACCCCTTTGCATTTTATTACCCGATACAAAGGGGATTCAGTGGGACGATACAGATGCTCCCCTCTCGAAACCGTATTTATTCAATTATCTCGTGACTTGGACATTGTAATCAGCGATTCCAACAATGCTCAAGTTGCCATCCGCATCACGGTCCACCACAATTGTCAACAAGTATTCAGAGAACAGCGGAGTCGTATTTGGGCCTGGAAGCCATGTCATGATGATGCACTCTGTAGACTCAATGAACGTACCATCATAACCCCAACCTGCGGAGTTGTAAATTCGATCTTGTGACAATACAGATTCAGTCATTGGGGAAGAAATATTCGCAGAATCCCCACCATTATTCGGATGAAAAACCCAGTCAAATGCAGAATTTGGATCGATGCGGTGCATATATTCAATCCCAGTCCAGTGACTTTGCGCTAAATCCAATCTTGAAGCATTTTCAAGTTCGATTGTTCCCAATGTATTGGTGAAGTTTTCAAAGAAAGCCTCAGTTAAATTTGCTTTATCGTAAGTGGCATTGCTGTTTACTGCATGGACATCATCGGCTAGCATACCATGCCATGCAGAGTAATTCTTTGTGATCATTGCTTGAGTGAAATTATCAAAAAATTCTCCTGCATTTTCTTGTGTAATGTTTAGGCTCTCGTAATAGGCATAAATATCAAAATCAGGATAATAATTGGTGTACCAATCTATGTCGAGGCCTTTGTATACCCCTTCGCAACCATGCGCAATCGGCATTTTTGTTGTACCAAGGTAGAAATTAGTACGGTCAAAGAAACAACCATTGGCAATCACTTCCCACACATCATTGGTTGTTAGATCTCGATCCAATGCGGCCAATTCAGTCAAATTCTCATCAGCATATAGTTCAACATAAGCAACTCCTAAACCCTCAATGTTGTCTGTTGAAATTCCATAACTGTAAATTTGTCCGCCGTTTCGTTCCTCTTTTAATTCCTTCACAAAATACGATTTATGATATCCCCCATCTTGATCATTGTAGTAAATTGTAAACTGATTTCCTTCGAGAAAATGGCCCCAACTACCTGCGACAGTATAATTGACACTAACCAGACTTCCATTGTGAACATTGAACAAAGATAACACATTCGCACAGTATTCATCGTCATACGGACACCTCGGAAATTCAATACCTCCTCGAATGGTTGAGGTGTGATCAAGGTGTTCTGTCAAAACATGATTACACATTGGGCTTGCATGTTCGTAACTCCCATTTTCNAGGCGATGAGAATCATACGCGCACTCCCGGCCCAATTCCCCTGCGTAATTTGAAATATTTGGATTATCAATAAGACAAACAACATCACCTTTGTTTGTGATTATCACTGCATCTTGATTATCTGTATTGGAGAAGACCCAGAACTTTGTGTGTGTGTCAAGAACCGGTGCTCCTAGNGGATGCAAATCATAAATTTGTCCNTTCGCAAGGACTTGAGTGGCGTCTTCGAAATAAATTAAATCTGAATTTTCGATGTATAGGAACCTGTGCTGTGGATTTAGATCCTGCCAAGTTTCAAATTCATAGTCAACAAAACTAATTGTAACTTCNTGTGTAGTGTATTCCATTTCACTGCAAACAAACACTTCTTGTTCTCCATCATCCAAGTCTTCACCTAAGCATCCAGCAAGGGATGCAACAATTATCAGTAGCGAAAACAGAACTGCGTTAGTTTTCTTCATGGAATAGGCAAANCCAATCAGTTCTTCAAACATTCCNATTAGAGAGGGCNCCCACTGCTTACCCGTCATCAAAGGGGNCGATTTGAATATCACTTGGNNGCGATACGGTTGCCNTCCCCATCTTTGTAATTACCAGTGACGAGCATGATAAGATCNATGAGCCACCAAACGCCCAATCCACCAAGAGTCACAAGTTTTAGTACACCTAGNAGAACTGAACCAGTGTAAAATCTGTCAATACCAAACCCGCCGACTACAATCGATAAAATTAGTGTAATTAGCCAATCTTTCTCAGAATTCATTTGTTGCATTACCTGTGGTTGCATGGGTTTTCCACTTGTTTGAGGCATATAATCNCCACAGGCGNATATGCCCTTTAGTGGGGTGAATAGAAAGGGAATCAAACCGTGCGGTTAGGNGGTTTCCAATCTTTGAACGCAATNTGTGCAGGAGCTGTCCCCGAACCTTCATTCTCATATTCAATAACGCGATCTGCAAGCCAGATGAACCACTCCATGTCCTTGCTANTCNCCTCCTCCCGAATCGGTTCAAAATAGAACGAAAAAGATTCGTAAGTCTTGATAATAACNCCGGAAAAGAGATCATACANTGCATGGAAATCCATATCGCCTCGATGGATGAGGACCCCCACACTTTCCCATGTTGTCANGACAGTCATCACTTTAGGCCAATCTTCTCCAAAATGTTCACTGAAAGCNATGAAATTAGCTTGAGCATCGCCCGGTGTAAACTTGCTTAAATCAAAATCCGTGTTCATGATGGCAGTAAGGCCGACAACAAAATCCTCATTTTGGAAATTCGCCGCTAGCCCCATCGCCGTTGTACTGTCTCTTGAACGACGAAGNTCCTTGATTTGAAACCAAGAATATATTGCNGCACCAAGAATTGTCACAAGGCCAAAAACTTCCGCCCATGCNGCCGCAGTATCCAAGTCCATGTGTATCCTGTAAATCTTATTTGGNCTTAAACAAATCGCCTGTGNNGCCNTTGNTCGCNGTTGCTCAGGCATTGAGCCATTCGCTCAAGCGCCTTACACCTTCACGAATATTCTCGGGTGANGTTGCATATGAAATGCGGATGAACCCCTCGCCTCCTTCAATGAGGGACCCAGGGATCAANTGNACCTTGGCTTCCTTGAGCGCACCTTCTGCAAACTCAATGTCCGTCATNCCGGTGCCTGTGATGTCACAGAAGGCATAGAACGCNCCCTCTGGTTTTGGTACGACAACACCGGGNAGTTCACTCAACAGGCCGTGAATCAAATTGCACCGCTCCTTGAATGAGGCGGCCATAGCGGCCGTTTCTTCATCAAGGCTCAAAGCAACCGTGGCAGCNGGCATCATGAACGTCGCCACGTGGGTTGCTGCACTGACGTTAATTTTCTTGACACCATCCATGAGGTGTTTTGGNCCTGTGATCCAACCAAGCCGCCATCCAGTCATCGCCCATCCCTTGGACCAACCTCCGATGGTGATGGTGCGCTCAGCNCCTCCGGGAATGGTGCAAGGGGAAGTGTAGGGGTGGTCAGACCATACAAGCGTGGCATAGATCATGTCATCAATGATCCAAAGATCGTGCTTGACAGCAAACGCNACAAGCCNTTCAATTTCATCAGGGGTGTAGACCGCNCCGGTTGGGTTGTTTGGTGAATTGAGGACAATTNCCTTGGTTTTGGAAGTGATGGCAGCCTCAAGATGTTCGAAATTTGGGTGGTAATTGTCCTTGCGAACCGGAACTGCGATTGGAACTGCACCGGTGATTTTTACCATGCCATCATAGGACGGCCATGCAGGTGAAAGAAGTAACACCTCATCTCCAGCGTCCAATGCCGCCATGAGCCCATAGAGCACAGCTTGCTTACAACCAGGTGTAATCACCACGTCGTTTGGGTCTGCTTCGATGTTGTGGATGGTGAGATGCTCAGCCACAGCAGAACACAATTCTTCTGATCCTTGAGTCCTCGTGTATGCCGTTTCTCCTCGATCTAGAGCGTCTTTTGCAGCCTCAACGACCGAAATTGGCGTATCAAAATCTGGTTGACCTACGGTGAATCGAATCACTTCAGGGCCCGGGGGTGCAAGGTAAGCCGCAAAGCCAATCCCAACATCAGATAACGTGCGGTTGACCTCTGGCATCGTGATTCCTCGCGTCTAGGTCAAGCCCATCCAATGGCCCCACGAGCGAGCCATTCAATATCAAGACTGCGCGGAAATTCAACGCTATGCGTTGTTTCGTTTGAGAAGAGCACAGGCTGGGATTTGAACCCAGGTAAGAGGATTTGCAATCCCCGACGTAGCCGCTCCGACACCCGTGCAGTGTTCTACCGGATTCACATGTCATATTTCAACGCGACCGCAAAACCTCCACAGGGTTAAATTCGGTCGTCGAATACAGGTGCTTGAAGCGGTCCTATGAAAATCGTCAATCCCTCCATCATGTTGCCTCCGAGCGCCCCATCGATGTCGTATTTCGATTGCCGCTTCGACGTGCTAAGATTGCCACTTGGTTTTGAGCGTGGGGCGGAACTGCTCACCGATGACGAATCTGCAATCCATGCATGGATCAAGGGGGGCCAACAAGTGCTCTCTGTAGGGCGAGCCCACCTCATTCCAGAGGACAGCGATGGTTCAGCGCCCGATCATGCGGGCCCAGGCGCATCAACATGCCCAGCATTCGGCCCATTGTCTGATGAAAGCAACCGCCCAGCCATTCAAATCCGCCAAATGGGGACGAGGGATGAGGCGCAGCGGAAGGGGCACGCAAGTCAAGTGCTCAACGCTCTCGAACAGGCCAGCATCACTCATTTCTCAGCTAAAATTGGACTGCTCCAAGCCAGAGAGGCAGCAATACCCTTCTATCAGTCCCAAGGATGGGTTGTGATCGACGAGCCTTATTCGATTGACAAGATTGGCCCACATAGGTCAATGATGAAGCACTTAAAATTAAATTAAATTTAATTTAATTAAAATAGAGTTGGCAATTTTGGTTTTCGAGAAACCATACATCGCCACGCGATTTTGTGAAACATGAATAAGAAAAAAACCCACACCGTATGTGATCTTCCTATGACGTGAGTCGTTTGGAGGGGATATGATGAACCAGAAACAAATCAACAAGAACAAACCATATTATGGAACCTCCAAACAGGAAGATTCCATGTCAGCCGAAGCCGACCATCAAAAGTCGCGCAATCAAAAGTACCTCAAAGCACTTCAAACGCTTGCAGAAAAAGACCCAGAAGGGTTTTCAGCACTCGCTCCTGAATTAATCAAGAGGGGCGTTTGGAATTTACGTGGACCAGATCCTTATTTTTCTGAAAAACTATCCAACTGGTTTGAAGTCGCATACAAATGGGAAGATTTCAAAGAAATACTACCACAAGATTCCCATCTTACAAAAAGAACGAAAGTGGACGCCCCACGAAAAGAAAACCTTTCAGAATTACACGCTAATTTTTTCTCTAAACTTGAACAGAGATTTTCCGGCGATTATCAAAGATGGGACGCTCCAACCCGTGATCAATTCATCATTCTAGGAATGCTTGCAATGGAAGGAAAAGACGGAGTTAAGCAAGGAAAACTTGCTCATTTCCTTGGAAGCGGCCTTGATGGGATCGGTGGCCTCCCAAGCTCAAACGCAATCCGGGCCGCAAAAATCGCCCTCAGCCGTCAAGCAAAACCACTGAACCTGTTTTCACCTTCGAGAGGAAATGGCGATGCTCGCCTTCACGCCTTTGCCGATGAAAACTTAGCCGATCTTGTCACCAGGTTCGTGCTCTCAATGCGTGCATCCATTTTGTTGCCACCCGCAATGGTTCATGCACATTGAATCACGCATCGCGTCGCGCCTTTGATATAGGGTCGGTTGGTTCCAATATGTAGAGGGAACGTTGGGTTCCCTAAGACCGACCCGTGAAAAAACGATGCATTCGGAGGATCAAGACAAGACATACAACAAGGGACTAAACCAAAGAACTGCGAGCCAGTTCGTTGCTTACAATAGCCATGCTAAAGTACGCAATTTTACCCTTGTTGAGCGCTTGGAAAACAACATGATTCAGTGCGCAGCATCACCACAATCCCAGAACCTTCTGCCCATCCTGTGGGCCGAGGGTCTGGAAAGAGAGAACAGTGGGTTCTCTGTGTAAAAACAACCAAAAAAATAGGAAGTGAAAAACATGAATAAGAAAATAATGAGCGTGCTAATTGCAATGTTCCTTGCTCTCTCTGCAGTTTCTGCAGTGAGCGGTGACGGATCTGACCCACTCGACCCATCTGATGGTGGCGCCGATTGGGACGGTGACGGTCTCACCAACTCCGAGGAACANAACCAAGGCACNAATATGAACAATGCAGACAGCGATGGCGACGGNCTNCCAGATGGNTGGGAAGTNNCNAACGGCCTNAACCCNACNAATGGTGGCGACGGNAATGCAGANCCTGACGGCGATGGNTTNACCAACGCCCAAGAGTATGCAGCGGGTACNAACCCGAACAACNCCGANACNGANGGNGANGGNAAGGCCGACAACGTTGACTCGTTCCCGAACGATCCGAACGANGGTGAATANTCCGACTCCGACGGTGACGGTATCCCNGANGCNTACGANCCNGANTTNNCNGANTCNGNCGCAGGNGCNGGCGANGGNGGCACTGAAGGCGGTGGCGAATCNGAAGCNGGANCTCNNAACGGACAAGGTCAAGGACAAGGTCAAGGACAAGGTCAAGGACAAGGTCAAGGACAGGGTCAAGGACAAGGTCAAGGACAAGGTCAAGGACAAGGTCAGGGACAAGGTCAAGGACAGGGTCAAGGACAAGGTCAAGGACAAGGTCAAGGACAAGGTCANGGACAAGGTCAAGGACAGCAAGGTCAGCAAGGTCAGCAAGGACAGCAGGGTCAAGGCTCCCAGCAAGGACAACAGTCCGGTCAACAAGGTCAACAAGGTCAATCCGGCCAGTCCGGACAACAAGGCCAAGGCCAACAAGGACAGCAGGGNCAGCAAGGTCAGCAGCAGGANAACGGACAAGGACAGCAACAGCAAGGCGGCCAGCAAGGCGGNCAGCANGGCGACCAGTCCCAACAAGACCAAGGAGGCCAAAACGGCCAAAATGGTCAGAACCAGCAGCAACAAGGCCAGACTCAAAATGGACAGCAAGGTCAACAAGGTCAACAAAACGACCAGCAACAAGGCCAGCAGCTTGACAACCAGGACCAGAACGGCGAAAACGACAACGATGGTGACGGAATCCCAGACGATCTCGACAACGACGACGATAACGACGGAGTAGTTGACGATCTAGATCAGAACCCTAACGACCACGACAACGACGGTATCGAAGATTCAGAAGATAATGATGACGATGGCGACGGAATCGATGACCGTGAAGAGACTGAGGACGGGAATGACAACACCAACATCTACGACCACGACAACGACGGCATTAACGACGCAGTGGACCTTGATATCGACAATGACGGTATCGACAACCGCAACGACGTAGGCCCGAATGGCGAGGACTACACTCGTGACCACGACAACGATGGCATGAATGACGCAGATGATACCGATGATGACAATGATAACATCCTAGACGTGGATGAAGTTGATGGCGCTACTGGCGTCTACCGCTACGACCACGACAACGATGGAATTTGGGACAGCACAGACACCGACGATGATAACGACGGTTTGTCTGACTGGTTCGAAGTCAATGACGGTAACAGCCTAACAGGTCAATTCGACCACGACAATGATGGCGTTGAAGACCACTTAGACGACGATGACGACAATGACGGCATCGAAGATATCTTCGAAGTTTGATAGTTTGATTTGACGTAATAGGCAGTCGTTTCATACCCGTTCGAACTTGTTCGGGTCAGCTGATTCCACAGGGAGTTCGCTCCCGGTGGAATCTCCCCCACTATCCTTTTCAGACTTTTTTTTGCAGATGATACGCTTAGCCTGTCGTGATACTTACGTGCACATACGCGTAGCGCGCTTGATATAGGCGGCGTCAGTCACGAGATGATTCCGAGTGGTAACTATGCTCACAAATAGACAATTCAAACAGAAAATCGAAAGCCGGCGCAAGTCCACTGTATCAGTGGGAATTGTATTGCTGATGATTACAAGTACATGGCTAGGGCTAATCGCTTCAGTCAGTCAAGATTTCGAACCTGAGACTAAGTTTGTAGATGCAGATCCACTTTCAATGTCGGCAGCTCAATCTACCGAACAGGGCGGACAAGGCGAGTANAATGGNGGAATGCCCTCTCACTTCGGCCTAGAGATGCATGATGCTCTTTGGGATTTGACATGGGCTGATTCNGGCTCCATGTATGGGAAAATCAGCGACCCGTCCGTACTATCTTTGGATGCAGGATANGGNGTGATGCTTGAGGAATCCAGTGCAGATGACCACGACAACGATGGAATCGATGACCTGACTGATTTGGATGANGACAACGACGGAATTTACGACTTACTAGAGCGATTCGATGGATGCTATGGCACAGACCCGTATGACCATGATAACGACGGAATTCAGGATTACCTAGATTGGGATGATGACAATGATGGAATCCTAGAAGGGCCAATNGATTATGCTGCTCTTGAAGCANTAGGCCTNGACCCTAGAAACGTGTCAATGCACCGCTANGTNGANGCTTCAACAATCCACCCACTTACTGGACAACCAGTAGGAATTTCCTACCGTGCAGACCAACTTCCATTCGACCACGANAACGACGGCGTACCCGATGAGGACTCTGACGGTTCAGGCGCNGGNCGATACGATGANGANGATGANAACGACGCAAGGATTGACCAATTCCGTTGGCCTTGTGACTTTGATAACGANGGATTGCAGGACTATTTCGATGATGATGATGATAATGACGGANTCCAAGANTGGAATGACGCAAACCCATACGACTCAACAGAAACCGGTACTATGGACCTTAGCGGAAACATGTACGCCGCAAGCCAACCATGGTCATTCAACCAATACAGATTATACTCNGCNGGTATCAACTTCGTAGACTTGGANNGAGCTAAGGTAGATGCCGATGACGAGTTTGACTTNGCAGGCGGAGAGAACGGNGATGGAGCGGCTGGAATCCCTTCATTCACAGAAATCTTNGATGGAGACTTAGATNGCGANGGCATNCCTAACTTCTTGGACCCAGATAATGACGACGACGACACTCCAGATAGTTCAGATACNGATGACGATAACGATGGCCTTCTAGACATGTATGACCCTGATGACGACAACGACGGAATTCCAGATGTTTGTATTAACATCGATACNAACCGTGATGGATTAAACGATTACACAGGAGTCGACTCAAGCCCTTACCAAACCCCTGGTGCTGACACTGACGGCTTCCCCGGTATGGATTGTGAACTAGATTATGATGCAGACTTGGATGACGATAGGTTCAGGCCATTCGACCAGAACTACAACGCCATCTGGGATTGGCTAGACCCNGACATGGGCGGAACCACAACTCCTGACGATGCAGTGCAGACCCAATTCTCAGCTACTGACTTCGCATATGATATCGATAACGACCAAATTGAAAACGAGAACGACTCATTCCCTNTGGACAAAAACTCCGAACCATGGATCGCAACTTGTACATCTCAATCTAACCCTAACCCGGTAAACCCTGACCCAAGATGTATGACNCAAAGNGCATCATTCGCTCAGTTCAACGACTGGGANGGNGACGGNGTTTCAAACTGGGATGACGTTGATGACGACGGTGACGGAATTATCGATATGATTGACATAGACTGGGATTGTGATTTCGACAACGACGCTCTATTGCACCAAATTAACGGTAGCAAGTACAGGGACGATGGGCCTAACGATGTTGACTCAGATATTGATGGCGACGGACTTTCTAACGACATTGATTGGGATGATGACAATGACGGAATAANTGATTTGTATGACCCAGATGATGGAAACTGCGGCATAGTGGATTTTGATGCAACCGATTCATTCGCAACACCTTACTATCCTCTTGGAGACGGCGCNGACCTAGATGGCAGTGCTGACAATCAAGATTACACNGACAACACCGAAAATTATTGGAATCTGGTCTGGGGAGCTAACCCGTTCGCAGACGTTGTTCTAAACTACAACGGATTCGACGGAACAACCAATCCACCAGAAGGTGGAGACGTACCTGAATTCTATTGGTTTATGTTCACACGCTGGTCTTCATACAATGGAGCTAACGAGTGGGACGTAGATGCTGATGGAGACTCTCTAATCAANGGATTAGATACAGACCAAGATGCTGACGGAATGCCTGATTGGTGGGACCAAGACGAAGGAAACGATGGATTNCTGGATGTAAACGACCTAAAGATGGGCGGTACAATGAATCTAACTCAATGTGGAATGACCGTTGGCCAACTTGGTTCAGGCTGGACCTGTGGATTTGCTTATGCGCTTGCATATCACATGCCGCTTACAGGAACGAATGCACAATTCGGCTCACCATATTCCACACGTCCTGATTGGAATTTCAATCAAGGACCGGGTGGAAAGGCTCAGCAAGGAAATGACTGGACCTGTACTCCTGATTACGTAGGTACAGCAACTACTGACCCAACTGGAGGTTGTTGGCACTACGACTTCGGTGGAGATGGAGATGTAGAGAGTGCAATCTCATACACACAAATCCAAGACAACCGNGACGCATTCATTACATGGATGGGATTGTTAACCGGAGTATGGCAATGGAACTTTGACGATACNGCAAACGCAAANACAGTCGGATTCCCTGATGAATTAGGTGCAGATTTAGACCANAATTCAGAGGACGGTGACGTTGATGGAGACTTCACAAANAACACAGTAGATCTCGACGAAGATTATGACGCAATCTATGATTGGAACGATGTCGATGANGATAACGATGGTTTGTGGGATTTCCTNGAAGTTGANACTAATGACGACCTTGACGACGACGTTAACCAGGATTATGGTACAGAATTCTTCACAGGCCTAAATTGCGATGACCTTGATGATGATGGTAANGACCAAGATGTNGATGGAGATGGATGGTTCCAAGCCGTTTGGGANAGAGGAGTCATGAGTCANGGACTCAAATCTCCTAAATTCTATGATGTCGATAATGACAACGATGGTGTCCCAGACTCTGAAGACCCAGATGATGACAATAACGGAATTCCAGACGCCGTACAAGAATTACAACCTGGTTGTTTCTCAGGCGAAGAGCAACATCCTTTCGATCACGATAACGATGGAATAGTCGATTGGGCCGATGATGACTTTGACGGCGACGGAATTGCTAACTTAGTCGAAGCTGCGGTTTCAATCACAGCACCATTCGACCACGATAATGATGGTTTGAGAGACGATATTGACAAAGACGATGACGAAGACGGTATGCAAGATATCGATGAAGTCTTACTTTGGCCACTAAGATTCGATACAGAATCAACCAATCCGTGGGACCACGATGATTTCGGGGGCGGCCTAGGTATTGCAAATCCACTTGACCCTTCAACAGGGCCGGACGTAATAGACAATGACGATGACAACGATTCCCGAGAAGATAACAACTGGGATCATCTCGAAGAGAACTATGTTTCAGACCCATGTTATTCAGGTTCGGAATCAAGTGATTGGGACCATGATAACGATTGTATATTGGATGCAGACGACAAGGCTCCAACATTCATCACTCTAGATATGCCGGACACTCTGTGGCTAGATGCACAGAGTCCAGCGATTTTCCGGGGGCATGTAGATTGGCTAAATCCAATCTCCTCTCAATTCGAAGCAGCACCTGGATTGCCAGTACAAGTTCACATCGAATGGACAGGAAACAACACAACAGCAGTCGAAACAATCGATGTAATCACCAATATGTGGGGTAACTTCACAGTTGGCCAATTCCTCTATCCTGAGGACTTGGTAGTAGGAGACAATATGACATACAGAGTGTATGCAGAAGTCACTGAAATGTTTGCCTTCAATGGTAATCAATCAGCATCTTACTTTGTTGGAGCGGAAGCAAACATGACCGTGGACTACTCTTCATGGACATACTTTAGAAGTGATGAGCAACCATTCTGGCTCGACTTCAAGGCCCACTATGCTGCTGATTGGGCACGTGGATTATACGATAACCGAATCAAGAATTCGCCAATCAGTTTCGAAATAACTGGTGGATTATTCGGTAACAGAACCAACCCGTCTAATTTCTCTGGATTCAATAATGACGGATACAGGACTGATAATGACGGTTGGGCTTCACTAACCTTCGTACAAGACCTAGGTGCAAACGGTACATGGAAACAGGTACGTTGGAATTCAACAATGGATAACGGTGTTGGACAGATACCGGGTGCATACGAAGAAATCGCATGGAACGATTTGACGAAGACACATGACGTGGTTCTCGATAGCATGGGAATGCCTCTTCGTTATGATTACACCAACACTAGTTTGCCTGCAGGGGATATTGAAATCAAAGCATCAGTAATGCCCGAATTGGCCGATGAATGGCCATTCCCGCATTTACACGGGGATTCTTCAGATCCGTTCTCTGTACGTGTCATGCATCGCATGAACATTGAAGGAGAAATGATTGTCAGTGGATTATCAGCAGTTTACTTCTGGGACGGAACCATCAACAATGGCGACGGAACCTTTGGAAACTGGGCTACACTATTCCATCAGCAAGCACTCAACGCTGCAGGAGTAACTTTCGAGGAAGCTAAGGTTCTGAAACCATATCCAAGTTTGTGGGACGGAAATCCTGACAACTTGCCAGGCGAGGCAATCAATTTGCGTAATTTCATTGATGTCAACACGACCCATTGGTTCATCGCTCTGGTGAACGGCGGAGATGGAGACTTACCACCTTGTGGACAAGTTGACCCAACCGATCCTTCAAGTCCGGTACGATGTGAAATTGTTCCGGAAATGAACACTGGTGAAACATTCGGAGTTCGTGGAGTTGTCACCAACCGTACTAACGATGCGTGGGACCAAGACCCAATTGCTCTGCAAATTGATATTGACAACAACGGTCAATTCATGGGAAGTCAAGAAACCGCATATACCCAAAGGCCAGTAATGAAAGACGGCGAAGCAACCTTCGAATACAATTGGACTTGGTACAGCCAGTACACTGCTGGAACATTTGGAGTTAGAGTGGACTTTACCAACAATGCGTATTACTTCACAGGTAACTCAACCAATCTAGCGGCAACTGGTGCTTACATTAACGTGTCAGTAGTTGGAACAACNCAGTTCCAAATGACCAGCGTTCCTAGATTGTATCGTAACACAACTACTACTATTGAAGCAAGGTTGCTAGATAACTCACTACAACCTCTTCGCCAAGCCCCAGTGACTTGGACATGGTCTTACGATGGTAGAAGCGGTGTCAATTACACCGATGATTTGGGAACATTCTCGATACCGTTCGATATTAATCCTGAAGATGCTCTTGGTAACTACTCATTACAATTTGAATATGAGGGAGACCGTATGATGAAGGGTAATGTCGACAGCCAGAATGTTTGGGTTGTTTCTAGAACCTATGTCAATGTAATTTCTAGCGACCCTAATCTCAGACAATCAGGCGACCGTTGGGATTTCACAGCCCAAGTTACTGATGACAATAAAACAGCAACTGTCAGAGATTCAGGTGGCCGGGAACTCAGTGGACCAGGTACGCCTAACGGCGGATTGGTAGATGTCATCTACGAAGGACTTGATTTCGATGGAGTCATGCACCGACAGGTGGTTGCAACCCTTGCACCAAATGCCGGTTTGATCTCCTTACCTGAACCTCAGCCAGACGGTAGCCATCTGTGTTACTATGATGGAAATGGCGATGGATTGCCAGACCGTGACTCAAACGGAAACGGACAATTGGATGACTCTGAGGCAATAGGTTGTATGAAGGCAAACGTTGCTCCACTTTCACCTCAATTACTACGCGAAGACCCTGACAGCTTCTTGCCTGATGGATTTGGACCAGTGTCTGTATACTTGCGATTCCGCGAGACACTTCCTAACGAAGGCTGTGAAGACATAGAGGTTGAATACCTGTCAATGCAAGGAAAGTGGGACCCTTGTGTCGATTTACTCGGCAATGACCACTTCCGCGTCCAAATGGCTTACAATGCTAACGGATTCTCATTGATTGGACGAACATCCCTAGATGTTGATGANCAGATTGTTTACACAAGCGAAATAGATCCACTAACTGGCGAGGTAGTTCCTAAACCAATGATAGTTACTGGACAGTTAACTGATGAATTAGACACAAATCTAACATTCAGAAACATTCGTGTAAATTACGAAATGGTCAACAGTCCAGCAGGACCAGTGGCCTGTTTCAACGGNATCACGGATATCAACGGGCAATTCGCAATAACCTGTCCTCTATCTGACGTTATGGCAGGAACAGCTAGAGTAACCGTTACTTATTCTGCATGGGATAACAATGATGCTTATCGCTATCAAAACAAGACAGTGCAAACTGAATTTGATGTATTCAGCAACTCGACATTACAGATTGCTGAAGTTGGACCATTCAAGTCCAGCGTAGAGACATTCGTAGCACCAAATAACGGAACTGCATTCCCTGTATTATACCTCAAGGAAAGTTTCCACATNGATGCAATACTGACTCAATCAAACGGNCAGTTTGTTGGTGGAAAGTGCCTAAACATCTACTTGGACCCACAGAAGAACGTTCGCCCGCTATCTAGTATTCAGACTAGAGAATCAGATGGTATGGTAGAATGGTTCAGTGGAGACCCTAGTCAAAACCCAGGCCTGAAAGGCGTTGAAACGACTGGNGGAGANCTAGAAGGATTCAGACTCTTGCGTGTTGCGTTCGAGCCAGACCTCAACGTTCCTGGTGGNTGTGACAAAGACACAAGNAANGTCNTGAACGGTTCACACATGGATATCGTAGTTCTAGTACGAAGNCGNGTTGACCTACAAGTGAAGGACTCTTGGTCACATGTCAACAACAATGGTTTGGATACCGGCGACAATGTCCATGGTGANATTGCACTATTGCGTGACCGCCTAGACTTAGCNGTTGAGAACGAAGAGATATTCTTCGTCCGTGAATATTGGGANTCAGATNCTATGGANTGGGTTGTTGAAGGACGNAATGAGTCNTACACCAACGAGCAAGGAATCGCTTCCTTTGATTGGGCNTTTGCAGGCAAGACNTGTGAAGGAGAACCTTGTGGAGGAGATTGGAGAATCAAGGCATATTACCCTGGTTCAACCTTCTTTGCAGAGTCTAGTGATAACATAACTCACGAAGTNCATTATCAAAAGGCTAGTGTCTCAGATCAGAGCGANGGCATCTTCACNCCAAGTACAATTATGGCGATNATCATCGTTCTACTNGGNGCTGCAATTGCTGGAGTAATGTACTACCAGCGAGTANTTGCAAGACGCCAAGTCGAAGCTCTACGTGGTATTTTGACAGATACAATGTTNCAACTTCAGGCTGCTAANGAGTACATTGCAATCATCTTCGATTGTTACAAGCAACTGGTCAAGCACTTCCGCCGACATGGTTTCATGAAGAAGGTCTACGAGACAACTCGTGAATTCGAAAGTGCGGTNAGAGGTGCATTCCACATGGTCCCAGCAGATCAATTGGATTCATTCATTGCAATCTTCGAAGAAGCNCGTTACTCGGACCACGAAATCGGACCAAGTCACCGTGACCGTGCAATAGAAACCTTGAACGTAATTGCTCAGAGNCTTTCGATGGCNCTAGGTGATGGNGGAATGATTACACGTGGAGAGCAGCATGAAGCCACACTCTACGGNGGTNTAACCAAGGCTGGAGAGTTCGTAGCANCCGACGGTAGCGTCCGACAGGCCGGTATCGATGATGATGCTGAACAGACCAATTTCAANATTTGAAATTGAGAATTTCCGCTGAGTAGCAAAGTGGGGGAGTTCCCCCACTTTGCACTCTTTGTAGCGCAGGGTTGATGAGTCGTATANGGTGTGGCTATGCCATGAGCGATTGGAAGAGCCTTATCGACCAAGCAATGATGCTAGAAGGAACTGATGTAATTAAAGCGCATGGGACTTATGGAAACGCAGTACGTGCGGCCCTCTCAAACGCTCAACTTCTTCTGACTGATTTAGAGGCAGCACAGATCATTGAATCCATCTACGGTGCTTTAGTGGCATANTCTCAACAAGTCATGTTGAGGATGAAGGCNGAGGANCCAGAGGTAGGNGGTGTTGACCACGCATTCAGAGCAGGACAAGCATACGGNGTATCTTGCGTTCTGAATCATTTAATCGACCAGTTAACCGATGTNTCTTCAGTTACAAATCTNCAGGCNCTTGATGANTTCTCNGANACTCTGCACAATGACATTCTTGTNCAAGCTAGAGCGGCAGGTTTGACCGTTGAGTTATTAGATGCGAAAGGCGACATTCTCTATGAGTGAATATAGCCTAAACGCTGTACTTCGACGCGAAACATAGTTTGTCCGCGTCGGTGCCTTCATAACAGGGTGGTTGGTCGGCGAGTTGCTTCTATAGCATCGAGGGAGTCATATGAGTAAACCAGTAAGCAAGACAAACCCAAATTTAGTCGGTCTAATCGGCGATTTGAAGGCACAGTCTCGCGAGACCGGCGCAGCTTTGTGGCGAGATGTCGCACAACGACTATCAAGAAGTCGTAGTAACTGGGCAAATCCAAACCTTAGCCGCTTGAGCCGCCACTGCCCNGAGGGCGTNACAGTCCTCGTTCCAGGCAAGTTGCTCGGTAGTGGTGAAGTTTCGGCTAAGCACGACGTCGCCGCCTACAGCATCAGCGCTGGAGCCCGTGAGAAGATTGAGGCTGCAGGAGGACGTGTCCTTTCGCTAGCCGAATTAATGAACGAAAACCCAAATGGATCGGGGGTGTACATCCTTGGCTGATCACACAACATACGTGTACGACGCTGATGGACTAGTCCTCGGCCGTCTGGCTAGCACAGTTGCTGACCTTCTTCTGAAGAGCACACGTGCTGGAAACAGTGACCAAGTCGTTATTGTNAACGCTGAGAAGGCAGTCGTATCCGGCAAGCCTANATCCGTATTTGCAACTTATCACGACAAGTATGCACTAAACCACGCTCGTAAGGGACCNTNTTTCCCACGTATGCCTGACATGATTCTAAAGCGAACAGTCAGAGGCATGNTGCCATACCAGGAAAAGAGTAGTGGCCGTCGTGCTCTACGAAATCTTCGTGTCGAAATCGGCTGTCCAAGCCACCTATCTGGNGACCTTCCTGAAGGTCANGAANCAGGTGATGACAGCAAGATNCGCCGCGANCTCCCAATGCGCTTNGTCCGTTTGGGAGACATCAGCGCCAACCTCGGCGCACCAGCACACCGTTGGAATGGAGGTGAGCAGTGATGGCTCGTAAGCAAAAGAAAGTNGTACACACATCAGGCAAGCGTAAGACTGCAGTCGCNCGTGCTACCGTAAAGGCAGGCAAGGGNCGAGTTCGAGTTAACAGCGAACCTATCGAAATTTTACAACCAGCTCTATCNCGCCGCAAGGCAATGGANCCGCTAATCATTGCAGANGCAATGAAGCGNCTATCCAAGGTAGATATCAACATCCTAACCCATGGTGGAGGAATAATGGGCCAGACCGATGCGATTAGAACCGCACTCGCTCGTGGCTTAGTTCACTACAATGGTGGTGCAGAAGGCCTTGATGAGGAACTTCGTGACGAGTACCTACGATTCGATCGTAGCCTACTAGTTAATGACCCTCGTCGTAAGGAGCCTAANCATCAACTCGGTCGTGGTGCTCGCCGTAAGAAGCAGAAGTCCTACAGGTGATTTAGATGATTATACCAGTACGTTGTTTCAGCTGTGGTGCAGTTATTGCCCACAAGTGGGAAGAGTTCAATGAAAAGATGGATGCAGGANCTGATATGAAGACTGCTCTTGATGAGGTTGGTATNGAAAGATACTGCTGTCGAAGAATGTATGTGTCTCACATTGACCTCATTACCGAAGTTGCACCTTTCAGCACTCCTCGTGAGTGAGATAGTAACNAGATTCGATTCCCAGGCTAAAGGGCCTGTGGGTTAGCTTGGCCAATACTTGGCGGCTGGGGGCCGTCAGACCCCAGTTCAAATCTGGGCAGGCCCACTTGCCTGGGAANTCTAAATCAAAATCANTCTAATGAGTCTCCGTAGGAGACTCGAAGGGAATGATTTCATGATGGATGAGAATTAGCGGACACTATGAGAATCCGCGCGCTAGTGCTGGCGACCCTTCTGATAATTACATCTACAGCATCNGTTATTGCTAGTGATACAGTTACTACACAAGANGTAGAACTCTCNGGAAATCAAACAATGACTGGTAANTATACAGTCAGCCACGGCACAANATTGACCATNAAACCCGGCNCCANAATCGATATGCAAGACTATTGGATGAAAGTNGACGGANNACTNGTTGCTGANGANGCAACAATAATGTCGTCCATTCAAACTACTNGNCCTGGTTCACACAATGCTGGCGTCTGGGANGCANTGACCATCACTTCANTNGGAGTTGCNGATTTGAATGATGTTANNATNTCCAATGCNAAATCTTGTNTCATAGTCGACGGNACCTTAACTGCAACNAATTTGTCAATGGAGGATTGCCTAATCGGNATNGAAGTNGCAGGNACGGCTACAATTAGCGANGCTTCTTTCCTNCACATTGACAANGANGGAATCAGAGTTAGCGGNAATGCAGATATTTCNGATGCNTCATTCACNGATTTGAGNGGNGGAGTTCAGTCGAGCGGNGATCTCATTNTGACAGTTAGCGAATTTACAGATGTGGGAACTGGAGTCTCCTTAACCGGNGGNACTGCNGANATNGANGGNNTAACCTTCACCAATGGAGTTGGCAATGGAGTAAGCNTNGCCTCAGGAGTNACCGGCGANATCGNTTCAATGACAGGNCAAGCAACAAATGCGATTGTGTCGATGGATGCAACNGGNTTTACTATTTCGAATNTGAATATGTCNGGNGAAAGNATGGTTAACTCNTGGTCTGCNGGAGATNTGTCAATNTCAAATGCAGACTTCCACGCAGNTAGCNGCGAGACNCCTATCGANATTCGAACCTCAGGTACAGTCACTCTTTCGGATNTTCATTTGACNGGGCAATTCAGTTCACAGCAATCGNCNTACAACGCACCATGGATAGGTATGTCATTAGCAGGTAGTGGNGATTACATAATCGCNNCNTCCACAATCNAATCAACAGACACNGCTCTAATCGCTAGTGGAACNGGTACTTTGGATATNAGCGATACNACNTTTTTCTCNGACCGCCTGGGCCTTTCATTCTCNGGAATCTCTTCTACNACNCTTGACAATGTGGACGTGAACATNTCNACTGGTGGCGAAATGGGNATCGATATTCTTCAAGGANCNCACNCATTTTCNGNATTAGAAGTNAACATGCCATTCAATCAATTCGCNAGTGGNAGTACTGGAATNGATGCATGGTGGTGTGAGATTAGNGGCGTCGATATTTCCGTAANCGGATTTGCAAATAGCGTTTCAATCCANGAATCCATTTTGACTACTGAAGATTTAACACTTCTAGATTCTAGTATACAGGGCCTACATGCGGACTCTTCTATGGTTACGGTCACAGACTCCTTTACATCAAGNGTTTCAGATACAGGATTGACAATGGACTCCTCAACCGTTATTCTACGAAATTGGGATTCTTCTTACCATGAAGATGGAGGGGTTTTAGATTCTGATTCAGAATTAACCGTATGGCAATTNTCTGCAANTAGCAATTTAGANTCTGATGTTACTGGCGANGGNACTCTTCANTATGGNACAAGNCAAGCTCTCAGAATCTATACGACAGAGAAAAACAGGTTGTGGGATATGACAATCTCCTTCGAGGACTTATCAGGAAATTCAGTAGATGCTGACTGGGAAGTTTTAGGGTTTACAGGAACCGCCTCTAGCGGAGTAGCACTTCTTCCTGTTAGTGAAGCAGGTTCTCAAATCATAGCGACTTATGCAGGAGTTGGAGCTCTGTCGACTCCTACAGGAGTACAAGGTGGAACGCATACCATCCAGGTACCAATTATGCCTCAGGG
>PAUH01000001.1 GCA_002712645.1 Methanobacteriota archaeon
GTATGCAGGGTGGCCCCTCCCATGTCGATTCATTTGACCACAAGCCACAACTACAAGCTGATCATGGCAAGGCGGGACGATACGGGGGATCGTTATTGAAGTCACCATGGGAGTTTCGCCAACGTGGTGAGAGCGGTCTTTGGATTTCAGATTTGTTTCCGGAAGTGGCTTCAATGGCAGATGATCTGACCCTGGTCCGTTCGATGCAATGCGACCAGCCAGTCCATCCGGGNGCGATGACACAGATGCACACTGGCACATCGCAGTTTATTCGTCCATCGCTTGGATCCTGGACGCTCTATGGGCTCGGTACGGAAAATAAAAGCCTGCCAGGGTTTGTATCATTGAGTCCGCCATCGGGGAGTGCACGCAATTATGGAAGTGCATTCNTACCCGCAATTTATGGTGGTGCAAAGGTTGGTAGAGGTGGTCGATCGTCCCGAGTTGCCCGGCTCGGAAGCACGGAAAGTGTGCCGGATATCAAACCCTCTACAGACAAACACATGCAGCGTGCACAGCTTGACTATATNCAAAAGCTGAACCAGGGTGTTCTTGAAAAAGAGCACCATCAGCCTGACGTTGAAGGCATAATCGAGTCGTATGAACTGGCCTTTCGGATGCAAGACGTCATGCCGGAAATAATGGATGTTTCAAAAGAGACACCCGCCACACTCGAGCTTTATGGCGCAACTAGTGGGCCAACANAGACNTTCGGGCAGCAGTGTCTGCTAGCGCGACGGTTTGCTGAGGCTGGTGTTCGTTTTATTGAGGTGACCCATGGGAATTGGGATCAGCATACAAATTTGACTGCCGACCACAAGGCGAGGGCCGAGGGATGTGACAAGCCTATCGCTGGGCTTTTAAAAGANCTGAAACAACGTGACATGCTCAAGGACACACTTGTCNTCTGGGGTGGTGAATTCGGAAGAACACCTGCCGCACAGGGTGCAGATGGACGNAATCATAACAATAAGGGNTACACCACCTGGATGGCTGGTGGNGGCGTCAAAGGCGGGTTCAGTTATGGCGCAACGGATGAGCATGGGTATGAAGCCATTGAAAACCAATGCCACATACATGATTGGCANGCTACGATTCTTCATCTTCTTGGATTAGATCACGAACGGCTGACGTATCGATACGCCGGAAGAGATTTCAGATTAACTGACGTACATGGTGTGGTTGCGCATGACATTATTGCCTAATCAAAATATAACCNGTTCACTTCACAGTGAGATTAAACGTCTGCAAGCCAGCATCATGCTCGTAGAAACCATCCTTGCTTCGAGTGCTGTTGTCATCNTAATTCGGCGTGGGTAGNTCAAACACAGCACCAAGACGGTACGAGCCTTTGTCGATGGGTTTATAGACATAGGGTATTCCGGTTATCGAGTCAGATGTTCGTGCAACATAGGTGTCAGGGGAATCCTTCAATTCGCTCAAGCTCTTCGGTAGGCGTTTTTCCTTTTTGTGGAACCGAGTAATCGCCCCCTGCAGACTACGGAGGTCAGAGATGCGTTGTTTGTCTAATCGCACAAGCCGTTGATTGAATGGGTTACCGGCAATCCATAGAGCTAGCACAAGGCTCAGTGAGGCCATGAGAAACCCGGCCCAGGCGAGTCTTGGCCTCCATTGAGACTCTTGAATGGAGGACATCTGGGTCTGAGAATTTCCCATTTTTTCTTCGAATGTAAGGCCGCTGATGTACCAGAGGAAAATCCCCCCGGCGAGCAGCAGCACAACACCGCTTTTTAGAATAAACGTAAGCGTTAGATCACCATTGAGGAATCCCATTAAAATAACCACCATATCGCAGACCATAATCAGACTCGTGATAAGGAGTGTGATGTAGGCGAGTGTTCGTACGACTGGTGCAATGCGAGTGGCTGGATTAAGNGCTACGTCTCGCACAATTGCGCGNNGAACAAGAAGGAGCACCGGCAAGCTGGCAATCAGAANAGCTGCATTGAAACGGGCGAAGCCCCCAAGATCAAAATAAATCCGGTTNGCGGGATCTTTTATAAAGATATCAATGGCAAGAAAGAGAATGGCCCCGGTTGAGAAGGCAGCCATATATAAAAGGAAGAGAGCAAGCAGGTGAAGAAACGCTGCACGAGGGCCACTACTCACACGTTTTTTTGGCACGGGTACGGGAAGTGGTGACTCCGCAAAACTTTCNAGTGCGGCCGTTGCCTCGCGGTCAGTCCAGCCAGCGTCGATGAGTGCCTGTCTGATTTCTGTGCGGGNAACACCTTGGGTGNGACACTCTTTGGTGAANTTCATCAGACTCGGTGGTACTGAAGCCATGGNGGTCTCCTGTGCCTCAAGGGCGGCTTATTGGTAGCCTGTCTTGTATACGCCAACAAATCGACTGGATAAAGTCTAACCCTGTAAAGACGGGAGATNGGCTGCTGCGAAAGAGGAGACGATGNNATGAAACAACGGTATTGGTTTTATGCAAAACAATNTATGTAGGTGGGGTNTGCCTNCCACGTAGGAATGTTGGAGCGTCATGGGTATATAGTTCGTGATTCTGGCTGTGGCTTCCATATGGCTGCCTTACAGGTACAGTCACCGTGGCGACTTACCTTTAGTTGTTGCCTGGAAAACGGGCGAACCACCACACTGGCGTTGGGGAAAAGACACGTCGTACCCTTAGTNCATGATTTCAGCCGAAGAGGGCGTGACGGAGTATTGGTCNAGTTGCCAACTGTTTTATAAAGCAAGAACACAGGTTGGTTTTGCCGCTGAAAATAAGCGTTGCGGTGGGTGTTCCGAGGCAGGTAGTATTNATTNTGTGATTGTGGTTGGGGATGGAATCACCGGTTTGGGAATGAGGCTACTCTGGAAAGAGGCANTATCAAATGAATAACCACAATGAGGGTTCTGCAGAGCGGGGAACGAATGANTTGGGTTGGTTGGTTCGCTGTAAAACCGGATGCGAAGGAATCGTGCGAGACACTGCCCCACGNATTGGAGACCCNTGNCCTCTCTGTACATATGAGNATGCANACAAAANCTGCATTACATACTGTGTCAAGATTGCCACCGCGGGTGATACGTATGAACAGATGTCGATGGAGGGCGGCATTTCACTTGAGGGCGACGTGGTGCAGGCCTGGGACGTTGACCTTGGAAGTTTTCTCACAGGTGTTCATTCCGAGGACAGTACTCTAAGGCTGGATGNTGAAACNGGTGACTTGTGTGGGAGTTCGGCGTCGTTGACGGAAGGTGGTGAGCCTGAAANNNCATATGGTACAGAGTCGAAAGTCCATCAAACGGGAATGATTTGGCAGGATATAGAGAATTCAAAAAAAGAGACTAAGCATCAGCCCGAGCAAGACCAGCACAANACAGCTGGTGACGATTCGANGGACCTGCCGGAGGCCTCTGATGGGGTTCGGTTTAACAGGTGGCATGTACTTGGACTNATTTGTTGTGCAGTACTCTTGCTTATTGGTGGACTGCTCACGTTTGATGTTGTGCGAGCTCTGTACAGCCCGCGTGACACGATTATCGCAAGCCCGATACTCAGAGTATTGCGATAAGTCCTAGAGTTCAGTGACGCGAGAAACACCAGCAACAGCACCTCTGGTGGTGCTCATATTAAATGGTTGCCCTCGATGGTCCGGGGATAGGAGTTCAGAAACTTCTTTGAAAGCTTCGTACCGCAGTCTGATTCCTCTCTGATTGTTGTCGTGCATGAATAGTATGAGATAGTTTGGTAGAGCTTCGCCACGCGCTGTATCCAATAATCGTGCAGAAAACAGGTACGACGACTACCACAAACAGAGTACTTGGCACTTCCTGGTAAAGACCGGCCATCGATATGCCAACTAGGAAACTGAGAACGCCCCATTCTTTTGTATTCATTAGGAAGTCCTTTTTATGTGATGGGATTGGGAGACAGATCAAGTCAAATACCATCGGATGAGGATTGCGGATCAGCCGGTGGCAAAAAGAACATTGAAGAATACGCCTGGCAGTCTGTGGTGTGTTGCGGTTGGGACAAATATCCAGAACTGGCATCCGGTGAGTCTCGGCAGATTCCGTGTTTTTCCAGCAATACGTGGTGTTTTATCCGCTGTGTGAAAATGGCTTAGCCATAGTGGACACAAGGAGAAATGAAAGGATTCATTTCTTTGAGTCCGGACACTTTTGTTAAAGGGAATCTCTAGAAAAAGCCACATTGTTTGAGCGGGCTAGGATAATGGTTAGAGCAATCGTCGTCGGTATTCAGAAAAGAGATTCTCATGAAGGAGCGGAATGAAACAGAACCAACTCAGGCGTGCACCCCTCCCGATGGATATGGTCAATGGAATACTGACCCACCGGACACTTACCTGAGTTGGGGTGACTACTTTGCGTGTATCTCTGATCAGGCAAGTGAGTTGTATAGTCGTCGGGACGTTGAATTTTCTGAGCCATTGAAGCCGTATTGTCATGAGTGAACGGCAGTATCACGGTTTTTTACGGGGCGATGGGTGGCATCCATATTGGTAAAAAACAACAGCCGGGAGATCAGCTCAAAGGGGGAGCGTTCTCGACCGGCTGTTGATCGGTGTTCAATTCATACTACGCAGCGGTGAGGTGTCAGAAAAACGTTTTTCGGGCGAGTCCGTACATGCGTGTACTAAAAGACTTGTTTGCCTAACGGACACGTGGTCATTTATCTACGAAAAGGAGGGTGATGAAAGAACTTTTGCATGACAGGTCGCTGGAGCTGGACTTCAATCTTCCGTCGAGTCCAGTCCCATCACGGCTCGTTCCGTTGCCGTCCACGGAAATACAGAGCCGCGGCAATAAGGGCAACTGAAAGAACAACGCCTGCAACAACCATGAATACAACATGTTCCGTTGCCTCTGCTTTTGTTTGAGCAACGTCTTCAACGGTTTTGCTGATAAGTTCTCCCTTGTCAAGCAATCGTTTGACGACCTGTGCGTGGCTGACAGTGGCATGCACGATAGTAGTCCAAAAGGCACACCACCGANCTGAGTGAAACATGTTTCTNCAAATCATCGCTGACTGGCTCCAANTGGTTGAAAAAGTTTAATCGGAAGCTGAGGGTTGATGCTTTCTCGTGTTGAGGTCTGTNTTTATCTGGCGAGGATACTCNAAAAAGNANACGATNCACCCGANGGTCTTCCATCCAATCCAGAGCATGACAAATGCCGTGAAAAATTCAAGCAGCCGTTCAGNGAGTTCCTTCCCTGTTTTNGGTAGCGTGAGCAGATTTCAGTATGAGCAACTCATGACTNTTNNNGGAATAGAAGNAACATTGATTGAGNTGAAGGTGTTCTTCANTAATGTGGNATTGTGANATAACTTGCCACGGTAGNAGAGTCGGTGAGGGTTGTGAAAGAATNNACCTTTGGATCAGTGCGTAATCTGTAACCTNCTCTGTGCTGCAGAGCTATGNCGATTGAGAAAGNTNACNNCGGTTGCAACGCAAACAAANNGGNATCCNNGTTGATTNCGTNGGTAAANNAGATGGCNAGNAAANTCATGNGNACGATNCGGNCTCGTNGTGCGTAGNACGTGGNNAGGGGGGTGGANTGTGAAAAATCATTGGAAGNCTGTGNTTCGTGATTGATNCGTTTTGGGNAGTTNAACCTNATGGCATGACGAAGGCTTTAGAGGGTCTGTGAGTTTCACCGGGTTNACNTCNATCCACAGCTGNTATGAAGCNGATCCGCTTGGANNGTGTTGGGGAGAAATCGTGGGAAGGAGTATCGNGTTGAANTCCGNATGGCAGAAAACTCTTNGAGAGAAAATGACTGGTTTTCGNTCAAAGTTGGAGACGCAGAGAATNCAGNTGGACTTTGATGANCTGCGAGTNAAACATCTCATAGAAGTTTCAGNGAGCGTCCGGCTCTACACCACAGAGTATGGCTACCCTCTTGAAGATGTGGCAGAGGTTATTGGAGTACCNCTGCCCCTCGCACAACGGCTGNACTCTTTTNTGGATGATGTNGAAACAGTNCCGTCGACNACCAGCGATCGGGTCGANTTTTTNAAGCNCTTTGGAGTANATAAGATGAGACGGCTCNCGACGGAATATGAAGAGCTTTANANAGCCTTCCCAATGANACGGCCNTAAATCNNTNGGNCCTNGGTTCTCACTCGGAGTTGGGGCGAATCTTTGGTGTATGCCACACGGCCTGTGAAATTGACAGGTTTACCGATTANTTTGGATGGAAATCTACCAGTCAGTTTCGCTGGTTGAAATGAATATTCTGCCGNGTATGTAACAGGAACTAGNTGCAAAACAGNCACCCATTTNCTCTTTTGTGAGCTAAGACCGTGAGTTAGTCATTCGAGAAATTGGTTGCTATCGACTGATGTTCTGGTGCTGGTATGAGAAAGTAGCTNCTCCCGAGGAATGCAGTCATNGACAGAACAAAGACGAGGCACGCATACANCGTANCNATNCCAAGGTGTTTGACTGATTCAACAACTTTTTCCTTACGTTCTCTGATATCTGCAACGCTATCGGTGAGNGGTACNGCACTCATTGTTNCGNCTCCATTGGTGGTTGNNNNTCTTTCNATTTATACGCANCTGGGGTGGTCGGAGTTCAAGGANAAANTGNCTNTCCACAANCAGCAAANGANACTTTTCACTNTGATNNGTAGCGTTGGANCTACAATTTGTCCNAAAAACGTATAGTAAATTTGTTTGAGGACAGTTTTGNATGCATATGCACTCACTGGTGCATCAGGGGTCGCATATTTCCAGCCGAGTTCGTACGCTGTTGGGCTAGGGAACTTCGAGAATAATGAGGATGTGCTATGACAGATACACACCAGGACTTTGATTTGGCGGATGTAGAACCAGACCAAAACACGGTGGGGCCAACAACTGAAGAACTGGACAGTGGTGATTTTTTTCATGCACCCGAGCGGCACTGGCTTGCTCGCTTCAGTGTTGTGATCTTTTCTGTTGGCCTTCTTGCCGGAACATCGGCTACGACCGCGGCTTCCAATCAGTGGATATCGCNGTACACATCGGCNATGTGCATAACGCTCTCCGCAGGGTGCGTCATAGTATTTTTCAGCGTGTTATGGTGGATTACCTTGCGTGAATTAAGGTCACTCAGCAAAGAACATGATTCAAAAAAGCGGTATCAAGTGACGTTGCTCTATTTCTGGTGTGGTCTCATAATTCCGATCGCTGTCGTCTCAGTGGCACTGTACTTTCTGATGTATCAGAAGGAAATCCTGTAAATTGCTTTGGCGTGGTAGATTCCGGGCCCAACTTGAACCGGGAAGACCAGGACTGTGCAATAATGTGCGCAATTGAGTGGTCGTTACCCTAGCCCATGAGCGATTCTGTATTTCACTGTGCCGAGACGTTTCACTGTAAGTTACAGTAAAGAAGAATCCGGAGAACGCAGATTAGAAAGTTGCTACGACTTTCGGGTCTCAGATGGTACGTCGGTGCGTTCGTGGCCGGTTCCTGTGTATTGGACCGACTCTTCATCAGTGAAATAGAGTTCGGTATTTNAGNCAGCGGATNTCAANTCTTGTACTGCACCAATATCTTCGAAGACGCCACCTGTCTCCGTCACCGACTCACTCATTAGATTAAATTTTTTCATGGGCGGGAGTGTAAACAACGAGCAGGGAATTTGTCGATCAAACATTGTAAGAATATTCAATCGTAATGATTTGTTTGACGATTATGGATTAAAAAAGACGCTTAAATTAAAGAGATTTACAAGTTATGAGAATTGTGTGAGTGGCTGNAGGTAGGGTTAGAACAGGCGATTGAAACGAGAGAGAATAGANTCCGCACGACCAAATAACGGGTGTGGAACACGGCAGACAGCCTTTTATCANCGCACTAAAATCGCCGAGGGAACGAAAGGTAGATGAAGCGTATGCTATGAGAGTGAACTGGCAAACGATGTTGTAGGAACGTCGGGAGGTGTNAGAAATGAGCTATGGAGTTAGAGGACCACAGTACAGAGCGTTTCTCTTTTCGCAACACCCGATCGTCTTTGAGTAGAGCAAGGATTTAGTTAGTGTGTTGATCGTGACTGNATTCTGTGTTGGCCGTACTATTGTTTGAAACTTAAGAGGTTTTCAGAAATGTTTAAGGATGTCGCGGTGAAAGTTGTTGTGGAGGTTGGGTTTAAGCTGGCTATCATAGCTGTTGGACTTTTTTACTGTTCAACAACGTATTATCAAACCCGCTATGTGCCTGTTGTCGAACCAAATTCCAACTCTCTTTACTGTTTTGATACCCACACGGGAAANACATGGTTGGCAGACGTCATAGGGAACAGCGAAGANAGGCCGGAATAGTCCTCTGNATAGGGTTTAGCTCGAATAGTCGTTCGCGGATCTCTTAAAAGGCTCTAGAGATGCGTCCATTCCTCTGTTTNGCCCTTGAGCAAACCTCATTATTTCCTGAGGAAGTGGACAAAACAGACCAGTCNTATGGTCTTCNNACTGTCAACACCCTACAGTGNNCTGATGGTCACNAAGNGTNTNATTTGTNATCTTNTGAANTTTCCCTCAGNTNAAAGGATNAATAATGAAGAAGAATCAGATTTTNTTTCTTGTGGCGGCATTTGNAAGTTTNGTCTTNAGTGTATCNCTCTGGTTTCTTGGTGACCCAGCAGTTGCNAAGGAACAAGGNATTTTTGTTGGGCTATGGGTTCCNAGTATTCTTGCGTTAGGCGGATATTTTAATGGATGATTTCATGCTCTTTGTATGTGGTGTTGTNGTGACGCTNATTGCAGGAATGGGTGTGATTACGTCACAGGTTTTCATGGGGTANAGNGAGCACGTTACAAAGCCAACCGCAGAAGCGAAAGCGAGACNCGAGGCNGCNCGGGCAGCTCAGGAACANTCNCCGGAGGGTGAGTGACGAGNCGGGCACATGTGTGAAACGATNCNTCNGGTTANCGNAGTNNCAGTNANGTNCGGGTTGCANNAATCTNCCAGTTCNGTTGANGGNTTTTNGTCTTCGGNATCCANCGCAAGANGGNGAGNNCNCGNTCAACCTAATTNGAATTACTTGGCCANAAATTGGAGGNGTNGGNGGGAGAAGTAGNCCCTTCAGCGATAGAAGNGCCGGCGTGTATTCNNNGCCGCTNTTTTTGATNTCTAGAAGANGNATCCTTGNGNCNCTTATTCTTCAGGATCATCGGGGNCAACTTGTGAGCCNGCCTCCACCAGAGTTTTTAGGCTTGCGAACATATCGGCGAGNAATTCTTCCCTATCGCTNTCAGAATCAAAAGCTTCNCACTGTGAAAGAGCGNTGTCGGCATACTGCCGCCCCTCGTCATATATGGACCGATCTTCGGCTTCCATCTCTAGGTTATCTAGAAAGCTATTGAAAAATAAATCCTGTTGAACCCCGTCAAACTCTTCGAGGCGGGACAGCAGTTTCTCCATGAACGCTCGTGAGATTTCTTCCGGTTGTTTCACTTGCTTTCCCTGTAATATTTCAAATTAAGTACGACCCATCGCTCCGCTGGCCTTATGGGCACTCGTCGCAAACAGCATAGAGTTTACATCATTCCTGTTCGTATTTGTTGTGTAACTTTTAAACCGTCTAGCATCCCCGACAGATCATCCACATGAGGCTCATGGGAGTCATCTTTCATAGGTTCTTATCAACATCACTGATTCTTTCTAGCCGTTTTTGTAGCCGAGTCTCACGACGTTTTAATAAAGACCGTCTAAAAAGAAGTATTCGTAGACGAATAATGCGAATAGGAGACAATAGATACTCTACAAACAGAATAATGGTATTCATTTTTTATTAACCCAATATCGACTCAGTGCCATGGTTGATGCGTTGGCCAGCATTACTCTACATAATTAAATCGGTAGAGGACGTAGGTAATCACTAGGGCCGCACCAGCAATCATCAAATCAGTTTTCAAATCAAACACACCAGGCACATGAAAGTGTCGCATGGCTGTCATTCCTCTTCAGATAGGCCTGACGGCACGTTCAACTGAGGAGTAGCGGGCGGTTGGCACAAAGAATGGGTCTTGATTCTGAATCGTGGTCGTGGCGACGCTACTTTTATTGCAGAAATAGATGAAAAGATATCTGCCCTTCATGCTAACCAAACTGCAGTACCTGAATTTAATACTGGTAGACAGAGTTTTATCGCTGAACAAGCCATAAAACGTTCCCTCGTAGATGCGTGATTTCAGCGATGAAATACTAAGCTATTTAAACAATTATTTTAGAGCTCACCGATACCGGCTACAAGCTGATCTGCTCGGCAGCCTAGTCGATTGTAGAGCGTGTGGTCTGCAGTCTCTGAAAGCGTGTGGACCGAACCGTCTACCATCATTACAGTAACGACTCCTGGATGCTGGCTTTTAAAGCCTCGCTCCGTCTTCCAATTACAACTGGCCTCGCATCCTGTTTTGCCCTCGGCCGTGACCTTTGCAACTGTTGCTGCATTCGTGGCGGCATATACGCACGATTCATAATTTATTGGAGCAAGCGTGTTCGTCCTGTCAAAAGCGTTACCATGGGCCCAACTCTGACGTGCTTGGTTCGAACACTCCCAGCGACTTTCACCGTAAAGAATTGTTGAAGACAAACCGTCAGGAATATCTTTGAGTTTGATGCGTGCAAGTTTGACAAGCCCACCACTAGCCGTGTAGTACTGGCCGTTTCGATGCCAGCAGCCGCTAGGACTGGCCGTTCTAAGTCCTTGGGATCCAGTGCCACCTTGGTTAGTCGGTAAACCCTCGTAGAAAGTCTTGTTCCAATTGGCATTGCCGATACCTGACCGAGGGCGGAAGGAATTGTAGTTTGTTCGACATGGACCGCAATTCGGATTACTGCCCCCACCTAACGCAATCGGACCACCATTATGTCGGTAATTAGAGATTGCATGATTCGCATTCTGGACGCCAGTCGGTACAACCCCAGTAGAAGAATCAGATGGACAAATAAGGCCAGAAATTACCATATTTCGAACACGCGGTGTGCCCGGCCCATTAGGCCGTTGGTTATGAACATGATCCGTGGTGCTCTGTAGGTCGATACCATCCTGAAGTGCGAGTTGCTCCATAAAGGCAAGCATGGCTACGAATGGACTTCCAAGATCTTTCTTGCCACCAGCCGTTCTGCCAAGGTACCAAGTAGTCATTGGGAACTCTTCTCTATTGGCAGTAATATAGTTGTGTACCGCCAGACCAATCTGCTTCATGTTATTACCACATGAGTTTCGTCTAGCAGCCTCTCGAGCTTGTTGTACCGCTGGAAGTAATAGCCCAACTAGGACACCAATGATCGCGATAACGACAAGTAGTTCAATGAGTGTAAACCCCCGATGCCCATCAGTTTTCATTATATTTTCCTAAACCAATTTTTTCCAAAGTTTATCNACAAGACAATATGCCGACATTNANTGGGTGTAGTATTTTTTGNTTGATAGGTATTGCATACTGCCACCCAATGGAATGATCTCTTTTGCGCACTTGTNCAAATGAANTCATCATCGAAGTCAACNATTCATAATGACTTGTTGACTAAACANTGAATTGTCGATGCCTCTTAAACTTTTCTAACAAGNTAATTTNTAATGAGTGCAAATTTGATGCCGCTTTTTTATTGACCAAATTAAAAATCAATCCTTTGCTTAAATAATCGTTTATTAACGCACGGAACTAGTTCTGCGTATTCATTTATGATTGGTTGGGGACTACCTCTTGTGCAGGCATTGAATAAATTTTCAGCACCCATATGGACCTGCGTTTGGAGTGTCATCGCTAATCACCATCAGCAAGCCGGTGAAGGCAGTAGAACGAGTAAAAGCCAAAGCCAAGCCACTTGTAGCACAGCGGAAAGCAACATGGGGAACTTCAATACCACGAAAGATCCCGGCTATGACAGTTAAGTAAGGATCACTCGTTTTTTATGGCTCGCAAATCGGCTGCAACTTTTGAAAATACCGTGATGGTTTCAATTCGTCCGTAAGTTAGCATGGTGGGATAAGAGATAAAATAAATCCTAAGATTGGGACAAAGACTGCAACAGAAAACGCTGGATGCACGATCATGCGGCCATCTTCGCCAGTGACAAACGTTGACCCCCTAGGACCAGAAGTGCTGCCGATAGGTAGAGTGCTTGCTCCCCCATTTGTCCAGATCCTGTCTGCATTACATGTATGATTCCCGCTACCCGAAAAACCATTGTCACATGTAATGTTTTGTGATGAGCTTATTTGGAAAACCGCATCGTTTGCGTCGTAGTCATTCGAAAGTCGATCTTCAAACCCGATGTTGGCTTGAACGGGTGCTGCATTGAACATCGCCTTTGGTTCAAGTTGTTCGGTGCTGAGTGTTTGGCGTGTTGTCTTGCGTCGGTTTGTCTTGGTTTCAAAGAACATGGTTCTGGCCTCTCTGGTAGCGGTTAGCGTTTGCCGATGCTGTGTGCTTGATACAAACGCCGTGCCAAAAGTCTCGCGAACCAAAAAGAGCCTTGTTTCGTAGTGTTATTACTACCGAAGTAAAATTCATTGCACTCCGCCGCACTGACGCAGAATGCGTCGGACTGTAGCAATATGCAAATTCAACCTGGCGGTTTATTCACGCTGGGACGGTCAGGAAGGCGTTGGGTTGCAAGGGGGGAACGCCGCCGCCCGGTTGCGGTATCAGCCTGAAAGTGAATAAAAAAAGAGTTTGAACCCCTAGGGGAGCCGCGTTTGGGGGAATGACTCAACCACAGGGGCCAAACTCTTCACAAAACCATAGGACACAATTCAGGGCGTGGTCGCCGCCTGTAGAAAACGCCCTGCAGCGGCAATACTTCAAGGGCAAGACAGCGAAATATGCTGTAGATACCGTAGGCCGCTTCGGGGTCCCTGCATTGTCTCCCAAGCGGGATTCCAGGTTACGTAACAGCCCATAAATGGAGGGTAAGCGAACTGGCAAGCGGCCACATTGGAATTGTGGATGCATAGGACCTTCTTGAGTCTCCCTCCTTCTCTCTTTAAGCCTTTTTGGTTGGGCATGAACGCTTTCGAAAATTATGCCGAAATGACTATTTAAAAGCGGTATTGGACGCCGTGCAGTAAAGCGTTATTCTCCGTTCAAAGGGGTTGCACACTATTTGCGTTGATCGCGGCATTCATACCGAAAAAGTGATACCAGAGTACTAGTAATGGGTAATAGCAAGCCAATACTCGAGGCCCCCAGTTACCGTCTTTCAGAAGATCGCGTTGAGACAGCACTACAACCCACGCAAGGTGAAAACACGCAATTTCGCAGACTATGGCGAGATGATGCCGGCGACGGCTTGCACCTGCGGGCGGGCCGTAATGGGGACTCGTACTATTGGGTGTCATCGTGCTTGCGGAAGCTTGAGCAGCACCACCTTGGTGATGCAGAACGGATGCGGAAAGAACGCCCGTTCAACCCTTAAACCTTCATCCACCGCCAGCAAGTCCATCCGATCGACGGGCACCGTCGCGACTCCAAAATATTGTAGAAGCATGGCAACTGATTTTTCTCTGAACTACGACGCTAGCGTTCCGTTTGGATCATGCGAGCATTATTATCACTTCCTGTGGGGCTATCTCCTGCCGGCGGTCCATGAAATGATTGCCATCGAATCCAATGCAGACGCGCTAGATTCCAAAAGGCGCTACCTGCTTCGCTCATGTGGACCGTTGATGGACCCAATAACGCGAGAAGCTTTCTCACTATTCAAGTGCGATCACGAGATCGTTCGTGCAACGCAGCTCAAAGAATTAGAATCGAGCAAGGAGGTCCTCGTCCCACGGTGGGATGTACGGCTGCTCGCGCTTACTGGAGAAACTGGACTTCGCCAATTTGTGCGAGACCCACATATCGCCGAGCATTATTTGCATCGAACAGAGCTATGTAGGTTCAAGGAAGATCTCTCGATGTCGATGAATTGTGTCAGATCTGAATTTCTTAGGAAATTGAAGGATTTGGATAGTGTGGACAGCTTGAATTCTGGGAGGGGAAGTTTTCTGATCCTGCGACGCTCGCCTCAACCGAAGTATTACGAGATCGGTGGACCAGCGGAAATTCCGACCTACGGAACAGCAAGACGTTCTTTGTCTGGAATTCAAGAATGCATCGAGAGTTTGGACGCATCAGGGATCAACGCGCAAGCGTTCGAGCCGGGATCGCAGAGCCTTGTGGAACAAATAACGACATTTCAGAATTGCCGAGGCGTGATTGGTGTGATCGGCGCGGAATTCGCCAACATAATCTGGATGGAACCAAAAGCGAAGGTGATCTTCATTCGGCCTTCGGGGATCGCTTTGCCCGAGATGACGCGAGTGCTCGCCCGCTTGTTGAAGCTGGAATTTCATGAGATGTCGACGGAGGAAGGCTTTCATCAAGATTTGAATTCGGAAGCTTTGCTTGCCATTCTTTCCAGAGAGAACTGCAATGCCCCGCGATGAATCTAATAAATCCGCCATCTTGGTTATGTACAGTACTGCTCCGCCGACGACGAGACATCTTCAGCGATTGGTCGAGATTGGTGGGCACCGAGACGTCGTGGTTGCGGATTCGGAACATCGAGCAATGCAAACGGCATCGAGAGCGGAAATTATCCTCGGGCACCGCTATCTTTGGCAAGTGCTGCCAACTGCTCAGCGTCTTGCCTGGGTTCAATCCTCGGCTGGTGGCATTGACCACCTTCTTGTGCCTGATCTATTCATTCGCAGCCCGATTCTTACCAGATGTCCCATCTTTGGCGAGGTTATCGCTTGGCATGCACTTGCGCTGGCCCTGACGTTATCGCGAGGTTTGCATGGAGTTGGTCGCCCAGATGAATCAGTGCGGGAGGTACAGCCTACCGAATTACCACAGACCGCGATGATCTTCGGCATGGGCGAGATTGGTCAGCCACTGGGTAGGCTGCTGGTGGGCATGGGGGTTAGGGTCATCGGAGTCAACCGATCCGGCATTGCCGACCCAGGGTGTTTTAATACGATCCTACGGGTCGAGGATCCCTGGGAGGAATTTGTTCAGCAAGTAGATCTGCTCTTCATTTGTTGTCCAGCAACAACAGAAACTCACAAGATTATCAGCGCGAACGTGTTGGATCACTTGTCGGATTCGGCGATTCTTGTCAATGTTGGCCGCGGTCAGGTGATCGATTACGAGGCCATCATTGCGCATTTGAAAGACGGACGAATTTCGGCTGGGCTGGACGTATTGGACGGAGCCACCGAGGAGGAAATCAAATGCTTACAGGCCCTGCCGAATGTAATTTGCTCTCAGAAGACGGCCAGCTTCCATCCTAGCCGTCAAGAGAGGTTTGAACGGTTCGTAGAATCACAAGTTGAGCGATTTGTGGTTCAACAACCTCTGTTACACCGCGTGCATTAGAAGGTCGAATATGCTGCTGACTCTTTTTACAAACAGTTCAGAATTAGCCGAAGAAGCGGATGAAGCCGGCATTGATCGCATCGGTCTTGACCTGGAACACATTGGAAAGCACGATCGGCAAGAGGGGTTGAGTACTTGGATCTCGGACCATCAACTCTCGGACTTGCCGGACATCAAAAAACGCCTGAAGAACGCGCAACTCTTCATCCGCACTAATCCGATGCACGCCGGAATGAAAGATGAAATTGATCGATTGATTGATCTCGGAGCGGGAGCGCTGATGCTGCCCTACTTTCACTCTGTCCAAGAAGCCGAGCGATTCATCGAATGCGTGGCGGGACGGGTGGACGTTTCACTTTTGGTAGAAACCGCGGCGGCAGCCGTTCGCTTACCAAGAATCGCGCGGCTGGCTGGCGTACACGACATCCACATCGGGTTAAATGACCTTCATCATTCGCTGGGACTCAGCAGCCATTTCGAATTGTTGCAGAGTAGGTTTATGCAACATTTGACAGCCGAATTGCAGGAGACGGAGCACTTGTTTGGATTCGGTGGAATTGGCCGTTTGGATGATGAAAGCCTGCCCGTTCCCGCCGATCTAGTCTATGCTCAATATGCCTTTCACGGGGCTCGTTCGGCCCTTGTCTCGCGTGTGTTTACAGCTCGGCGAGCGCCAGATTCGAATTTAAAGGAAGAGGTTCTCCGGGCTCGTAAACGGCTGAAGTACTGGTTTCAGAGTGATCCCGAGACGTTGGCTTCTGCACACCAACAACTGTGTCGACTGCTGGAGCCGAGGCGGCTCTAGAAACACGTTTCATTTTTAAAAATAAACAAAGTCGTTCTACCTTTGCTTTTGTTTGCGGCGCCCTTTAATCACAAAGATTTTTGAGAGGACCGACTTTGGTCCATCTAGGCATGAATTAATTCGCAATGTTTTTATAGGGGCGTCCGGTTGCGTTCACCCCGACCGCTTTACAGGCGAGCTAATAAACAACAACTTTGACGATGGAGAATAACCTTCTAATTTCCATGCCAATATCCTACTTGAAATAGCACTTTTCAAAATAAAAGCAGTGATCGACGATTTTGTCTAAGTCAAAATGGATACATGCTTCCTCAAATACTTTTCCAGAATCTGGATCATAGGTCGGGTAGTAATATCTCCAACACTTAGCCAAGCCTGTGTCTCGTACCCTTCCCGGTGGGCCACCCATAATTGCCATCACCTCTGTAGGGTTTTTACCCAATAACGATTTCTCAAAAGAGGCCTGTGTAGGAGGTTGATCTGCACCTCTCGCCGTCTGCACTTCACACAGACTCAGGCAAATTGACAAGCCCAACGCTATAAAAAGTTTCATCATGTCCACCTTTTTTAGTTTCAGTAGCAGGACGTATGAGAAGACACTGTTCAGAAGTTGTCAATGACGAGATATAAGGTCCGTCCAGTCCATAGCCCCATTCACAGTCAAGCTAATAGCTACAGCTTCAGGGGGCTATACCAATGCTGCGGCTAGGAAGTGCCGAAACCGCTGGCTAGGACAGCCGTGCACTACTCAGTTAACTTCCACTGGGCTTTCGCACGCCACAGCGTCCTTCCATCTGTGTTCTGTTCGGCAAGGTGAAGCACTTGAAGTCGCCAGAGTTTATTGAAGAATTCAAACGGCTTCATAATGAATTCTTTAAAGACTCTTGATCACTATTTTTTAAGCTAAAGAAATTCAGAAGATCTCCGTTACCACTCCAAGCACCCATGCAGTTTTCATGGATTATATCGAAGTCGCCAAGGTAGCCTAAAACGCCAAGACTTAAAGCATACTCAACCCGCACTGGCGAATAACAAATGGGACAGTGGCGATTGAACTTGAGTGTAGCCACAAATGCAAAGAGTGACATAACAAAGCAGAACATCACTATTCTTAGTCGTGCCGCATCTAAAAGAGAATTCATCTGGTTATTCCTTGTTCGAATGTAAGTGATTCGGCGGCTGTTCCCTCCACGCATACTTACCAATACGGCAAGTACGACAGGTGGTTCACGAACACCTCAAGGTTAGCCAAAAGGCGTACACTCGGCACCCCTATTTAATGCTGGCAGTTAGGATCTAGGCAAACAATGAGCCAGAAAGCGAAACTAAAAAACGCCATCTGAGCAGCGCCGGCTTATTCAAAATATTTCTAAGGGGGGTTAGGAATGTACGTTGCCGCCCTTTTTTGTCTGTGGCTGAGGCGGACGCCTAAGGCGTAGTCTTTTTAGTTGCGGTACTTTTCTGGCAAGTGAATATTTGGGTTTGACTTCAGGTAGGCGAGGCCTAATTCATCAATTGAAGTCCGTCCGTGGAGGTACAACAAGGCCCCTTCATACTTCGCAAGTTCTCTGGCAACGTCTTTGTCAATTGATGTCAGCCCTTTAAGGTACAGACGCCCTCTAGTTTTCGACAATTCCTGAGCAACATCTTTGTCAATTGAAGTAAGCCCGCCCAGTTCCAGATGTCCTGTAAACTTCGCCAGTTCTTTAGCAACGTGTTTATCAATTGAAGTCAGGCCGTTAAGGTACAGATTCCCTATAAAATTCGACAATTCCTGAGCAACATCTTTGTCAATTGATGTCAGGCCTTTAAGCCGTAGATCCCCTTTAGCTTTCGACAATTCCTGAGCAACATCTTTGTCAATTGATGTCAGGCCTCTAAGTCGCAGATCCCCTTCAAAATTAGACGCTAACTCAGCGGCTTGTTTCGCAGTTAAAGCATGTTCATTATTCACAACTCGATCTTTAATGTTCCCGCTTGAAAAGTCTTCGGCCAAACAAAGACTGCTACTGAAAACTAAACCAGCAGCAATTAAAAATCTCATCATTCCTCCCCGTATGGATTTAGTAGTGTGGTGGGTGCATTGTTCAGCATGTCGGACAGGTCATCATCGTCTTCGGGTGGATCGTCTCGCGTGGATCGTCTCGCATAGATGCAGTTTATCAGACAGTAAAAGAGCCGCTCCCAATCAACCTATCGTCAAATGCCTGTAAGTGATGTAGATGAGGGCAATCGCCACGGGCGCGGCTGCAAACAGAAGTCCGACTGTGCCTTGGTCACGAAATAGGAATCCAAGAAGAGCAAAGAGGACGGCAAGATAAAGAACCTTCTGAGCCCAAGACCAGATATGGGTGAGCCAAATCCTCATCTGTTTAGTGAGTATTATCACTCCACGACCCCTTTATTGAACTTAGTCCCACTGGGGAACGCATGCTTGGGACTACCACGGCAACGGCAAGTAACCACTTCTCATTGTCATTTATCTTTTTTTTCCAAAAGATGATCCAAGAGGGGTGGCAACTGCCTGCTCGACTCCCGAGTCCCTCCTGCGGCAGCAATGCCTACATCAACAATTTTCCCATCTGCATCTACAACAAACAAACGATTCGGCCATGGGGCATAGACATCTGCCACAGCATCATCAATGGTGTCAACAATTATTGGCATCCGCATCTGAATTCGCTCATTGAAATTTTCCGCTAATTGACAACGCTCACTGAGTGTCGTTGGAGCATTCACCTTGAATTGATTATTTGGCACTTCCCTCCCACCAATGGGATGGGCTTCTCGAATGTAGATCATGAGAAAATTCACGTCATCGTGATACTCATCGAAAAGTGAATTGATCATCGACGTGCTTCGGACAAATGGAGGACATGTACAACTACCGAACACTAAAACAGTTGGTTTGCCCCGCAATTTAGAAAGGGTAACGACCTGAGATCCATCATAGTTACGGAGTGAAAAATCTGGGGCATCATCCCCGTTGCGTAACAATCCTTGATTCCGAGCAGGTCGTCCAGCGCCCCCGGACCCGCGAGGCTGAGCCTGAACGACTTGAATCATCAAGCCCGAACAAAAGAAATAACAACAGATAATTCC
>PAUH01000002.1 GCA_002712645.1 Methanobacteriota archaeon
TGGGCAAAGTGAAGGTTCCACATTTCGGGGTCCATCTGAGTGAAGAGGATTTTCAGAGGGTTAAACTTCAAATTGAAGACTCGAGTTTCAATTATCTCCAAGAGCCATATCGTCGTTTCATCGGCACAGAGTTCGAGCAAGAGACTTTTTTCATCGAAGATCCTAATGGCAATATCCTAGAATTGAAAACTTTGGTTGATCCTGACAAAATATTTGGAATGAAGTGACTCTATTTGAGGTTCTTCTCCTCTAACTTTTCAACTATCCAGGCGCGCATATGTCGCTTGGGCAACTGCAACTTTACGACCTTTGGTGTCAAGTAAATCTGCTTCTGCTACACAGAGGCGTCTTCCTGATCTTATCACCCTAGCATGACATACTGCATCAGTCAAACAGGGCCTTAGAAATCTGATATTGAAATCGGTTGTCGCTACCTGCTCCTCTGCACCTATCTCTGTGAGTATCGCCCAACAGGTTACTGAATCTGCGATCGTAGCCAGAATTCCGCCGTGCATTGTCTGGTATATGCCGTCCCATTCAGCTCTTCTCGGGACCTTTGCATCGCATTCCCCTTGATCTAGACGCAATATCTCGAGATTCAGGGTGTGCATCATCGGCACCGAATTCACTCTTTCCATCATCGCCTCGACAATCTCCTTGCTCAGTGTTGTTGTTTCTACCATGGTGCATTCCCTCTCTCTATTTCGTCTCAACTTTATNTGGNTTCCAATNCATTTGATAATGCATTCCNATATGCTCAATCTCGAAAAGTTCGGATGTGATTTTGAATCCTTTGCGTTGATACATGGTCATTGCCTTTATTCGAGCATTGCACCATATTCCCGTATTCAATTCAGCAGCATAATCCTGTAACATCCCGACAAGGCTGGAACCGATTCCTCTGTTCCTATAGCTAGGATCGACGGCCATCCCCCTTATCCTTAGGTTGGCTTCATACTTAGGGTCGTATTGTAACGTTGCACAACCAACCATTTTGCTACCGTCGAATGCTCCGACGAATTTCGTTCTCATGTCCTCGTCTATGCCTGGGTACCTTGCAGTCTCACGAGGCATCCCCTCTCTCAGGACTCTGAATCTGAGATCGAGGTGCTCGGCATCGGGTTTCCCTATCCAGCGGAACACCACGCTCATGCTTTGTCATTCGGACTCGTTCATATCAGACATGCGGGTAACTGCTTTAGTCAATGCAACTGTTTCCCGGCCCTCGCCGATGGTATTGAGGAAGAACCAGCCGATGTTTAGCAATGCAGTAGCCATCACAAGACCGCACGCAGATCCAATCACAATATTGCCGTCAGAGGCGCTCAAACCAACGACTAGGCTTAGGATCATGACTAGGACGAACCATGCTCTGGATGCCTCGCTAGGCGTCTTGCGGCCTTTATGGTCATGGAGAGGTGCCAGCAGGTCGGGCATGAATAAGAGTAGGCAGATGCCTGTATGAATGCCCGTTAAGCGCCTGCAACCCGTGGAATCATGAGGTAGACCAACAATCGGAGGTCATGGAGGAGGACGCCGCATGGGTTGGCCTGGGTATTTTCGGGTTGGTCATCATGGTTGATGTGCTCATCATCGGATGGGCTCCCTATGGGCCTTGGAATGATGATTCATTCTCCCTCGGGGTTCTGGGCATGATCGGAGTCGCTGCACTGTATCTTAGTTGGTATCGTTGGAGATTCAAGCAGAAGGGGGTTGTTCCATGGTTGAGGCTTTGGAAGGACGTTCGGGGCGGTGGTGTGAANGTGTCAATTGTTGGATTGATGGTGATGTTGGGCACATGGTCNCTGTATTCCTCTGGCCCCTTTCCCCCTGCAGGTGGCCTAATTCTGAATCTGATAGGTGCGTTGATGATCTTACAAGGGACTTATGCAATACTTAGTTCGGGTTACCTTAGTGAATCTTGATCATCTTACACCCGGTTTCCAGAATTGAAGTGGTTCTGGATTTCTACCTTCCATTGCCCTGTATGCTAGATGATCTGCACGTTCGTTCCAGCGGTGTCCCCGATGTGCCCTGATATGCTCGATAGAAAGGGGCCTGACAGATTCGCATTCGATCCACAACTCCCTCACCCTGTGTGCGATTTCTTTGTTGGTCTTGGGCTTCCACGCCCCTGTAGCCAAATTAGATGCGTATGATGAGTCAGATCTTATCTTCGCGGGGCTATCTTCCCCGTTTATCAGGAGCCATCTGAGTGCATGGGCAATTGCAGAGAGTTCGGCAGTGTTGTTCGAGCCGACGGAGGCGCCGATGTATCCGGGGGCGTCTGGATTGGTGACCACTCTCCCGCTGGTCTCTTCCATAACCTCGCCCTGACCGCGCCCGGTGCCGGAATCTCCAGACACTATACAGACGCCCCAGCCCGCTATCGTATCCTTCGTTACATTCCTGTTATCTCCGCATGACCCATCCACATACAGGTGGATTAGAGACATGCATCAATCACCGATTAGNGACCTGTATTCCTGAGCGTTCAGAAGTTTGGAGGATTCCTCCGATTCTAGTCTGATTTTGCATATCCAGCCATTCCCATACGGATCTTCGTTTATGGCCTCAGGCGTTGTTTCGAGTTCTTCGTTTACTTCCACCACTTCTCCTGAGATTGGAGCGTATATTTCAGATACGGATTTCACCGACTCCACGCTTGCGAAGGCCTCCATGGACCTGACTTGATCACCGACCACCGGCAATTCAACCCAGACGACGTCCGTCAAAGCATCCTGAGCATAATCGGTGATTCCTATCGTGGCCACGCCGTCGGAGACCCTCATCCATTCATGCTCTTCGGTATAGCTCAGATCCTCCGGGATAGAAGACATCGGACCCCTACGGGAGCAGGAGGAGAGTCAAGTTTTCGCTTACTCACTCAGATTCTTCTGTTCCGAGGCCGACCTCTAATTTGGCCCACGCGTCTGACATTCTCTCAATGTCATCAGAATCGATCCTCTCGNCTTCCANACGGTTCCACATNGCTACTTCAGATTCATTCGAGAAGATTGAATGTAGCTGTTTCTGAAANGGGACCGGAGTTGCGACTCTCAAGGCCCAAAAGACATACATCGANGAGATAGCAGAGAAAAGCAGAATGNCGACAATCGGCAAATCAGAGGTGCAATTTGATTCGCAGTGAGCGGTTGACAGAAAGCCGCTCCGAAGCCCNAGTGCGAGTATGAGAAGAAGCGATGCGGAGAAGCCGAAGAAGATACGAGAGGCTCGATCTGCAGGCGTGTCCATGTGGCTATCAAGATGAGTGCTGGGTTCTCAAGCAATAAGTCAGTAGGTCTCACGGACCAGCTTATGCACCTTGTATGGCAAGAGCGCACGATTGACAGGTGTGACTTCGAGGATTCTAGCATCGTCTCTTCTGCGAATGTCTTGAAGGAGGGGGTGTCTGGATTTCTTGTGCAGTGTCAAGACGGTTGGCATGTCGAATTCCAGAGCAGCGCGAACTGCCTCGACAAAGGCCTCGGACTCAACGGAGAATTTCCCGATCTCGTCGATGACCAGCATCTCGCATGACTCGACCGTTCGCTCGATCGCGGGGACGGCGACCTTGTCGAGTCCCGTGGGGTCGATTCCCATTCCAAGGATTGTATGCCTGGAGTCGATGTCCTTGTGTGCTATCACAGCCCTGTCTCCGGTGATTATGTCAACGCATTCGAAGCCGACTCTGACTCCATCCTCAAGAATAGGCTCTGTTCTCATGCCCCCAATGATCGGACGGTCCTGAGAACGTTCATTCCGTATTCTGCGTTCCTCGGTTCTCTCGCTAATCATCATCTCAACGACTTTCTCTAGAACGGCGGACTTGCCCGATTTTGGCAATCCTGTGATACCTATTTTTGGATGAATTCCCATCTATTGAATCTCCTCACAACTCGGCTACGCTGAACAGTATGTCTCCAATTAGAGAGGATATAGGAATTAACATCTTTCATCGACTCTGACACTACGGATTCCGGAATCTGCTCCATAAACTCAATTTTTCGAACGATTCAACGGACATCGTTGATTGTGAATTTTCCGAAAACAAATTCAATCAATTGTTCGTTCTGAATAAGATGTGCGAAGGCCTCATCGACCTCCTCTTCCGAGATTCCCCCGGGAATCAATTCTTCCATCACTTCTTCCCAGCTGATGCTATCAGATCCTTCGGCATGGGCGTGCTCAGCCATATCCAAGATTCTCGCAGCGATTATTGCAAGCAATGGGTCATCATCAGTCGCTCTCGGCGGGTGAATGGATGCGGCTCGAGCTGCCTCGTCAAGGATTTTTCCAATTTCATCGTTTTCTGATACATCCGCATCGTATACGTCAAACAGATTTCTCTGAAAGGGGTCATTCTGAATCAGCAGATTGGCTTCTTGGGTTCTCCCGAGCTGTCTTGCAATGTCTTCCACTCTTCGGAGTCTCTGCTCTAATCGCATTTTCTCTCTCCCGAGATGCGATGAGGCTAATTCGAGTTCTTCTTTGGCGCACCTGTCTAACCATCTGTCGAGGCTCCATTCGGGGTCTATTCTGAGCATCGTGTCGCACAGCATGGCTACCGAATTCGGCAGACCAGCTATGTCGATAGGGGACTTGCCGTCAGCAGAACCGCCTTCACCCATGAGATGTTACTTCTGCATGGACGTCTATGAACAATGTGCATGATATCATCCGTGGTTTTTACAGGGGTTGCTTGATGAAGGACTTCATTCTGGGAGGTACGATGTCCGCGTATCGCATCGTCGCTCTCCCGGGGGACGGTACTGGTCGAGAAGTGATGCGTGAGGCGCTAAAGGTACTAGATGTGTTTCAAAAACACGGGCCGGTGGACTTCGATATCAGGGAAATTCCCTGTGGTGGTCAGCACTATCTCGAAACGGGCGAGCAATGGCCAGAGGGGTCGTTTGAAATCTGTCGCGATCAGAGTGATGCCATTCTCCTTGGTGCCATTGGTTGGCCGAATGCAAGACTCCCCAGTGGGGACGTAGCAGGCGGAGAGGTAATTCTCGGCCTTAGGTCAGGGCTCNATCTATACGCAAACGTTCGTCCTGTGAAGCTCTACGAAGGGATTCTTCACAAAGTGCATGGAGTGCATAAGAAAGTCTGGGATTCTTCCCTTGTCGACCTAGTAATGGTTCGTGAAAATACAGAAGGCTTGTACCACTCTCTTCTGAGGAGGATGGCACAATCTGCTATAGGGGAAAGGGATGAGAAGCTCGTCATTGAGAAGTTCCCCGGGCTTGAGGGTGAGGTCAAATGGGATGCACGACCAATATCAAGAGNCGGGAGTGANCGAATCCATAGATTCTGCTTTGACCTCGCGGAGCGNCGAGCGAAGAAGCTTGGAAAGGCACAGAGTGTGACCTGCGTCGATAAATCGAATGTACTCCGTGGGTGTCAATTATTCCGCGCCATATTCAGAGAGATGTCCGAGCAATATCCTGACATTGATGCTAAAGAGGCTTACATAGACGCCTTCACGATGTGGTTGGTTCGTGACCCTGAAGATCTTGATGTCGTTGTTTTGCCGAACATGTTTGGAGATATAGCCACCGATCTAGCATCGGTGCTGCAAGGAGGAATGGGCATGGCAGCTTCAGCAAATCTTGGTGATCACCACATGATGTTCGAACCTGTTCACGGGTCTGCTCCCAAGCACGCAGGGAAGAACATAGTGAATCCAATAGCAATGCTTTCGTCTCTGCAATTAATGCTGGAAAACTTGGCTATTCGTCATTCAGATAAGAGTCTGGATGTATGTGGAAATATACTGCAAAAGGCCATTTCAGAATTGCTTTCGTCTGATGGACCGAAGACCTATGATATCGGTGGTTCGGCGACTACGTCTGAAGTAGGTGATGCTGTGGCTTCTAGAGTCCATGAGTTGCTGATGGCGAAGTTTGGTTAGTCGTCCTGATCAAAAGATCGCACTGCTGCTTTACCCATTGTGTCGATAGCATCTACCAGGGCTGTTCTATTGTCCCATGTGATGTCGGGGGGTGCTGGCTTTTCTAATGCGATTTTGACCATTTCACTAAATGCGCGAGAGACGTTATCCACAATAGTCACAGTGGCAGTTCTTGCTGTCCTGGAAAGAGGGTTCAGATCCACTACAAGTACTTGTTTTCCCATCTGGATTAGGGCTTCGCAGCGATCCCCGTCCTCGAGCGGCACGAGTACTGTATCAGCGGCGTGTATTCCTTGACTGCAACATTTGGCCCTTGGACCCTCTAAACCAGGTATATGGGCATCGGGGGTCGTACCAAGTATCTCGACATTGGCAACCATTTGAGACCATATTTCAGAGGTGATTTCATCAGAGGGGTTTTCAGAAGCAACCTCATTCTTAATCAGATTCAATGTCTGAGAAAGAAGGTTGACTCTTGAGTCCGTTCTGTAAAATATATTGATCTCGATCTTGCAACCCACCAGAGCAGCCAGCTTCACTGCATCTCTGCCGGCAAGGACCGTTGAGTTTCCATTTAGAGAAATCACAGGGCGGCGTGCAGCAGCAAGGCGATTCACGGATTCTTCTTCTGCTCTTCTGGCCAAGGGGGTGGTGCATTCACCGAGAAGGTAATCGAATGCCTCGCCCCTTCCGTGCGCGATTAGTGCGGAGTCTGCTAACAGGCCCTTCTTCTGCGCATCGACAATCTTCTGCCTTGACAGCAGCGAATCTCTTCTGGGATGGTCGTCATGGATGGTCATCTATCTGCCTCCATGAGCATTGTCATATCAATTGGGGAAGAATCCATTGTTAGTGCTCCCGATGATACGACATCCATGCCTGAATGCGACCATCTGTCCAATTCACCCCTTCGCACGCCGCCGGAGCCTTCTAGCACGATTCCGTCTCGAAGGCCCTTCGTTTCCAGTTGACGTGCGACGTCAAGAGATCCCTCGGGACCCAGATTATCTAGTAATAGAGTCAGAAGGCCAGTGGTCTCATTTTCCTGTATGTTGTTTTTCCATTCTCGTGCCACGGTAAGCGCGTGTTCCATTGAGATGACTTCGATGACGAGGAAATCGCTGTTGAGAGCAGCATTAGACATTTGATCGGTGAGTGAGAAAGTGGAAAGCGCCAAGTCATTTTCTTTTATCATCGGAGCATCTGACCTGTCTATTCTGTGCGTCAAGCCGCCTCCCACGTGTACAGCCCACTTGTCAAGTACGCCCCAGAGTGTTTTTCTGGTTGCTGCAATAGCCACCTCGTCAAGGATTTTCACCCATTTTGACGTCTTAGTAGCAATACCGCTCAACCTAGTGACCAGGTTCATCGCAGTTCGCTCAACCGACAAAATTTCAATTCCGTCTGCTTCTATTGTCAGTATCACATCCCCGACTTGAAATTCATCGCCCTCAGAAATATTCCATTTCAAATGTGAATCGTGACAATTATTGGCAAAGAGGCGGTTCAAGACTGGTCGGCCAGCGAGTATGCCCGATTCCTTGGCGATTATTTTTGCAACCGTACGGGCAGTGGGAATCGCTCGAGTCCCAGATGGATCATCATCCATCAAGGTCTTCGTCCATCGATCGATAGATTCGATGAATCGTGCTGTGGGCGCGTCAGTCCAAAGCAAATGGGACCTGTCGTGGGGTAGACCCATGCTTGTGCGTCTAATGGGGGCTAATTTAACCGTCCTAGAGGCGTATTCGTCTTATTTTTTCATTAGGCCAAGATCGGGGCAGCAGCCATTACCGCTATTGCGAAAGAGGCGTAACTTCCAATCAAGAACACTAGTATCTGTCCTGCATTCATAATGCGGCTGTAGAAACGAGGATACTATGAAGGGATGTATTTTATTCCCTTCATCCGATAAATATCCCTGTATTTCTGCAACCTTTCTTGCAATCTCAATCTTCCAAAACATCACCTGCAACCGTTGCAGCCCCAAGACATGCGAGAATATCGTCTGCAGTTGCCTTGGCAGTACTCAAAGAGCNGGCCTTTACTGTGATGATGGCCTCAATTGAAGATTCATGGTGCACGAAATCGACGTTGAATGCGTCTGGATCGTCTGGTTCTATCGACTGTATGGCTCTCTTGATTTTGCCTGGGTCGCCTGACCATCTAATCTCGATAGTTGACTCCATGGCCCTCCGACGGTGTGATTATGCTTTGAGGCATCGGAGAATTGACCGATGACCACTTCAACCCCAATACGTCCGCCATGACGTGGCACGAGAGCTCATCAGGCTAGAGGACGTGCACCGTTCCTTCGGACCAGTGACGGTTCTAGAAGGTGTAAACGTGAGAATCGACGAAGGGGACAGGATTGGAATCGTCGGACACAATGGTGCTGGTAAAACTACGCTACTGAGGACTGTTTCTCAACAAGATCAGGATGTCGGCGAGATATCATTTGCTCCGGGTCTTCGCATTGCGTTTCTAACACAGGTCAGGGATATCAATGACGGTGCTACACTAGAGGAAGAATTGGGACGGAAGGGTCGACAATTCGAGGAGATCGATGAAGAGTTGTCTGTGATCGAGGCGAAGATGGCAGATCCGTCTTTCTACGAAGGAGATTGGCAGGCGGATATTGACCGCTATCAAGAATTACAGAGTATGAATGCAAAAAGTGGTGGTTCGAACGTAGCGAGTCATGCACAGGAGATCTTGCGTGCTCTCGATCTCTCACAGCATCCTATGGAAACCCCGCTTGAATCCCTTTCAGGAGGGGAACGGGCAAAGGTTGCTCTTGCCCGTCAGCTTGTTGGTCTCTCTGAAATCGAGGTATTCTTCCTAGATGAGCCTACGAATCACCTTGACTTGGAAACACTGGATTGGCTTGAGAGGTTTCTACTTGATTTCAAAGGTGCCATAGTTGTNGTTAGCCATGATCGGTATTTTCTTGATCGGATCTGTAACGCTGTTCTGGAAGTGCAGGATGCGCATGTGAGGGGGTATACAGGCAATTACACATCCTATCTCAAGCAGAAAGAGCTCTTTCTACAGACTCTTGAAGATCGAATTGAGAAAACCCAGAAAGAATTGCGTCGATTGAAGGGCGCTGTTCAATCTATGAAATCAGCCAACAAGTACGATAAATCAATCTCACAGAAACATGTAATGATCAATCGTTCTCAACGTGAATTGAAATGGCTCCGTTCTTTGAAACCTAAAGCGAGACGTGCATTGAAATTTACATTGGAATCGAGTGAGAAATCGAGTCTTGAAGTTCTAGATATAGCAAATGGGACTTTGCTTTTCGATGGGCTTCAGAGACCTATTTTCAAGTCGGTCGAGGCTAGTGTTAGGAGAGGTCAGAAGATAGGTGTAGTCGGCGGAAACGGGACAGGAAAGACGACTCTGTTGAGGACTATAATGGGAGAGATCAAACTGGATTCCGGAAAAATAGATGTCAGGCCCGGAGTACAGATTGGCTACTTTCACCAAGATCATCGATCTCTTGACTTTGAATTGACCCNGGTTGAACAGATACGCTCCCTGAAACCAAGAATGGAATACGGGGACATACGAGCCATGCTGGGACAGTTCCAATTCACAAAGGATATGGTTAGTACCAAATTGAAGGCACTTAGCGGCGGCGAGAGAGCGCGGATAGCACTGTTGAAGCTCCTTCTTGAGGAGAATAATCTTCTCTTGCTGGATGAGCCTACCAATCATTTGGATACAGACGCAAAAGAAGCCTTGGAAGGGGCTCTGGGCGATTATGATGGCAGCATAATCACAGTTAGCCATGATAGATGGTTCTTGGATAGGGTTTGCGACACCATCTGGGAACTTCCGGGGGATGGGCGTATTATTATCTGGCCAGGAAACTACACTCGTTATCTCGAAAGGGTTCGAAATCGAAAGAAATAGGCGCTATGCGAAATCTGAGATTCTAGTTTGGTTCAATCTTGTCGAAAACCATGATTTCATCACCTCCTGAGGAGAAGATGCTTCCGTGGCTATGGTGGAAATTGCGTCGTTTACTGTGTCAAATTTTTGAGGGGTGGCGTTCAATGCCTCTCTACAGGCCTCCCGGATGAGCCAGACGCCGACAGGCGCCCAATAGCCGGGTCCTATATCCCTCCATACGAATGCGGATCCTGATCTCCGTGCGGATTTGAGATGCTCTAGAACCGCTAGTCGTGCCGCATAGTACGCCCCAGTGACGTTATCGGCATACTTGACCCTAGGGNGTCCGTCTTCCCAGTCGGAGGACACGTTTCCGGAACTGGACCACAATGAGCCTCTCATCCATGCCTCGGACATCTGAAAGGCCCATGATCCGGGTGCGGTGAGTATCCAGAAGCGATTATCCAGATACTCAGAACGATNCAAGTGAATCTTGTCAAGTGACGGGTAATCAAGAGTCTGGCTCCAGATTCGATCTCCTAACGCGCTGTCTGTTGCTGTGATAGACCACCTTGTAGGTACTAGTCGTCTTTGTTCGTCTTTCCCAAGAAGGCCAGCGGATAACAGCCTGGAAAGATGTGCCTCGCCAACTCCGTTCATCGAGAGTTCGTCCATTGCGTCGGTGGCTAAGAGATCGGTCTCATCGATAATAGAGTCAACTTTCCTGGGGATTCTGGCATGCCCAATTACTTCCAAATCTTCGATTGTCCCACTCGGGCCGAGTGGTGTGCTCATGGAGTCGAAAGTCAGGGGCGTGCTCAAATCGACTGGTCCTCTGAAACCGATCCCAATCTCGACCTCTTTTTCGGCCATTGCAATTTCTTGTGTTGAAGATAGGACTCTTCCTGGCATTTTTGCTTCCCATACTTTGGATGATTGGCCTCCTGTGACTAGGCCTGCTTGTCTTGTTGCCACTTCCTCGATAGGGCGGCCGTAGAGTTGCGCCGGGTCAGAGATTGGAGTAGCGTTGTCTTGTGTCCAAATCGTAGATGGCCCCACCCTGACATCGGGGTATCCGTATCTTCCAACGAATACCTGGGGGGGAGAGGGGCCTTCAATCCGATCGGTGATACGTGGTTTCGTCGGCTGAAACTTGTTTCTTACCTCAAGAAGCAGCGGGCATGGGTCTAGCCCGCAGAGCGATTTCTTCCCTCTGCAGTCAATACACTCGGGGAACATTGGCCTGTAATCGTCATCGGGCGCTCTTAGCGATAATGGCGGTGAGGCGTTCATATCCCCCAATGTCGGTTTGCATTGGGGTCGTCGTCTTCATTCCTCAGAGAGTCAACTACGACTCTCAACAGATAATAGAAGACGACGGAAATGAATGGGAGGCCCCAATCATCAACCACGGTTGAGACTGATGGCTGATAATTCGGCCACTCCTGCAAAAGATCAACAGTGGCGTTGATGAACGCATAGGAAACAAGTCCTAATCCGATCATGAGGATTGACTGCCCGCGGAATGTACCTTCTTTCCATCTAAGCACCCCCAATGAAAGTGAGAAGCAGACTCCCGCTATAACCAGCCACTGTAGAGCCTCGTCAATGGCTCTGGCCCATATCCAAACCGTTGATTTGTCACCGTAAAGGGAATTATTCGTAAACACGTCAAATGCAGCGAGTATGCTGAATAATACGGAGACTACCGAGACCGCCCATAAGAGAGATGAGAATAATCCTCCAGATGCGCTGCTCCGCATATCATCAAAGAGTCGTTCGAGCTGCTGCTCCCACCCGAGGCCTTTAGCGAGAATCCATGCGCCGATGATAAGGGGCAGTGAACCTATCACGATATTGCCGTATTTCGGTACAATGAGACCCAAACCCAGTATCAGAAGAAATGTTGCAATTGGTACGAGGAGTCTTGCTCTCCATCGGGGGTCTTCGATTGCCTTTGCAATGTAATAGTAGGTACTTTCGATTCCCTTGGACTGTCTGACAATGATTTTCTCAATGTGATCAATACGAACCCTTGACGAAATAATAGGAAGTGAGGCTTCATCTTCAGCGCCGTCTGTTACAAGAACCGCGGTATCAGGTTGAAAAAGCCGGATTACTTCATCCAATTGGCTTGCAATCGCCCGATCGCTTCTAGGCCCCACTCGCACGTCTCCTGTGAGGATTGCTACCTCGACTCCATCGTTCGATTCGGATTTTTCGACTAATCTATCATGATGGTGTAGTGCCCCCATGATTGCGTTTGTATCGCTCTCTTCTGGATCTGCGATTCCGAGTCTCAAAGCTGCTGTCAGAGTAGCCTTTCGACCTATGACTGGCCCCCTCACGCCAGCCTTGACCCCGAGATCGTTATCTCGGTCAACAGTGACGACTAACGTTCTCACCATGGTGGTACCGATACGGAATAGGGGGGGTGAAGATTTGAATTGTTTGCCGACATGGGACAAAAATAGTCGGTCGGAGGAGATTGNTCACGTTTCGAGCCTTGCTCTTGAACGCTGTTTGGCTCGAAGATATTTCAGCGGATGCGTCAACCACTCTTGATCGCATAGCCTATCATCTCCCTGAGAGACCGGGCACCTTGCCGCTGCCTTGAGTGCTGCACAGGCATGAGGCGTATATTCGCGCTCGTANACATGGCCAACTTGGTAGGCCGTTGTTTGAGGGTCATAGTCAGGTGCGCCTTCGAACATTGAACAAGCCACATCAATGGGTATGCCGATGCTCCTAGCCATCGCNGCAACAAATACCCTGCCGACATGATTTACGTTGACTCCTGAAGCCAACTCCTCAACCGAGGTTGAAAAGCAGGGAGGCCAGTCATCACGAGTGGCGGCCGATACTGGCATCTCAGATCTGACTTGAGANCCGAAAAGCTCGGTTATTCTTGTCACTTCTTCCCCCAAGCGATCTGCCATTGGCTCAGACATTTTTTCCATGCTTTCACGGCACCTCTGGATCAAGTCCTCACGAATTCTTTCCTTTATCAGTCGTGCAACGCGTTCTCTGCTGCTCTCACCAGAAGCGGGGTCGAGCATCACCCAGCCGTTCTTCACNGGTCTATTGACAAGCCTCCAATAGGAGCCGGATATTCTCGGGCATAGTTCTAAGAAATCTGNTATAGGGACTGAATAGATCGCTTGANCATCACGGAATATCGACTTGATGGATGACAGGTATGTCCCAGCCACTAATTCGAATCTCTCATTATCTCGACCTATGTTTTTGTCTGCAAGGCTGGATTCGCCTTCCGCCCAGCGCGCCATGAGCCTCTCGTCAAAAGAAGCACATACGACAAGGAAAGCATACTGATATGCAGCTATTGCAAAAAGTCTGGATGCCTCATTCGCNAGNTCGANAGAAGTCATGGGATCTGCGTCTGACTTGTGCACGATAGACTCCACAAGCCTGAGGCGTCCAAGAGATCTCGCCTCCTCGAGCCATCCTTGTTCGATGATAGCGTCGATGTCGATGCCATTCTCATCGAACAGCTTTCGAATATGCGGTCTTGCCTGTGGTAAGAATGGATATCGTGCCAATGCGCTCGGATCGACGAGGTCCGGTGGCGTGACGGGCATCGGCATGCGTCTATGAGTGACCGGCAGGGTTCTTGAACGCTCACGATAGGCGTATGACATGGAGGGTCAGGAAGACCCGGGTCGAAAGTCCAATCTTTTACAGATACAAAATGAGATCAGATTGGCATTCGGTTGGAGTTTAGAAAGAGACGTGGATGTCGCCAAATGGCTCATTGATGAAGTGATGAAGCAAGGATATCCAAACTGGTCTTTTGATGGATTCGATTCAAACTGGTCCGATGTTAAATCAGAATTGCTCAGCAGGCGTGAATGTGTCTGCATAGTAGGCGCAGCAGTTGAAAAATACGAAGTGGAGGAGGCAATTGAAAAGGACTGTTCTTTGATAATTGCAGATGGCTCAGCAGGCGTTTTTTCAGAATTGGACGATCCGGCAAATGGTTGGAATCGGACAATAGCAATTGTCACCGACGGTGATGGGGGCAAGGGCTTAGATGATGCGATTGAGCGTAATATTCCACTCATCATACACGCGCACGGTGACAATCGGATGGCTTTGGAGTCGCTCATCTCAAAACTGAGAGATTGTCCCATTTCTTTGACGCATCAGACGCCTCATGAGATACTAGGCATGCGTAATCCAGGAGGTTTCACAGACGGTGATAGAGCGGCTTGCATTGCAATTGCGATGGGTGTAGAGTTAGGTCGTATCGATCTTTTGGGGACCAGGTCGGACATGGTGGGAAGGTATTCTGGGGTTACCAATCCAGAAAGGAAGATGAAGAAGTTGATCTGGATGAAGAGTATTCTAGAGGAGCTTGGATTCACGGGAATCAGATAAAATCGCTCAGCGTCATCACAGTGACCTTGTCGTTATCGAATAGCGAATCAACGCTAGACTGCATCCATTCTACACGTTGTCTGGTGTAGAGGTCTATACCATACATATCCATGACGTCATTCGTGACTTGGATGTACTTTCGAACTGACTTGGGGAATACCGTCAGAGTCAGATTCCCTCCACAGACGTTTGCATGGCTCTCGTCGCTTGAATTGTCTAAACGACTTGTCTGATCGTTTCTCGCTACCTTAGCAATGCACGATCCTGAAAGTGGTATTCTGCGATAGGACGTGTTACATTTGACACAGCGGACTTTCTGCCTTGAAAATGCAACTAGATTTCCACGTATATCTCTCAGGAAATGGGACTCAATGACTTGCTTGGCGACCCTCTCGACGGAGACTGCACGAAGTTGCGACGCCAATGCAAGTTGTGCATCCATTTTCTCCCTCATTGTATCAAGAATCTTGTATTGGGAGTTTGATGGGCCAGAAGAAAGGCCATCTGAATCATGAGTCCAGCCATAACCTCGGACATCCCCCACTGTACCTACCCTGTTGTCTACCATGTCGACAAGATGTTTCACTTCAGAGGGGTGCAGTTGAGATATTGTCGCTTCATAAAATTCAGAGGAGTACATCCACGAGCAGTCGACATTGAGGGCTTCTTTGTCTATCTGACTGGGGAGTAATTGCGTAGTGAGCACAAGTGGCGCATCCATCTGTCCGCCGCGATTTGATGGGAGGATGTCCCTCGAGAAATTAAGGAGTCCCTCCAGTAGTAGCATGACGCAATCCTCATCTCCATCGCAGTTGCGTCTCTTCGCAGCATGAAATAGGGGATGCGCGTAGCCGGCCGATGCGTCTGACCACCCAATTATTCTACAAAGTACGCCGCCAGATGTGTGAGGAGCCAACCCTATTGCGAGATGTCCCACGAGATCTTGCTTGCCTTCATATTTGTAGAAAGGTTGCATATCATACATTTTTGTGAGTTCATCATCAACAAATCTACAAGTTCTCGAGAGATGGTCTTCTGCATTGGTTGAGAGTATGATGTCCTGAGGGAATATTTCGAGTATCTGCTCATCAGAAGAAAGAGGTTCGCCATCCATATCTTTGGTATATCCGAGATTCAGTAGAGTTCTCCACGGAGTCCCTATCTCAGATGGTCTAAAATGAGTGATTGGAACATCGATCATATCGAATCTAGATGTTCCGTCTTTGTTCACTGAAACATCATGTAGTGCTCTCAAAATACCCTTTTCGAGGGGTTCTGGAGTCTGTAGCCTGGATTCGAGTTCTCTTGTCGCCTTCATTGGTCTTGGAAGAGAATTGAGGCCGAGGTTCTTTCTTGCTGATTCTAGGATCGTTGTGAATTGTACGTGTCTCTTCTCACCCAGCCTGCGATTGCTTTCTTTTCGCCTCCTTATCTCCGTCCTTCCGTTACATGGGCCACTGCCATCACCGTGGTCATGACGGCATGTGATTTCATGGGTGTCCCTGCCGCATTCTATGCACCGCCTTATGCTTACATCAACACTCAGAGCGCCCTTTCCAATTTGGCCAAGCAGTCTTTGGGGCCCTCCATTGTTTCCAATGGGATATAGTGCGTGAGTATACTGCTTCATCTCTCTTCTCTGGGCCTTTTCCGGTCGGCCCATTCTAGCTCCTATTCTAGTTGGGGCCGCATCTTCCCATCGATGCTTGGAGATTTTCCTGATGAGCCAGAGTGACTGTTCTACTTCGTCATCGTCAATCAGAATTTTCGAAGCCAACAATTCATCTGGATTCGGAGGGCCGGGGTCTTCGATCTCAGCAGCGGCTTCATCACCTATCTTCTCAGTCTCCTCCACACCGAGATTCTGTTGTCTGGCCTCTGTCTCAGCACTTATTCTGCGCTCCGTCCTAACTATCTCTATCTGTTCAATTCGTTTTCTTTCGGCTTCAAGTAGGTCTCTCGACTCTCTAATTGCCGAAAGCCTTCGATTGGCAATCTCTAACACTGTGTCGTGTCCGTCCATCTGATTTTCATCAGCAAGGGTGTCGCACAATGGTTGCCAACCCGTCTCTATAATGATGCTCTTTCCACTCATTCTGTGCTCTATTCCCAAGCTCATAAGTGCAAATCTGATTGGCCCATATCGATCGATTATGGAGGCGTTGCGTTCATCGATGTTCTGGATTTCAAGGCCGTCCAAGAATGGGATTATGAGTTTTTCAGAATCCATTTCGGAAGCAGATATGGCAGCAAGCAATGTTGGGATCGCAGCTAGAGGGAGATCCGACCACCATAGGTTCCAAGGTGGAGGTATGGCAGTCCCAAATTCTTCAGAAATCATGGTGGATTGCTTCCAACTCAACTCTGCAGATCTGAATAGCCTGTCCCAATCCCTTCTCCTTCGTTCTCGCTCGTGAGGCGTTTCTCCCCCTCTTTTTATTGCCCCATTGAACGGGAGCCCGTCTGGCATCTCGCTATCATCGATATTCAAAATCTCAACTAGCCGCTCAAGTTTATTTGGCATGTCTATTTTCGCTGCAAGTTCACTCGCCCACCAATCTCTGTTGTAGGCAGAAGGGACCAGGGGCTTGTTATTCTCAAGAAATTCCCCAAATCCGATCAATATCTCTCCGGCGTCCCAGATCAATTCTACCTCGTTCTTGACTCGATGCCATTCCTCTTCGCTCTGAATTCTCTTGAAATTACCATCGCTCAAGATGGCCATGGGGCCTTCTACTGATGATGTGGGGGTCACTGCGCATGCCTTCCCGGGCCTTTCGATTTTCATCTGGGTACCGACTGAAAGAAATCCGCCGAGAGCATGCATACTTACTGGGTTCAGACCCGCGGCGGCGAGGCCTGTTGTACGGCTTCTACCGTATCTGAGACGGAATCCTCCTGGCTCACAGGGCTCACCAAACACTGGTCTGCCAGCGATTATGTCGTCCATGTATGTGGAATTGGGTTTTATTGCCCTGTGTTTCAGATTGGCTGCTTCATCTGTATCCTTCTTGCCCTTGGATGCCAGAGTATCTATGAAACTCCATCCTTCCACACCCAGTCTATCCGTATGCTTNTTGATCTTTGGAGCCTTTAGACAGAGCCCTTCAGCAATGACCAGAAGCACACCTTGACGAATCCTAGATCCCTGTATATTCGGCACCTCCCTATACCCGGCTACCTCAATCCTCTCAGTGCCTTCTCCATTCACCATGACTGGGCACGCCCTGACGATCATATCCACTTCTTCTGGAGGAGGTTTGTACTGAAGCCCTCCCCGATAGAGGCNGAACTCTTCCTTGACTCGCTCTACTTCTCCTTCACTTGGGCGATACCTATCGAGGCCTAGTTCTCTTCTTATCACGTCGCCAATGAGGACGCCCAATGCTTGCGCCGTTCCTCCTGCGGCTCTTATGGGGCCACAGAAGTCAATCGACAAAAAGGAAGTCCCATCTTCGTGATTGTTGAGGATCTTGACTTCTCCTATCCCTTCTAAAGGAGCGACTAGTACTGCTTCTGTAAGGACTGCTAGGCCGACTCTGAGGCCCGTGTCGATTGACTGCTGCAAGTCTCCAGTCAATTCGTGCATCATCTTTGCAGACTCTCTGGCTATAGCGATGGAGGCAGACTCCCGATCTAGAGATTCCAATAAGTCTCTGAGTCTTTCTTCGATATCGAGGGGGGGTTTGTCCGGCTCTGGCCTTAGATAAGCATCCAGTAGCCTAACTGTACGACTGGCAAGATCTTTAGCACGAGGTATTTCGACCTCTGTCTTGAAATCTATTCCTTTCAACCTCGCCTGTGATGCAAGCTCGTAGATTGCGTCGGTTTGTGCCTCCATCATATCCAGATATCCCTGATATTCTGACTCCAAATGGGTCGTATCCAAGGCTGTGTGTGATAGCTTATCCATGAGAACCAACAGACGAGTACAACAAGCCCCGGGATGGCACCACAAGAACATTGGCGACGATATGGGTTCTCGACGGCTAAGGTTCATTGGTCGAGAGCGCCGGTTACGAAAAGATGGCGAATAGCGCAGAGGGAGTTCAGGGTCGGCTTGCAGCGAGAGTTCGGGACCTTGCTTACCTTTACTCTCCGGATGAGCCGTTCACTTTAGCGAGTGGTCGTGTAAGCCCTCACTTCTTTGATATGAAGCCTGTTATGATGGATCCTGAGTGTGCTCATTTGATTGGGGTTCTGATACATGAGATATTAGATGAAATAGGTGATGTAGACGCAGTCGGAGGCCTTGAATTGGGTGCAGTTCCTCTGACAGGAGTAGTTATCGCTAAATCATCGAAAGGGAGCAAACTCAGAGGTTTCATTGTTCGTAAGGAGGCGAAGGGGCGAGGAGGAAGAAAGACTGGTAATCCGGCAGGAATCGAAGGCTCGACCATAAGAGAAGGGGATAGGGTGGTCGTACTCGAAGATGTGACGACTACTGGTGGCTCGGCCATAAAATGCGTAGAGAGGCTCCGCGAGCTTGGCTGCGACGTAGCAGCTTGTATTACGATCTTAGATCGAGAAGAGGGGGGTCAAGATGCCTTTCGGTCTGCAGGGATTAGCCTGCGTCCGCTGATCCTGCGCTCCGATGTTACGGGTGAGTGAATGTCAGAACATGTAATTGACTCTAGCCAGCCATACCATCCTGAAAAACTTGAGAAGAAAGAGTATGTCGGCGCTGCTGCATATTTTGAATTGGATTTGAGATCTGGAATTATTCTGAAGGTCGATGAGTTTCCAGAGATGCGCAAACCTTCCTACAAAATTGAGGTTGACTTTGGACCGGTGATTGGTAAACTTTGGAGTTCGGCCCAAATTACAAATTATTCCCGTGAAGAATTGCTTGGACGAATCGTAGTCGGGGCATTAAATCTTGGAGACAANACATTGCCAACTGGATTTGTAAGTCAATTCCTAGTCTTGGGAGCATTAGATCCCGATGGCACAGTTAGGCTGTTAGAACTTCCAAANGAGGTAATGATTGGTTCGATGGTTGCATAGGGTCGCATCGTTAGACTATTGGGCTGCTTACTGTTGGCAAGGTCATGCCGACCATGGTTAGGATGACGACAAGCGCTGGAGATATCGATATTGCATTGTATACTGAAGACTGCCCGGAGACAACCGGCAACTTCCTCAGATTAGTTGATGATGAGTTCTACAANGGACTNCACTTTCACCGTGTGATCAAGAGTTTCATGATTCAAGGCGGCTGCCCGAGATCAAAGGATCCGTTCGATGGAAGAGCNGGTACGGGCGGTCCTGGCTGGAAAATACCCTGTGAGACATCCGCGCTGGCGAAGAAACACGACAGGCCGGGGTTATTTTCTATGGCAAACGCAGGCCCCAATACTGGTGGCTCGCAATTCTTTCTAACCACTGTTCCAACACCATGGNTGGATGGCAATCATGCGATTTTTGGAGAGGTTGTTTCCGGNATGGAGAATGTGTATAACATCGAGAACTGCGATACAAGGCCCGGAGATAGGCCTATTGATCCTCAGAAAATCATCTCTGTTCAGCGATTNGAAGATGGTTGATGGGAAAGTAATAATTAGTTTTATTAATAATTAATTAATAAAAACAATCATGGGCAAACACAGGGCNGGTAATCGACGAATCGTTAGCATTAGCATACCAGAAGATCTAGCGATCAAACTTGATCGTAGAGTTGGAAAGGGACGTTCGAAGGGTCGATCTGCGACTATATCTCGTTTGATAGAGCAGGGTTTGGAGGGTCATGTCTCACCGCCCGTTTCAGTTCCAGCTGCTCCTCTGAATGGAGGCATGGCTAGAACCACTCGAAAAGAAATTGACTCTCTTGGTGAAGTCGATGTTCCTGAAGGTGCATATTATGGAGCTCAGACGGCTAGATCGCTTGTCAACTTCGATATTGGTTCGGATATTATGCCGCGGTCAATGATACGCGCTTTTGGTCTTCTAAAACAGGCTGCTGCAAGGGCTAATGTTGAATTGGGAGATCTAGATGAAGAATTGGGAATTCTGATTTCTAGAAGTTGTGAAGAGGTCATTTCAGGCTCACTAGACGCACATTTCCCACTTCGTATATGGCAAACAGGCTCGGGAACTCAGACGAATATGAATGCCAACGAGGTCATCTCTAACCGGTCGATTGAATTGTCAGGAGGGGTCATCGGTTCGAAGGCCCCTGTTCATCCTAATGATCATGTAAATCTCGCTCAATCGAGTAATGATACGTTTCCAACTGCGATGCACATAGCAGCAGCGGAAGAAATCCATCATCGTTTGATGCCCGCNGTCANACATCTCTTGGAACAGTTAGACGANCGACGGAGAGCATTCGATCACATTGTTAAGATCGGTAGAACACATCTCATGGATGCTGTGCCCCTTACTCTCGGCCAAGAGTTCTCAGGATATGTCTCAATGCTCAATGCAGATCTTAATCGCATAGAGCGGGCAAAGGAATCGTTGCTCGCTTTAGCAATCGGAGGGACTGCCGTTGGGACGGGGCTGAATACAAGAATGGATTTCCCGGATTTGGTGTGTGATCGAATTTCCGAAAAGNCGGGATTATCATTCCNCCCTGCTGAGAATAAATTTGCTGCACTGGCAGGGCATGATGCCCTTATGGAAGCTTCAGGGGCGATGGCCGGCCTTGCTTCCACGGTCATGAAGGTCGCGAATGATATCCGATGGATGGGGTCTGGGCCCAGATCCGGATTCGGTGAATTGTCTTTACCAGAGAATGAGCCTGGCTCCAGCATAATGCCTGGAAAGGTGAATCCCACCCAGGCAGAAGCCATTACGATGGTTGCATGCCAAGTTATTGGCAACCACACAGCGGTGACTGTAGGTGCGAGCCAGGGTAATTTTGAGTTGAACGTGTACAAGCCGATGATAATTCACAATGTATTGCACTCCTGCGGACTTCTGACAGACTCTTGCATTTCCTTTGCAGATAAATGCGTAATTGGGCTAGAGGCCAATGAAGAGAGGATTGGNGATCTGGTTGAAAGGTCCTTGATGCTTGTAACAGCATTGAATCCTCACATCGGATACGATAATGCGGCTAAAATTGCAAAATATGCCCATGAAAAAGGGATTACCCTGAAGGAATCTGCGATTGAATTGGACATGCTCACGGGAGAAGAATTCGATGATTGGGTCAGACCAGAAGATATGATCGGACCGAAATGACGGTCTTGGGCTTACTACTCAGAAAGACGGTTCTAAGACACCCTATCGTACGAAATGATTGATAGTCTGTTTGAGAGGACCACAAAGCGTCCGAATGGACAAGGTGGGAGCAACAGGGGGCTTGCCTATGGGGGAGCGAACCCCCTGCTGACTCCGCGGTTGGGGTTCACCCGGGCCCTAAGGCCCGGGTGTTCCCGGGTAGATGACTTGGGCGCTCATTGTCCGCCTTCACCATTCGCCGATTAGGACGAAGTCCCCTTCGTCTTCACCGTATCCGCTTTTAGTTCTCAGGTATTGTCCCTGATTTCCTCAGCGTCCGATGCCAGTCCTCCACGGATCTCTCCGCTCNTGTCCCTGGTGCGTTTCTTTNCCGTGTTTTACTTCGGTTCTTTCCCGCACTATGCTTCNAGGATTGTCTCCTCCCCCTTTTGCATTGCACCTCTTCGGGATAGTTTTCTGATTCGGTTTGTGTTTTCCCCCCGAAGGGTTCGGTTGCGTTTTCCTCAGCTTCCTCCTCAAATTTNCTCTTCTTCCTTGCGTCAGAATTGCTCTTTTGTGGTTCTCCCGCATCCTTGTTGCCCACAAGCAACAAGGTGTGTCCCCGGCTTTTTACGGCCGGTTTCACCGCTCCGATCTCTTGGATCGGTTTTTGTGGCCCGCGGGAGGTGCCGAAGCCCTCCCACACCACTCCCCCGGAGCGGCAAAGTCAACAGGGTAAGGGGTAGTCCATAAACCTTTCTTCAATATTAGAGCAGTCCACTGGAAATGAGGGTCAATAACCCCNTATTTCTCTTCCAAGGCGTTACTCTTATCTCCAAATCTTAACATTCTGAGGCGTGCTCTNATCAAAGAGTCGTCGTCATCTGAAAATTCTAATTTAGTGATNCTCCTTTTCAGAACATTGGTTTCCAAAAGGAATATCTCTCCGTTTNAGCAGCCCAACACAGTTCTATCCAAATGGCTGTTTGCTATCGTTATCTCGTTGGTATGAGTCCAGTTCATTCGTATTTTTCCAATGGATATCACNCCCGAAAAATCGGGTTTCTTCATGGCTAACAAAGTCATCTCATCAGTGCTGGTGAGATGTTGTGGAATGCCCTTCAAATTCTCGTCCCAAGATTCCGTGTTCTCNGCTCTCCCATTTTGATTGTAGGCGATCCATCTTCCATCGTGCGCGAATCCTGCCAAAGAAANGTCTTTCACCGTATCTATGATTTTACCAGTCTGATCGATCTGGATTGCATGGAAATCTGAAGTTGTGAATGACATGCGGTTGTCGGAGGATCTCGACGAACGTGATATTGGGACTCTAGGAGAGCCTTCGAGATGATGCAAGTCATCCTTTCCGGTTTGTATGGTATATATGCCTGGTTGGGGTCTNCCCAACCCCAAGATACAGCCTTGACCAAAGNCGTCTAATGTCCATGCTTTCGATGTCAGGGGAATCGATTGTTCGACTACGCCCTGGAGNGGTTCGATTCGCATAATTCGACATGCCACATAGTCTTCGATTTCGATCTCGTAAACAGAAGAAGTGACCCATAGCGACTGGCCGTCAAACACAACGAAATCACAAGCACCGTCTACCGGGATTGACCAGATTAACGTGCCATCATCGGAGTTAACCGCTGTTATCGATGCCCCATGTGCAATCGCTACGATCTCATCGGCGAATACGATGGACGAGACAGAAGGTTCGAGATTGATTGACCAGAGAGGGGCTCCATCTGAAACAGACCAAGCGGATGCTATTCCTTCAGTGTCTCCGGCGATGAAGGATTCAGCATTCTGTGCGATGGTGGTGACAGAAGATTTCAGAGACCTGACCAATGAAGACAAATCTGAAAGACGGGCGTTACCATTCATTTTACACTTCACTCTCAGATTTCGATATCATATAGGCGGCGCACCTTGTCCGACAGATACTCAACAAATGGTTGTGGAGAAGGATATCTGCCTGTTGCTTCTTTGATGAGTTCAGCAGGTTCAAGGATGCTTCCCCTGGAATGGATTTTCAATCTCATCCAATTAAGAAGAGGTTGGAAGTCCCCATNTACCACTCTCTCATCGTGATCGGGGATATCATCTCTAGCTGCTTCTAGTAATTGGGCAGCATAGAGGTTCCCGAGGGTGTATGTCGGGAAGTAACCGATTGCACCCATGCACCAATGTATNTCTTGTAAAACNCCAATAGTACGATTTGGTGGTTTGATNCCCAGATACTCTTCATACATTGCATCCCATGCATCTGGAATTTCATCAACTTCTATATCGCCTTCAACCATTAGTTTCTCTAATTCATATCTGATCATAATATGAAGGTTGTATGTTGCTTCATCTGATTCAGTGCGTATGTAGCTTGGTTGGATGGTGTTGACGCTTCTCCAAAGAATCTCTGGCGTGACATCATCCATCTGTCCAGGAAAGCATTCCCTCCACATCGGAAGCACCCATTCACAGAATTGAATCGACCGGCCTACTTGATTTTCCCATAAACGGGACTGGCTCTCGTGGACGCCGAGGCCACATGCTTTCCCTACGGGTTGAAAGTCAAGATTTCTTGGACGACCTTGCTCATAAGTGCCATGGCCTGTTTCATGCATCGAGCCAAACAAAGATCCGAACGGCTCTGATTCATCATAACGGGTTGTCCATCGAACGTCGCTTGGATTTGGCCCTCCGCAGAAAGGNTGTACTGACGCATCCCTCCTTCCNGCTGTGAAATCGAAGCCTATTGCTTCCGANACCCTTTGACTGAGTTGGGTTTGTGACGATTCGGACCATTTTGATNGTTCGACCCATGTCATATCTGGTTGTTTTCCAGATTCTGTGACTTTCTTGACGAGGGGNGCGACNCTGTCTCTTAGGCCATTGAANAGTGGGTCTAATCGGCTAACAGTAAGTCCGGTCTCGTATTGATCTAGAAGAGCATTGTATGGGGACTCGCTGTAACCGAAGTATTCCGCTTTTCTGCGTGTCATGTCGAGGATCTTCTCCATATCGTCTCTAAATATAGAATAATCATCTTCTTCCCTTGCTCTGGCCCATGTGTGGTGAGCGTTGGATCTTAATCGTGCGAATTCTTCGACAAAATCTGCGGGAAGGCATGTGGCACGCTCATAGGAAACGGTCGCGAGCCTGAGGTTGGCAGCCTGGATCTGATCTAGAGAGGTTGAATCTAATTCAGATATCAACTCTCCAACTCGAGGNTCNGTAATCTTCTCATGGACTGTTTTGGATATCCATGCCANATGCTCTGCTCTGCTTTCCGCAGCGGCTTTGGGCATAATCACCTCTTGATCCCAGCCCAAAATACTCCCNATCTGAGATGCCAAATCGATATCTCTGAGTCGATTGAGTAGTTGCTCATACGAGTCCATGGGGGGAGGAGGGGGGCACGGCACATAATCGGGTGGCATGATGTGTCATTTCAACATCATACGGAGTTCTTCGACAGATCGAAGCTCATCGAAATAAATCACTTCAAGGGCATCGTACAGTTCAGAGTCTCCGATTTCTTGAATCATGGGCAGTATTCTCCCATACGTTTCACTTGCATTTTTCTCAGTCTTGTAAGCTTCTTTCAACATTTCGAGATAGTCAGACGTATGAGGNATTGCTGTTGCGTCCCTCTCGGTAATNGCTTCCCCATCTAGTTTTACAATAGCGGCTCTGACTGTGGCTGCATGGGTTATCGATTCCGTGACTTCATTGTTGAAGTAAGTCGCTAAGTGAGATCTGTGTATTCCAGAGACGTAAGCCGAATAATGTGCATACATGGTTATNGCTCTGAGTTCCCAAGCAAGAGCTTCATTCAGAGCAACGACGATCTCAGTCCGGGTCAGCATCNATCCCTCATCCATCTCATCACAGAAGGGGTTCATGAATCCATTGAATCCANTTGGATTCAGGCGAAAGTTGAGCGAACCATTGATGGCAGGGCTGATTCATGCAGATTCATGGGGGAAGGTGCCCGTGTTAACGTGGCTGTGGCAGATAGGATTCTCCTGCATCTATTGAATCATATATCTCAGGTAGATCTCCATACCGTCACTTCTGAAATTACTAGGCGGGGGATATCCATAGCATGTGCAGTCCATCCGCCCAATGTTTCTCGGAGTATGCGAGATTTGGTGGCAACGGGCATTGTCGCGCAGGGCATGCGCTTGGTGAGGGGTGAAAATCGACGTCAGAAAGTGTGGTATCTCACGTCATTAGGAATGGAAATGGCCGCAGCGGTGAAGGAGAGGCTTTCGGAGACCCCCGTTCTCGTTCGAAGTCGGAATGGGGATCTTTTGGAGATACCCGCTTCAGAGGCGTCTGATCGATTGAGGGCGGATCTTGACCTGCTATCTGTTTTGATGCACGCTCAACATGAAGGCGCTCTCAGTTACGGAGATATTCGTTTCGGGCCCATACGAAACAAAACAATTGAACCGGGTTCGATTAGGATGATGGCTGGGGCCCATTCCACATACCACACTGAACCTCCAAAGACCAGGGACATACATGGTAGGAATGAGGAAAGAAAATCTCTGGATGAGTGGTTTTCAGGTACTGAGGGCGTTTGTACGGTAACAGGAGTCGCTGGTTGTGGAAAGACCACTCTGGTATCTGACTGGTTCAGGACGCGTAATTCTGGGATTGAAGATATGCTCGTCATGTACTATCCATGCCAACCATGGGATACCGCAATTGGCCTGACTACGAGCATATTTCACAGACTTGGATTAGGGCATAAAAATGAAATTGATGACTCATATGATTTGGTTTCCGTTCTGCCACCGCCAGGGAATCCTCTTGATCACGATCTTCTGAGGAGGAGGTTGACTGCTACACTGATTGATGAAGACGGGGCCATAGGGAGTAAGTCGAAGCTGTTCCTAATTCTCGATGATGTGCATAATCTCGACAAGGAGGGGGTTCGTCTCCTGGGTGTGTTAATGCAGGTTATAGAGGCCTCTCATTCGAGAATGATCGTCATATCTAGATCGTCTCCGGATTTCTATGACAGGCGGGATGTCATGACAAGGGGGAGGGTCGCGGAAATCGCCCTAGGAGGTCTGAGTCGAAATGAGCTTGAGATGTGGGTGAAAAGCATAGGTCTCTCAGACAAGATATCGGCAGAGACCCTGCATGAGCGTACGGGAGGTCATCCTTTGGCGATTGAGCTCTTGGAAATGTACGGTGAGATGAATCATCGCGATTGGATTCGATTTCTAGATTCAGAAATAGTGGACGTGCTTCCGGATGAGGATCGATCTATTCTTCTGGCTCTTTCCAAGGCGAAAAGACCCGTGCCTTGGAAGGAATTGTCTGAATCAGTGGGGTATGTGGGTCGGCCTCCAAAATCTTTGATTTCTAGAGGTCTGATGATTGAGCTTGAAGATGGTATGTGGCTCCATGAAGCATTGAGGAGTCGCTTACAGATGCATACAGAGAAACAAGACTGACGGATAGTCGGTTGTTTCGATGTTTACGCCATGTGTCGATTCAACCAATTGTCAAAGTAAGGCTTCGGAGCAGCCCCTGTGTGTTGATCAACGGGTTGCCCGTTGTGAAAAAGAACGAGGAANGGAATTCCCCTTACTCCATATTGACCNGGGGTCAATGGGTTGGTGTCCGTGTTGACCTTCGCAATCGTGATGTCTCTCTCCTCGGCAATGGAATGCAGAACGGGTGAAATCATTTTACATGGTCCGCACCAAGGTGCCCAGAAGTCTACTAATACCCATTCTGATTCTGAAATCACGGATTGAAAATTCGAGTCTGACGCTTCCAAGACTTGGCCCATTGACCGAGATATTGACTGTCTTATGTATGAATCCTTGCTGTAACCCATATGGGTATTTCGTAATCTGAACCCCCCCAAGTGTTGAGAACCTCTTCGTTCAGAGAGGCATGTGGACATGCAGATCGCGCCGAGTATCTTGACTGCTGATTTCACACGTCTCGGCGAAGTCCTTCAAGAATCAGTCGATGCGGGAATAGATTGGATTCATCTTGATGTGATGGATGGGAATTGGGTGATAAATGAGACCATCACTTTCGGGCCTGCACTTGTACGGTCTGTAAGGGAAAGGGTGGGGCCGGACATCTTCGTCGATTGCCACCTCATGATCACAAATGCTGAGAGGACGTGGAAGCAGTACGCCGATGCTGGGGTAGACCTGATTATTGCACACATAGAGGCAATCAATGACCCTGCGGGCCTTATTTCAGAAATAAGAGAATCAGGCACGATGGTTGGACTTGTTCTGAATCCGGAAACAGAACCTGATGCGATATTACCCTATCTTTCTGAGTTGGATCTTGTGTTGGTAATGTCGGTCGTCCCGGGCAAAGGAGGGCAGTCGTTCATGCCAGAAGTAGAAGGAAAAGTACGCGATTTTAGAGCGGCAATAGATGAACAAATCTCTGACGGAGGCAGAAAGACGAAGTTGATGATTGACGGGGGTATCAAGGCACACAACGCATCGATGGTAGCCTCGTGGGGGGTAGATGTTGCAGTCGTCGGTAGTGGTTTGATAAATGACAAGGCTTCGATTGCGGAGAATATTTCTGAAATACGTTCAAAATAATCGGTTTTCGTCACAATAGTTCAAATCNGACTGGCTCNAAAGCAGTATATGCCCAGTGATGAATGGATGNAGGAGGAGATTCGAAAGATCGTCCCTGATTCCGAGATTCAAGTGAGTGACCTACATGGTACTGGAGATCATTTCCATGTCAGAGTTATCTCTGACTCTTTCGACGGCATGCTGCCTCTTGAGAGGCAACGACCNATCCTATCACATTTCATGCCTTACATCCAGAATGGCAGCGTGCATGCGCTAGACTTGAAGTGCATGACTAAGAAGCAAGCAGAGGCCTCGGGCGACACGGTTTTCGATCCTCACGGCGAGGGAGAGAAGCAATTTCTAGGAGTACATATACGCCGACCGAAGGAGGGTCGTTCATGACCGGTTTTAATTGGACATCAGAAGAATTGCAAGGAATAGTNGATAGCAACAAGATCGTACTCTTCATGAAGGGGACNCCAGAAGCGCCTCAATGCGGTTTTAGTAACAGGGCTGCTTCAGTCGTATCGCAGCTCGGTATGCCTTTTGCTACCGTGAATGTACTTTCAGATCCACGAGCAAGAAATGCTCTCAGAGACTGGTCTGGTTTCCCGACGATGCCTCAGCTTTTCATCGGCGGTAAGTTGATTGGTGGGTCGGACATAGCTCTCGAGCTCTTTGAAAGTGGAGAACTTCAAACACTGGCTTCCAATGCGACGGCTGATGAGTGATTTCAGTACACATGCCAAACTAACAACAGAGTTCATTGGGACACTCTTCCTGTCCCTCACTATCTGNACTGCNGCTTTGCTAGGCACTGCCGGGGCGCTTGCTCCGTTTGCAATAGCGTCCACTCTTATGGTGATGATATATGCAGGCGGACACATCTCAGGGGCGCACTACAATCCTGCTGTGACGCTCTCAATATACCTCAGAGGAGCATGTGAGAAATCTGATCTGGCACCATATATAGCGACTCAATTAGCTGCTGGCACAACAGGCGCTCTTATCGCAGTGAACATACTTGTCCCTGAGGGTAACGTCGAAGCGCTTGTTCTCGAAACAGGGCCCGCATTTGCAGCGGAATTGCTGTTTACATTCGCACTTGCATACGTGATATTGAACGTGGCAACATCCGAGACGACCGAGGGGAATGGGTTCTATGGCGCTGCAATCGCTTTAGTTGTGCTCGCAGGGGCTCTTTCGGTTGGATCTATCTCAGGAGCCTCGTTCAACCCAGCAGTGACGGTGGCGATGATTGCTTCAGACGCACTTAGTGTCGAAGACTCGTGGATACACTTCATCCCGCAACTAGTGGGAGGGTGTCTGGCAGCATTGGCATTCAAGGCTNAGCGTGTTTGAATTGTGCTATCAAACGAGATGATAGGGAGAAGGATTTCAAACACTGGTCTGGAATAAACAATGGTGACGGGGAGTTATTCAGTCAGGAGTTTGATGGGGATTGCACTGGCCGGTGCGACTGCGATTTCGTTCGCACCGATGCTATACGCTATCTCTGGAGAAGGTCCGCTGACTGGTGCATTCTTCAGAATGCTGTATGCNATTCCTGTNCTTTGGTTCATGTCGNTTNTNTGGGGNGGNGCCGATGAAAGANAGGGACNAGGAAAATTGATGGCGTTTGGTGCAGGNCTCGTATTNGCGTTTGATTTCGTTTCATACCACAGTGCNATTGACTGGGTTGGTACTGGAATTGCGACCCTCATAGGGAATTCGCAGGTGATAATCGTCACATTGTTGAGTTGGTGGTTGTTAGGAGAGCGGCCCAATCGAGCGATTATGATTGCTCTTCCAATAGTGGTGCTAGGGCTTCTATTCATATCAGGCATATGGGATGATTCTCCTTATGGGGAAAGGCCAAAAATGGGGGTTATAGCAGGTGTTTTCACCGCGTTTTTCTATTCGTCCTTCCTAATCATTTACAGATATGCAAACAAATCCCTGGCCCCTGCTACAAAGCTTCAATTTGAAGCAACTGCGGGGGGTGCATTTGGTCTTCTGGTCTTGGGCTTACTGCCTCTTAATTCCTTAAGTATCGAGCCGATTGCATTTCAACCAACCTTTCCAGCCCATGCTTGGCTGCTTCTTCTAGCGGTCATGTGCCAATGTATTGGCTGGGTTGCTATCACATACGCACTTCCTCGTCTTCCAGCGGCACATACCTCATTCGCGATTCTGCTTCAGCCGGTTTTGACGATCGTCTGGGGGGTACTGCTGCTGGAGGAAGATCCCTCGTCACAGCAAACAATCGGGATGTTTCTGATCTTGATGGCAGTAATTGGTGTGACTTTGAAGGGTGCTGTCGAGGCTACCGCCACCGATTATTGAAGTGTACAGGGCAGAGACACAAGCGAGGGGATGGGATGCACTCAGCGAGAACCTCAGTTCCCTGTACGATTTGATGAAGAAGTTCAAGCCTTGATAACCCTTGTGAATGNCCACAGCAGTGNATTGANNACATTCTCATTCGACTGTGAGTACTTCTGGACCGCCNTCAGTCATCCANACAGTATGCTCGAACTGTGCTACTGGNCCCNTNTCTACACACCTNAGNGCNGAGTAAGATTCCANGAATCTGATGCTTGTGAGTTTCTTAATCAGCGAATTCCACTTTCTTCTGATGGATTCTTGCTCTTCTCCTGGAAATGGCTTCTCGAGGAGGGANTANGCCCATCTCTCCGCAAAGGGGAGGGTAGAATANCTCTCTTCGATGTATCTGGCCATTGTAGCACCAAGCGGCTTCAGTTTCTTCTTTGCTACTGCACGACGGACGGTTATGTTGCCCGTGACTCGATGAATGTTGGATGACGTGGCAGGAGGTATATCTTCGATCTTACCTCTTTTTCCAGTGGTGTTGAACGGTTCGATGGCATAGAACGCATCAACCTCTGGACCGCCTTTGAACGACTGGTTTGATTCCCCACAATCGAAGGAGGGGACGGAGACCCCCGCATGCAAATTCCAGCGCTCTAGCTGGTGGCCGCAGAGATTTGTGATGGGTTGGAAGCCCGCATCTGTATGGACCTGTTCTGCTGCTGCGCCTACCTGGGCCCATGTGCCTCCGGGCACCATCGCTTCGATGGAGGCATCTCTCGCTTCGCGCGCAGCGCGGATTTGATCTGTATGCTTACCACCGCCGCCGACTTCAACGGTTAGTGCGTTATCCGCAAGTGCGCCTTTGATGTGGACTCCCACGTCCAGCTTCACCAAATCGCCTTTCTCAAAGGTCATTTCACCCTCGAAGCCTTCGGGTTTCGAGAGCATGGAATTCGTGGTGTAGTGGGCTGCGATATCATTCACCGAAATAGTGACGGGGAATGCTGGTGTACCGCCGTGGCGTCGGATGAATCTCTCTGCTGAATCGATTAAATCGTCCCATGATTTTCCGGCTACGATTTCTCCTTTGATTCCCTCTACGGTTCTTCGTGCCACATGTCCAGCGTCTTTCCAGAATTTCAGATTAGATTCTTCCATGCACTCATTACCTCTCTAATTGGGATTATTCCTTCTCTCAGAATCTTGGGCGCGCGAGACGCATTCAGTCCAATCTGTAGGGGCCATGATATCAAAGTACTGGGAAGACCGCCCGGACAGGTGGCATCAATCCAATCGATTCCAGCATCACGGCCGCCCAATTCTAGAGCAGCGTCGGAGCATGATGTAAGCGGATCTGTTCCAGACATATTTGCACTGGTGGCTGATAACGGCCCTGTTTGTCTCACCANTTCTCGGGCTATTGGGTGNTCAAGTATCCTTACTGCGACCCCTTGAGTNCCGAGTCTCGGATCTAATTCTATTTTTGCAGGCAGAAGGACGGTGATTGTGCCTCTTTCGAAATATGATAGGAATGATTCAAGATTGGTTGGAATGGTGACGTAATCAGATGCCTGTTCTAAACTNNTGACTCCAATTGAAACCGGTTTATCGTGGCTTCTTTTTTTGATNCTGAATAGTGAATTGAGGTTTTTGGTTGAAGGCAGACAGCCCAGAGCGGGTTGGGTGGTTGTAGGGTAAACACACAAACCTCCAGAGAGGATCCAGTCAACCTGGTCTTGCAACATATTCACCTCAAATGACGTCTAAGTGCCGGAGGAAGCGAGTTTGANATTACGACTATTGATCCGATGTTTCGATCTAAATTTGACTGATGAGTNTGCCTCTGCCGGATTCTCTGTATCTCGTAGGCCGCGTGGTATATGTTGAACAACGGTATCAAGAACAGTAGTTTGCCCCTGCTTCTTTCGTCCCACATGGCACTCGTCATTTCAGATCCATCTTCAGCCACTATTGCCAGAGAGAACATCCTTTGACCTAGCGATCTTGAAAATACCACGCCGGTCAAACGAAAATATAGCCATGTAGAGGCTGTTAGGATTATCACCATCGCAATCCAGTAGTGAAAACTTAGACTGAGCAGCAGATCAGGGTTCCAAATATTCACAATTCTTCCTCTTGTGATGACGATAAGTACCGCAGACAATAGGGTCATGTCGATGATTAGGGCAGCGGATCGTCTCGATGCGCTTGCTAATATGACTCCCTCGGGCATGGGCCAAGCTGAATTTTCCTGCTTGGCTACGGCCTCTCGGGCGAGGTTGAATCCCCCGCTGTGTATGGAAATGGGGCTCGAGTGGTCTTGTGTCACATGCCGTGTGACATGGTTCAGATGTCTGAAGGTTTGGTTTGTATCAGACCTCGGNAAAACGTAACGAGAATGAACAGNGATTAAACCCGTAGCAATGCAGGTTNGGTCCGCTGNACATGTTTTTCGGGTGGGGTAAGCGTTCGAAGAACCTANTCGAGTGCCCACTTTGTCAACAGTCAAACAATGCTGAAGANATNACGTGTAANCGGTGTGGNTNCCANTTGGGACGTTCTGGAAATCA
>PAUH01000003.1 GCA_002712645.1 Methanobacteriota archaeon
GGTGTGGTTACCAATTGGGGCGTTCTGGAAATCAACAGATCGATCAGGATGTGCAAGGACAAGCAAGCGATCTTTTCACAGCGCTAATGGATGAGGCTGAAGAAGAAGTCAGCGAGGGGCCCACCGTTGACTGGAGCCAGTCCACATTCACAATGGATGATGTGACCATTGAAGTTTCACAGTATGATGATGATCATGAAGTCGAGTTGTCCACGGCTCCCAGTTTCGCTACACAATTCGAAGATATGCCGGATGAGGCGAGGACCGTCCTGCCATCGGATGTTGAATCGCATGTGAAAGGGGAAGGTTTGCAGGGTAGTGCCGATGAGTATGAAGAGTTGCCTGCGGTTGAGGCTGCCCCGGATGACGATTTCCCACTGGCAGAGGCCGTCCCTGATGAGGATCTCCCGATGGTCGAGGCCGTCCCTGATGAGGATCTCCCGATGGTATCTGAATCTCTCGAAGTCATAAGTGAGGAAGGAGTTGGGGCTTTAGAAGAAATTGAGGATGGTGGAGGAGATCCTGTGCCATCGATGGGTGAAGATGAATTATTGTCTCTCACGAATGCTGAATTGCGGTCGATGCTATCCAATCTTGGCGCCCCTACACGAGGAAACAAGAAGGCACTTGTTGAGCGGCTTCTTGCCGTTGATGCCGACACCATAGAAGAAGAGCCGTCTGATGAAGATGCCGAAGAAATTTTGCCTGATCATAATTATGAGGGAGAAGTCGAGGATACCGAAGAGACTGGTGAGAACGAGATAGAAGCTGATATTCTTCCAACTCAACCACCATTGATACCAGATATTCCTGATGTGGATGTAACGGATGCGGAAACAAGCGAAGAAGATATTGAGCTTATTTCGAGCCTGCCAGAAATCGATGCCGTGCTAGATGCACCCCCTGAAACTCTGGAAAAGAACTCGTATTGGCCATGGGCACAAACGATGCCTTGGATTGAGCGGGATATAGCTATCAAACTCAAACAGGCAATGGAAGAGGCTCGAGAAAAGAGGATGAGTAAGGCGAGGGACTTGCTCGACGAAGCAGGCCCTCATCTGGGAGAGCGCACTCGGCTCCTATTCCCTGTTTGTCGACTTCTTCAGGCACTGGGCAGAGGCGATGAGGTGCCGAGCATTGTCGCAGGGGCTGAGGAAATGCATCCATCGGACCCTGCTGTAGCAGATGCAAGGTATCGTCTTGGAGTATGATATGAGCAGACGGCCTACCGTTTCAATACGGGTGGATGAGCGATTGGTCCTCAGGCCAGCAGCACTCAAGAATCTTGAAGACTTGACCGAGGCGTTTCTGGAAACATGGCCGGAAGTGAGCAGGGCTATGCCCTGGATCAATCCGGACAAAGACGTGGAGGGGCAACTCTCCGATTTTTTAGATGAGGCGGAACGGATGGGTAGGGCTGGATTGCTGCATCATTGGGTAATGGTGGACCCTCGGTCCGATAGGCTGATTGGACTGATTGGTTTTGACAGGGTAACTCGCTCGAATAAAAGCGACTGGAATCTTGGATACTGGGTAAGAAGTCTAGATCAACGCCAGGGTATTGCTAGAAAATCAATCGACGCTGTTCTCAAGTGGATTGGTGAAGGCTCTCAGATGGTGATAGAGGTCAAGGTTGATCCGAACAATAAGGCTGGACTCACAACTGTCAAACGAGCGCTTCGTGACTGGGGAGGAGTTAGGGCCCCTGAGGGCGATGCATCCATCACGGTGGCTGGACTAAGGACAATACATCATTGCCATCTGATCGAAGTTGGGGTGTAATTTCACCAGATCAAGAGAAGTCTCAGTCGTGTGGGAGGTTGAAAGGTACCCCCCATTTCGGGAATAGAGGGGAGTGCATGGGACGGAGGGCTCATCTTCCAGACGCTGATCCGGATGAAACCGGCGAATGGCTTGAGGCTCTTCGTGATGTGGCTGGTAAAAGCGGGGTATCAAGAGCAAGGATATTGCTCCATGAGATTCTTGGCGAGGCGTATGATCTCGGGGTCCCTATTTCACCGATTTCTAGAACGCCGTACCTAAATACGATACCAAAAGAGAGCGAGGGGTCGTATCCAGGAAATGAGGATCTAGAGGTTGAGTTTCAAAATCATGTACTATGGAATGCAGCCGCCATAGTATCTGATGCCAATAGAAGAATCGATGGCATAGGAGGCCATATCTCGACTTATGCTTCGTCCTCTACCTTGTATGAAGTGGGATTCAATCATGTTTTCCGGGGTAAGGAGGGCGGTATTGGCGATGCTGTTTACATTCAAGGGCATGGTAGTCCTGGAATTTATGCTAGGGCCTTCCTAGAGGGGCGCCTCGACCGAGAGGTGCTGAAGAAATTCAGACAAGAAGCAGGGGGAGAAGGGTTGTCTTCCTACCCTCATCCTAGATTGATGCCGGATTTCTGGGAGTATCCGACGGTATCAATGGGTCTAGGGCCACTTGCCGCGGTCATGCAGGCCAAATTTTGGAAGTACCTACACAATAGAGGTCTTGCGGACACCTCGAAGTCTCGTGTCTTTTCATTTCTAGGCGATGGGGAAATGGACGAGCCGGAATCAATCGCCTCAATTGCTGTCGCTGGACGTGAGCGGCTAGACAACCTGATTGTGGTTGTGAATTGTAATCTACAACGGCTTGATGGCCCCGTTCGAGGCAACGCCAAGATCATTCAAGAGCTTGAAGGGCTTTACAGAGGAGCGGGTTGGGAAGTCATAAAAGTCCTGTGGAATGAAGCATGGGATAGTTTGCTTCGAAGACACGGAAGTGTTCTCTTAGACCGTCTAGAGGAGATAACGGACGGAGATTTCCAAAGAATGAGTACATTGGACACCCGTGCATTCAGAATTGAATTCTTCTCAGGATCCGAGGAATTAGAGAAGATTGGGTCTTCTCTTTCCGATGATGAAATTGCAATGCTCGGAAGAGGGGGTCATGATCGACGAAAGGTGCTTGCAGCGTATCGTGCCGCTGAAAGGTCAGATCGCCCTGCTGTGATTCTTGCACATACCGTCAAAGGGTGGGGAATCGAGTCTTTCCTGGCAAGGAATTCAACGCATCAGAAGAAGAAGATGGATCGTAATTCGCTCTTGGCGTATCGCGATCATCTCGGCGTGGGAGTTTCTGATGAGATGGTGGAAGAGGATCCTTTCGTTGAGTTCTCGTCTGATAGTCAGGCCTTGGCTTATGCGAAAGACAGGCGTTCATCTCTTGGGGGGCCCTTGCCCTCTCGGAGTCCTTCTCCAATGGGATTTGAAATCCCAGAGTCCTCGGTATTCTCAGAATTCGACACAGGTACTCCGGAGAAGCAAAAAGTATCGACGACGATGGTTTTCGTGCGATTATTACGAAGTCTCATGAAGTCTGATATCGGAGAACGAGTGGTTCCAGTAATACCGGACGAAGGGCGTACGTTCGGAATGGATCCGTTGTTCAGTGAATTCGGGATTTTCTCTCTTGGAGGTCAAAAATACACTCCTGTAGACCATGCTATGCTCATGAATTACAAAGAGTCTGAATCTGGCCAGATTTTGCAAGAAGGGATTTCCGAAGCCGGTGCGATGGCTACTTGGACTGCAGCTGCTACTTCGTATGCACACTCCGGGGTCGGTTCGATTCCTTTCTACATATTCTACTCGATGTTTGGTTTCCAGAGAGTCGCTGATCAAGTCTGGGCTGCTGCAGATGCTCGGGCAAGAGGGTTTCTGATGGGGGCGACCGCGGGTCGGACCACATTGAATGGGGAAGGTTTGCAACATCAAGACGGGCATAGCCTTCTCCTGGCATCAACTGTCCCTTCAGTCCGAGCATGGGATCCTGCGTATGCGTATGAGCTTGCCACGATAATACAGTATGGGATTCAAGAAATGGTGGAGGAGGAGAAGGATATGATTCACTATATTATGCTCTACAACGATAATGAGAGCCAACCTCAGAAGCCCGAGGGCTGCGAAGAGGGGATTATACGGGGGGCATATGTAATCAAGAAGCCTGTAGAAGAAAGCGGGCCGTTAGTGAGGTTGTTAGGTTCAGGGCCAATCCTCAAGAATGTGGTTGCAGCCTCTGAGAAGCTTAGTGAATATGGGGTTAGAACGGAAATATGGTCAGTTACATCGTATGGCGAGTTGCGTCGTGAAGGCATTGAAGCCGAGCGAATAAAAAGACTCGATCCTTCAGATGTTACGATGCCTTACGTCGTTTCATGTTTCGGCGACGGCGTTCCTACTGTCGCTGCCTCGGACTACATAGCTGCAGTACCAGAAATGATCCAGAGATGGGTGGGAGGATCGTTTTGTGTACTCGGAACAGACGGGTATGGCAGAAGCGATACGCGTGACGCACTCAGAAAATTCTTCGAAATTGATTCGAATAGCATAGTCGTCGGGGCTCTTTCGCTACTCGAGAAAGATGGGAGTCTGGAAAGCGGCACGGTTGCATCAGCGATTGAAACGATGGGGATTGATACGGAACGATTCGATGTGACTGTTTGACCTCAGTCCTTTACGAATCCATCCCATCGGCACATGTAATCTATGAATACGGGGCTCAGATCTGCTTCTGAAAGCTGCTTTCTAGTGAAGGGCGGGCGCGTATTGTCGTCGGTATGTACTCTTGAGGGCCAATCGGGATGGGCGATGCCAGCTCTTCCGACGCCCAACATGTCTGCACCTTGGAAAAATGCCTCTGAGACATCATCCTCATCCCATATCCCCCCTGTAGTAAGGATGGGTATCTGACCGCCTATTTTTCTAGAGAATTCAGCGGTTATCGGTATCGCGTCTGGTCCGTCGTGAGTCTTTTTGGATATGTCCCAACAAGACAGGTGAAGAATATCGATGCCTTCATCGATTAGATCTCTAGACAAATCTAGGCTGTCTTCGATTGTTATGCCACAAGATGAGTATGTCGGAGATATCCTTACAGCGATTATGAAATTGAACGGGACGATTTTCTTGATTCTCCGTACTATCTCTATTAAGAATCTAGATCTAGCCTTTCTCGAACCGCCCCAGTCATCTTCTCTTCGATTGGTTTTGGTGCCTAGAAATTGAGAGATCAGATACCCGTGCGCGCCATGTATCTCAATACCATCGAAACCTGCATCTGAGCATCTTTGTGCGGCGATCGCGAACCATTGTATTGCTTCTTCGATCTCCTGCTCCCCCATAGAGCGGGAATAACCTGTTGAAGACTGCTCTGTCTTATTCACACTGCTAGACATCGGAACTTCTCCGGTGAGATCTGTCGGGGCCCTCATGCCCCCATGAAAAATTTGGACGAGGCTCGTAGCTCCGTGGCGTCTTATTCTCCCGGATAGTTCCTCCAAACCAGGAAGCATGTCGTCGCTATGTACGCCCAACTCCCCAACCCAAGATTTGCCGCTGGAATGGACGAATGCTGCGGCGGTTGTCACGATGCCAAAACCGTCCTTTGCACGTCTTTCAAGCCACCTTATCTCATCTTGAGTGAGTGTGCCGTCTTCTCGGCTTTGCTTGTTTGTGAGTGCTGCTAAGACGCTCCTATTTCGCAGAACAACGTTCGATCTTGGAAGAATGATTGGCTGATTGAGCGATTTAGATGTCATATGACCACTAGTGAAGAAAGAGTCTCTTGTGTGTAAAAATCATTGAGATGCCATGTTCGTTTGCAGCGGCGATTGAATCGGAATCTCTCATCGAGCCGCCGGGTTGTATGATGGAAGAGACGCCTATTTCGCTTGCTGCATCGACGCCGTCCCGGAATGGGAAAAACGCATCGGACACCATCATTGAGTCCTTTGCTCTGTCTCCTGCTCTCCTAGCAGCGATCCTGACTGCCTCTACTCGACTTGTTTGGCCGGGCCCCACGCCCACCGTTGCAAAGCCAGATGTCGTACTGGACACGAGCAGTATTGCGTTTGATTTGACCTCGGAAATGACGGTTGTTCCGAATTTTGCAAGCATTATTTCTGTTTCAGTGAACTCCCTGTCTGTGACGCATTGTACTGAATCCCATTGTATGGATGGTGGGCCTTGGACCTGCGCTAACCAGCCTCCATCCAGTTGCCGTAAGCTCACAACATCTTCACGAGGGGCCATAGATGAGAGCGTTAGCATTCTCCTATTCTTTTTCTGGGAGAGTATCTCAAGAGCGCCGGGTTCGTATCCCGGCGCTATCATGCACTCGAAGAAGTGGTTACCAATCGATTCAGCCGTTCTCTTTTCAACTGGCTTTGTGAAAGCTATCACGCATCCAAATGCGCTTTCTGGGTCACTTGCCAAGGCGTTGTTCCAAGCTCCTTCCTGTGTCTTATCGACTGCTGCTCCGCAGGGGTTAGTATGTTTGATGACCACGCACCCATGATCATTTTCAAAACCAGATGCCATGAGTGATCTGGCAAGCCTCAGTGCACCGTCTAAATCCAAATAATTGTTGTAAGATAGGGGTTTTCCACCGTGCTGTAATGCTCCGGAAAGACCTGATTTTTCTTCTGTATTTGGATAAAATGCGGCGGGTTGGTGCGGGTTCTCGCCGTATCGTAAACTCGTGCCTTGGGCAGTGGAAATATGCACTCTTGTGGGTACCTGTTCGCCTATGAATCGATTATCAAGTTCCAATGAAACGGCTGCATCGTAAGCAGCTGTTCTTTGAAAGGCCTGAAGGGCCAGTCTGCTCCGTAGTGAGTGAGTTATTTTTGTAGGGTCACCGGCAGTTGCAGAAAGTGATTGTATAACCTCTGGATACTGCTCCGAGGATGTCACCACTAGGACATCTTGATGGTTTTTGGCTGCTGATCTAATCATGGTAGGTCCGCCGATATCAATCATTTCTATCAATTCTGAATCGGTTACAGGGGGTTTGCGTGATGCGGTCTCTTCAAATGGATACAGATTAACGCAGACGAGATCGATTGGAGCGTATCCAAGACTTTCAAGCATGTCCATATCATCAGAGTTGTTTCTCCTGGCGAGTAAGCCAGAATGCACTGCTGGGTGGAGTGTCTTGACTCGACCGTCGAAACATTCTGGGTGTCCTGTTGCCTCTGAAACATCCTGTACTTCGAGTCCCGATTCCCTCATCAAACGGGCTGTGCCTCCAGTGGAAAGAAGCTTCCAACCCAGATCTGCTAAATTCTGGGCGAATTCGACTATCCCTTCTTTGTGGTAGACGCTGATGAGGGCTCTGCGATTCGTCATGTTGATTCCCGGGCGAACAGGTCAATGACCATTAGGGAAGAATCAATCACCTCGAGCGCTCACAACTTGGTCTATTCTAAGCATGCCCACAGCGGTCTCAAGAGCGGTCTCTATGCTAGAAAGAATCGCTGAAGAAGGGTGCAGGACATCTTCTATTTCCTTCACCTCTCCCTGTTCGGTTACCCCATATTCTCGCTCTACCTCATCTCTTGACTTCGTCCTGATCTCAAGAACGGTATCGAGGCCCTCCGCGCCTGCATTGGATGCTAGAGCGAAGGGGATGCATTCCATTGCACGGGCAAAGGCATCCATCGCTAAGCGTTCTCTCCCGGGTTCATTCAAACTGGCAGATCTGACTCCATGCGCGATTCTTGCATGTATTGAGCCCGCACCGACCACGACACGGGGATCCGTCTCACAGGCCGAGATCGATCGTATGGCGTCATGCAAGCAGCGAATGGTCTCCTCTGATGCGATGTCTGAGGTCCCACTTACAGTTATCGTGACAAGTTTTGCAAATGGGCATGCATCGATTGTGATGATGTCTTCCACCTGATCAGATGCTGGTTTACGGACCCATTCAACTGAGCCGCAATTACCGAGAATTTCTGAATCGATGTCGATTACTCCATCGATTACCCCGGCATTGGTTACAAGGGCTGCCTGTTCTATTTCAGATGAGTCGAGTTCGGATATGACTAAAATTCCAGAATTGGTAAGGCTATGCAGGATGTCTCTATCGACTTCTCCTCCGCATAAAACAAGCTTTGCGCCACTGTGAGATATGGATCGGATAATTTTCTCTTTTCTATTCTGCTCTGCAGCGATAAAGGAGTCAAGTTGATCGGCATCGATGATTTTTATCTCTGCTACGCGAGTCATTTTCCGGATTTTCAAATCCCCTCTAATCACTGCCACTTGCACTTCTTTCAAGTTGTTTGGAGCATTCTCCGAAGGGACTCGTCGCCTCAGAACAAGTCCTTGGACGAGTTTTGAATCTCGTTGGCTTCCCTGTCCTGTTTTGTGCATTCCAAAATTCTCTGTTGATACTTCGGGGACATTTGGTCGTAAGATGCGAAAGGCTTCAGACAGTATTGGTGCAAAATGCGCTGCATCTACACTTTTCCCAGTCATGGATGTGGTTGCTATCTTGGAGAGGTCTGCTTCGGTGATATCTCGTGATCTTGCATTCACAACAGAGGAAGATATCGCAAGCGATTTGCGGTATCCATCTACTACTGTGAGCGGGTGTAGGCCTCGTGATAGCAGTCGTGCCGCCTCTTCGAGAAGTGCTCCACAGATGAGCATCGTTGCCGTTACGCCATCNCCGCTCATTTCTTCCTGTGTCTTNCCCATTGAAACCATCATTCTCGCNGCTGGNTGCTTGACCAAAAGCTCTGATACNATTCTNGCNCCATCGTTTGTAACGGCCATNCTACCATCTGTTTTGTACAGCATCTTATCGAGGCCTCGTGGGCCAAAAGTAGGTCGAAGAATGTCTGAAAATACCCTCGCTGCCGCTATCATCTTCTCTTGNACCTCTGTGCCATTCGTAATCTTCGTCTGGTCTTTGACGATGCGTACTGGGGCTGCTGGGCCTGACTCGGTCACGTTACCTGCACAGATTCCTGCATTCAATAACCCTGCGAGAGTCTAACGGCGGTTTCCCCGGCCTTTTCTTCGCTTGCCTCTACGGCCTCCGCCTTGNTCGCCNCCTTGCCACTCTCGCCCTGAACGAGACTTCCACTCGCTCAAATCGTGACTGTCGTCTTGTTTTGAATTGAGTCTCTTTCTTTGGTTTCTGGGGAGTTCACGAACTGACTTGACATCTAATTTGACTCCGAGTTGCTGCTCAAGTCGTCTGATGTTTTGGCCGCCTGGACCGACNACTGCTCCAACAGCTGACTCGTCGACGTAGATTTCTGCGGATGCGTCGGTCATGAATTTCGCAAAGGCGACGGATATTCCAGTTTGACGTATGACCTGCCGTTTGAGTTCATCTCCAGCCATTATCATGGCCGGGCTGCCTCGCCCATCTTCCCCGCCGACGGGCACAACTGCGATTTCGCTCCCAAACGCAAACATCTCATGNGTGAGTTCNCCGCTTGGGAATCGACGTATCTCGATAACNGGGCGCGATAGATCTGATTCCATCCCCGTGGGAGCCCTGACGACCATCTTTAGCTCCAATATCTCATGCACCTTTCCCTTCTCGATGTGTATGACTGTGTCGAGGACTTGCGATATGAGTCCAAGCTCAACTTTGCCCACTAGCCTTTGTATTGCTTCAAGCGCGCTATTTGCATGTGTCACTCCTAGGAGNCCCACACCAGCCANCCTGACATCTCCGAATATCTCAAAGTCTCTGGCTCGTCTAACTTCATCGAATATAACGAAGTCGGGACGAACGAGGAATATCACTTCTGCAGTTTTCTCGAGATCGCCCTCTAGCGGTGCGTATTGAGTTATTCTATCTGGCAACTGGAGGTCTCTTGGAGCCTCCATGGTCTTCACCATAGCTCCAACCTCGTCATCGAGATAGGCTGCTATGGCCTGGGCGAACGTGGTCTTTCCAGAGCCGGGTTTACCGACAACAAATACGCCTCTATGATGGTCTGACAGTCTTCTCCTCAATTCTGGCTCAATCTCGTAGTCTGAAAGAGAAAGATATGCAACGGGACGCACTACTGTAATCTCCCATGCATCTGAGAATGGTGGCCATGCACATGTGACTCTGAGGTCTCCGATCTGGAGGATCCGGCAGCCTTCTCTTTCTATCTCTACGAAGCAATCAGAGCGATCTGGATGTTGGTCCACAACAGTTGCTAGCTCGCTCGAGAGGTCGCTCACCTCTGTCTTAGTCCATGGATTATCATCGATGATATCTAGACGTAGTTCGCTGATATGCCCCCTCTTAGCACGAGGNGGGCAATCTGCCTTCAGGAACACGGTTGAGGTGGTTTCATCGGACAGTATTGTCTCCAACGATTCCGGCAGAGGAGGGTGATCGCCGAAGGCAGCCATGGGGGTATGCCAGAGCGGGCCGTTTTGACCATTGGGATGGTTTCAGTTCAGCACGTTGATGCACCAGCGCAGGGATAAGGTGCTTGATNCGGCTATTAGAACGGCTTGCGAAAGGGGCCATGCGAGGGTGGAGGAAAAGTACTGAGTCTGAATCGCCGTGAATAAAACAATCGCTACAGCATCAAGTGCGTGGCCCCTGGTAAGTTGTGCTCCTTCAGATATTCTGGACCAGTTTCGCATCACTGAAATTAATGCTGTGATCACAGCCAGAATTGCCAAGTGTCCCAGTACCCATGCGACGTCTGTGCCGAAGGCGCTGACGAGCGTATCATAGGCCCCGCCCATGAGGGGGGCGGCCACATTCACCATGCTCTTGGGAAGAGGGTATTGTTCTTGAGCGTCTCTACTGTTATGGCCAGCGCGGTATATCAGGTGCTCCCACGTCGCATGGTCGATGAGAGCGCGATATCGAGCCACGGGGATTCTCTTCTGCGTCGCTTTCATCTGGGGTATGACGTTCATCTGGATGAAGCAGGCACTGACATCGGCCGAAGTGGTTCTGCCAGATGTTGACAGTCGATGGGTCGCGATGCATTTCGTGGCGTTTCGGTTCCTTATTGGGACGATTAGTACGCTTGTCATACTAAAAGCATCGAGATCTGGGTTCAGTGATCCGGAAGTCTGGAAAGGCGGTTTCTCTCTAGGCCTTATTCTCATTCTCGGGTTTCTGATTCAGATGGTTGGTTTGACAGATGTGACCCCTGCCGTCTCGGCTTTCCTCACCAGCCTATACGTCGTTTTCACAGCCGTAATGGGCGTCGCCCTTGGAAGGCAGCGGGTGACATCGTTCATGATCTTCGGAGTGTTGCTAGCGACCTTCGGTGCGGGGTGGATCTCAGGTCCTCCGAGAGTCGAATTCGGGGTCGGCGAGTGGCTCACAGTGGTCAGTGGATTCCTATTCGCAATGCACATCATAGTCACTGACAGGGTAACTAGGTTAGTTGACCCCATTCAGTCCACAGGTACGATGATGGTGACAGTCATGGTGTTGGCGTTTGGCATCCTGATGCTCGACCCATTGGGGTATGGGGGAGGCGGGTGGTTTTCAGACACTGTCGAGTTGATGCGGAGTACGGATTATGTCATTCCACTCGCTCTTTGCGGTTTCTTCGGTTCGTTTGTAGCACTGGCTGCTTTGATGCGATACCAGAAGGAGATAAGCCCCGTTCGCGCTGCATTGGTCTACGCGTTTGAGCCCGTGTGGGCTGCCGTGGTGAGTTTGATACTTGGGTTGGAGGGGGACCCCTCGACATGGCTGTTCATCGGCGCGGGTGCCTTGCTGATAGGCAATCTCATTATTGAGCTCGAGCCGCGGGAAATCGTATGAGCGGGACTGTTGTGTCAATCAATGTTAGCCCTGACGGCGGTGTGCCCAAGCATCCTGTTGACCGCGCCATGGTGGAAGAAGTTGGTATCGCGGGAGACTACAATTGGTTCCGAAGTAACAAGAAGGCAGGGGATCTTGATAGGGCAGTCAGTATTTTCGCGGTTGAGAATATTCTTGCCCTCCAGAGTGAAGGGCATCCGATAGAAATCGGTTCCACAGGGGAGAATCTGACTGTGGAGGGTATACCGTGGACGACGCTGAAGGCTGGGATGCGCCTGCAGGCGGGCGATGCCCTGCTCGAGCTGAGTGAGCCTTGCGCGCCCTGCAGCAAAATAGGCAAGTCATTCGTGGGAAAGAGGTTCGCGAGGATAGATCATGACGAGGAAGAGGGCTGGTCGAGATGGGTTGCGAGGGTGGTCGAACCAGGGCTCGTGGAAACCGGCGACTGGATTCGGATCGTGGATGCCTGATTCGCCATCGTGATATACGAAGTTGGGCCCCCATCCACTCCGAGCAGAGGTACCCGAGTGGTCAAAGGGGCTGGGATGAGGTCCCAGTGCGTAGTGCTTCGCAGGTTCGAATCCTGTCCTCTGCACCACTAAATNATNCGTTTTTGGCAAATNATGATGAATGTCGGCCATGATTTTAATTGGTTGGTAAAAAAGGAGGGGNCATGCGTAGCGTGACTGCTCTGTCGACTGCTTTCTTGATGATCGTCTCTTCCATGGCCGGGTGTATCGAGGGTTTGGAGGACATCGCCGATGCAATCGGTTGCTCGGACGAGAACGCCTCGAACTACGACCCGGATGCCACATCCGGCTCAGANGACNTGTGTCTTTTCCTAGAGAACGAGGCCAGATTCATGGCCGCTATGGGGGATGCCATGGCAGCCGATCCCTCGAGCTACCTGCTTGATTCGGACAGCGGGGTCTCAGGAGTCGAATACAGCATGTCGATGAGCGGTTNCGACCCCGATTCGGGGATGAGCGTGTCAATCGAGATGCTGTCTGTGATTATGGTTGACCTNGAGTCACAGTCAATGTACAACAGGTCCATGATATCGTACATGGACATGATCAGCATCGANAGCGAGATGGTGTGGAGCGGCACTGACATCATGGTAACAACAAGCATCGGGGGCCCAATGGCCTCNGAGGTCGGAGAATCCGGCACAACNAGCTCGATCAGCAGGGACATGTCCCCCGATCTGGAGGAGGTNGTGAGAGCCGCCTCGTTTGGCATGACGGGTATGATGGGCATGGAAGACTTGCTCATGGCCGGCATGTTGCCTGATGGAGATGACCACGACGACCNTGAGCGTGATGACGACGAGGATTGCGCATCAAACGACGAGGAATGTGGAGATGGAGAAGATNGAGAAGAAGACGATGACGAGAGTGATTTCGATTGGTTCGATCGTAACCAAGACGGTTTCGTGGAGATGGGTGAAATCGAGACAGTGCTCTACGAGGAACCATCGTTCTCCNGTGAGATGGCTGATTGCATAATCGATAACGTGAGCCCCATCTTTTCCGACGCTGACGAGAACGATGATCAAAANCTCGATGAGTATGAGTTCGACGGCTTCGATTCGTGGCTCGAGATCAATTTCGACATAGATGAAGCGTGCGGGGATANCGAGCTCCCGATGGACGACATGATGCCTGAGGGCTCGAGCGTGTCGATAACGCAGGACGATTCCGGAATTCAGACCATGGTCATGCAGACCGTGGACGATACCGGCGACATGACGATGTGGATACGCCTCCATGGAGACGGCAGCTTCCACTCCTACGAGATGGAGATGGACGACGGGGAGTCCGTCATGAGCATGACCTTCTCATACCTCACGAGCGAGATGGTGTCAATACCCGAGATAGACTACACCCTGGACAGGACGGCGACCCCCATCTCCGTCCACGTAGAGCCCTTGATGGTCTGCGACGACGGCGAGCTCGTTCCCGCCTGGTCCGTCATGGACGGATGGGAAGACTGCGGGGACGGCTCTGACGAGTCTTTCGGGGACTCGGACGAGGAGGACGGCGACGGAGACACCGTAACTTTCGACGACATGATGGATTGGGGTGACGGAGATTGGGACGGAATACTCTCTTTCGAGGAGTTCTTCACAGCAATGACCGATATGAGTGATCTCCACCTCACTTCTGCTGACCTCCTGGACCTTCTCGAGAGTACAGTCGCTGATGACAGCGGAGAGTCAGAAGCAGGAATCGACATCTCGTTCTACTGGGACCGTGAAGGAGACCTATGGGGCACATACAACTACGACTACACCGTCGAGCAGGACTACACCCACATAGACTTCAATCATGTAGGCGGCGTGGTCATGTATTCCGCGACGAGTACGGTGACAAGCCTCTATGATCCGCTTCCATCAGGAATCTCAGAAGGAGACTGGGTCGAGTTCTCTGTCGTATTTAGCGAGAGCGATATCGAACCTTACTTCGAGGCGAGCGGTGAGAACGGGATGTTCGGCGACTCGTGCTACAACATGGGCGATGCCATTGACTGCTCATCAGGCGCGACCATGGGTATGTCATTCCCTGAAGGGGTCTCGTATGAAATCGAATACGAGTCGGGCTTCTCTGATAGTGGCATGATCTACGAAATTGAAATCATAGACGGAGGTATTTGGTGTGATTATAGTGATGATCGTGAGCCAATGTGCCATAGCGGCAACAATGATGATCTTCAGTTCGTGGACATGTACGGCGGTATGACTTGGGAGATGGGTGGAGATAGTGACTGGATTGAGTATTCAGTATCGGATACTATGGAGGCCGTACAGGAGTTTTGGATGTGCGACAGCTATAACGGTGCAGGCGATGGATTCGGAGCTCTCGAAGGCGAGGGAGAGCTCGGGTGCCTGCTAGAAGGGATCCCGG
>PAUH01000004.1 GCA_002712645.1 Methanobacteriota archaeon
TATCTAGGCTGGAGTCCGTCCTAGGGCTTCTTGCGGGTTCTCTGGGTCGTAACGAGGCCTCGAGTTTGCATCTAGCACGCGCTCTTAGCCAAGCCAGTCTTGCTGTTGATGCAAGTGCTGAATCAAGGATAATGCATCATCTTGGGCTCATGGCGATTGCGGCAGACGAGCCAGAAAGAGCGGCTTCACTCTTCGATGGGGCATCTGCCCAGTCACTGAGAAGTGGTAATTCCAACCTCAGACACCTCATAGCCGCTGGGATATCGAGGCATCTTTCGGGCGATGGTGATGGCGCTGATTCCAATATATCAGAGGCTGCAAGAATAATCGATGAAGATGAGGGTTCTGCCATTGAACCCCTGGTGGTTCTCGCTAGATCGTTGATGGGGATCGATAGACCCTGGCTTGCCCTCGAGATTTTCGATGAAGCACTCGAATGTGCCATAGAGGCTGAAATCGAGTCAGAAGTCGACAGGATACGAAACCTACTGACTCTCGTAAACGTGGCAGCAGTCGGGGATGAGGACGATGAGCGTCGGTCTCTCCGAAGGCTGTTAGACGGGTTGAATCGAGTCGAAGGCGTAGCCGAGGAGAGGGTTGAAACCGTAACTGGGGAAGTGGATGAGGCGGTGGACGCACAATTAGTGCCGATTGAAGAAACTTGGAGAGAATGGAGGGCATCGAATGACCTAGTGCCTGACGGGGAGGCCCTGAGTGTCGTCAGAGTGGTCGAAGGCGAAGGAGGGTTACTTGCTATTGTTCACCATTCCGAACTTGGAGGCCTGGGGATATGGCTCCCCGGCGAGGCTCCTGAATTAGCTTCAGGCCAACGATTGACGATATCGGGAACTAGGATCAAGTTGGCAGAGCCGACCAAGGACCTTACAGCCTCTCAGAACATAAGGGGAGTAATAGCGGTGGAAAGCCCCGAGGCGCTCAAGGTATCGATCGAGGCGATTCAGGATTCTGCTCCTGAATCCTGATTACTCAATCAATACCTTGAGGCGGTTGGTATCAGAGATTTCTCCGACCGGCTACCAATGCTGCCCCGAGCATAGCGACAAGAACCGTGATTCCGAGGAATCCTGGTACGCTTTCGGAGTCTGGCTCTGCTGAGGGCGGTGGCGGGGCTACGCCTGTTCCAACAGTCACGACACCTACCATATCCATCGAGACGTGGGGTTCGCAAATGTAGTGGAACGTGCCATCTTCATCGAAGGTGATTCGATAGTCGACGGTGGTCTCAGCCTGTCCGCTGTAGTCGCCCCCCATCATCCGAGAAGTATCGCCTTCAGAGTCAATCTGTGCAACATTGTGAGCCATAGACTCGTCATTCCAAATCCAACATACTGTTTCGCCGACTGCTACAGTCAAATCTGCATTGTCGAAAGCAAATCCAGTCTCGTCGATTCCTACTACGTAATCACAGCCCTCAGGAACCGCTGGCTCGTCTGCTGGCGGCATGAGCACCTTATCGATCACGTGGATGACTCCGTTGGATGCGGGGACGTCGGCGAGTACGACGTTGGCATTGTTTACCATCACTCCCTCGGCTACCGAGAATGAGAGGTCGTCCTCATTGACGGCAGTGGCCGTCATCCCGTCTGTGACCGCCGATGCTGGTACTGCTCCTGGGACTACGTGATACAGCAAGATATCCGTCAGCGTGGCCTTGCCCTCGGCCGTATCGAGAGCGGCCAGGTCAATTCCGGCTTCGGCGAATGCGTCATCGGTCGGCGCGAATACTGTGAATGGGCCCTCGCCCTGTAAAGTGGCAACTAGGTCTGCCTGAGCTAGAGCAGCGACCAGCGCGGTGTGGATGGTCGTAGCCTGTGCGGTCATTGTGATGTCCATGGCGGGAGTCCAGACATATGCCTCGCACTCCTCTTGGGTTACAGATGCGTCGGGTACGTGAGTGAACATATTGTAGCACCCAGTGAACGACGTTTCACCAAAGTTGGCATCAACGTAGTAGGCGTATGACGTACATTCCTCAAACGATGCCCCGGCTGATACTGTGTGAGTATGGGTGTTGTAACATATGTCTCCATCTGCTTCAGTGATCCCTGCGGGTGGCATGAGCACCTTGTCAATAACGTGGATGACACCGTTGGATGCCATAACGTCTGAGGCGGTCACGTTGGCGTTGTTTACCTTCACAGCACCGTCTGTAACGGAGAAAGTTAGGTCGTCTCCATTAAGCGCCTGTGCTGTCATTCCGTCTGTGACATCCGAAGCATTTACTGATCCGAGAACTACGTGGTAGAGCAGGATATCGCTCAAGGTTGAGTTCTCCTCATCAGTGTCGAACGTAGAGAGATCAATCCCTGCATCGGCGAACGCAGCATCGGTGGGTGCGAACACCGTGTAGGGGCCCTCTTGCTGCAGGGCAGAGACTAACCCCGCCTGAGTTAGAGCCTCTACGAGAATGTCATGAGATCCGGTGTTCTGAGCATTGGCAGGTATGTCCATATTCTCATCTGCCGCCACCACTGGCGAGACAAGTAGACTGGCAGTAATGAGTATGGCTAGCAAGTGTTTCTTCATGAGCCGTTACCGCAGAGGGGGTCTTATTGAACGGCTGTATTTTCCTTGGTTGCGATAATTGGTGATTTGATTATCTCCATGAACGTAGTACTGAACGACATTTTGATTGTGCTTATTTGCTATTTTGATATTTAGATTATCAAGGGCGACATTGCTCAAGACCAACTTGATTAATCGACATCACAACTCGTTAGACACAAGAGGTGGGTACGATGGACGACTTCAGCACATTTCTGGCCTCCAGGAGGTCTACTCGGGATTTTCTCCCAGATCCCGTGCCCATGGAAATGATCCAACAAATAATCCAAGACGGGTTAACTGCACCCAGTTGGAGCAATACGCGTCCGTTTGTAGTGGCCATAGCCACCGGAGAGGTGAGAGATCGTCTCTCGGAAGAGTTTCTCAGGCGTTGGGATGCTGTCAAGGATTTTCGTGGTAGTGGAATTCTCAGGAAGATTGGCTCGATTTTCAGACGCTATGGCTTTCCAACGAGCAATTGGTTGGTTGTGAAGAAGTATCACAAGGATTTGCTTCCGAGGTCTAAGAAAATCGGCAAGGATCTGTACGCTCACATGGGTATCGAGAGGGAGGACAAGGAGGCCAGAGATGGATTCTGGGCGAGGAATTACGAATTCTTTGGCGCTCCCGTGGAGCTATTCTTGTTCACCCACAAGAGTCTCGGGAAGTTCGCAGCCTCTGACGCAGGCCTCTTCATGCAGAATCTCATCCTATCAGCTCATTCCAAGGGTCTCGGAACCTGTCCACAAGGGGCTGTTGCAGTTTGGGAAGATGCAGTACGGGAGGAGTTTGAAATCAGCAAGAATTACTCACTCCTCTGCGGTATCTGCGTCGGTTACCCCAGTCAAGACTCAATAAATCAATTTGGAGCCAACAGAATACCTCCATCAGAGATAATCCCTCCATTGAAGCGCTGAAGTGGATTATTCAAATACTGTCTTTCAGGCCATCGAGTCATGAGCAGGAATTATTTCGTGAAGTTCGTATCAGAGCCGAAGAATGACACCATCAAGACGATCGTAGGCATCGCATGCGCTGCCAGAGCAATCGCTGAGGGGCACGAAGTCAGCGTGTTCTTCGCTGCCGCGGGAACTAGGCTATTGGACCCAGGATACATCGAGGATTTGAACGAGGAGATGGGGTCAGGCTCTACCGCAGTCTCTGATATGATGGGCGTAATTACCGAGAATGCGACGCTCTACTGCTCTTTCGCCTCCGTCAAGGCAACCCTCGGTCACAGTGAGGGTGACGGTGCCCTAATCGTTCCCGATGACAAGATCAAGTGGAGTGGCCCTCCCGGCGTTATCGAGCTTAGCGCTGCTTCTGAAGTGCAACTTGTGTACTGAAGGAGCATGGGATGTGTTGTCCCTTTCAGGGCATGCATGCTTTGCGTTGAAATAGGGATGTAGGGTCGGTAAGAGTATGGGAGACATGCAGACAACCTTCATCATGATCAAGCCTGATGGTGTTCAGAGGGGCCTAGTTGCCGATATAATCGGAAGGTTCGAGACCAAGGGACTGCGACTCGTTGGGCTAAGACAGCTCGTTCCCAGCATGGAGCTTGCAGAGACACACTATGCTGTACACAAAGAACGGCCATTCTATGGCGGGCTTATCGAATTCATCACATCCGGACCGGTAGTGGCAATGGCATGGACCGGTGTCGATGCTATCAGCGTCGCTAGGAACATCATCGGTCCGACGGACGGCCGTGTAGCCGCCCCAGGTACAATTAGAGGAGATCTCGCCATGGACATCGGGCATAATGTGATTCACGGCTCCGATGGTGAAGATACTGCCAAGTTCGAGCTTGGTCTTTGGTTCCCAGATGGTCTTGTGGACTGGACTCGAGACGCGGAGAGGCATATCTACGAGTAATCATCCTATCTAGCAGAGGAAATAACATGAGATGGTGTTATGTTGGAACGAAGACAACCCATCGTCGCGGTTCTTGGCCATGTTGACCATGGTAAGACGAGCCTCTTAGACCACATACGCTCGCTCGGATCCCAGCGTCAAGCTTCTGTGATGGATAGGGAAGCTGGGGGAATTACCCAGCACATAGGAGCAACCGAGGTTCCTTCAGATCTTCTGAATGAGTTATGCGGCCCTCTTCTCGGAGGGAAGTCGTTTGATTCACCCGGACTTCTGTTCATAGACACGCCTGGACATCATTCCTTCTCCACACTCAGGAACAGGGGCGGCTCACTCGCCGATATAGCCATTCTAGTGGTCGATCTGAAAGAGGGGCTTAGGCCACAGACGATAGAGAGCATAAGGATCCTAAAGAAGGCGAAGACGCCGTTCGTAGTTGCTGGGAACAAGGTAGATCGCATACACGGATGGAAGAGCGAGGGTGGTCGCCCCATGGCTCTGGCGATGAGGAATCAGACGAAGGATACAATGGGTTACTTCGACCAGTCCTTTTGGAATCTCGTTGGCGGATTCGGGGAGCACGGCTTCAATCTAGACAGATATGATCGGATCAAGGACTTCACGAAGGAGATAGCGTTGGTCCCTGTATCTGCAAAGGAGGGAGAAGGCATACAGGATCTTCTCGCTGTTGTCATCGGACTAGCGGAGAGGTATCTCGCCGAGCAACTCACCGACATAGAGGGTGCAGGAGAAGGCACCGTCCTTGAGATGAAAGAGGAGCGTGGACTCGGTAAGACTCTGGATGTTATCCTGCATCGCGGATCGATCGCAAAGGGGGACGAGATTGTCCTAGTTACTTCCGAAGGAGGGGTGACTACAACGGTCCGAGGGCTCTTCAAACCTAGAGGCATGGCAGAAATGAGAGATGCCGGTGATCGTTGGAATGACACGGAATCTGCAAGTGCAGCATCTGGCCTCAAGCTGTCAGCTCCTGATCTGGACGGCGTCCTTGCAGGAACGACATTACGAGTGGTGAGGAATGCTGCTGAGCAGAAAAAGGCCCTGGCACTCGCATCGGAGGAATCCAGATTAAGCATCGACTTGGAGGAAGAAGGCGTTTGCATTAAAGCGGATACTGTTGGTGGTCTTGAAGCTCTGGCGATGGAACTCAAGGAGATAGATGTGCCAATACGATCTGCTTCGATCGGAAAGGTCGGGAGGCGGGACATCAGAGGTGCTGAGACAGCGTCGGACCCGCTTCACAGACTCATACTTGGTTTCTCGACGAGCGTCTTATCCGATGCACAGAATGAAATCGACTCCTCGGACAGTGGTCTGAAGGTGATATGCTCTGACATCATCTATCACATCCTAGATGAGCGGGAACGTTGGGTAGAGAGCAGAACCGCAGAATTAGAAGAGGAATCACGAGAGAAGATTGTCTATCCGGGAAGAGTTCTCCTCCTTCCCGACCATACCTTCAGAGTGAGTAAACCGGCAGTTGTTGGGGTCCGTGTGCTTGGGGGACGCATACACATAGGCCAGCGTCTCCTCAAAGACGGTTCTTCCGTTGGTCAGATCAAATCCATTCGCAGCGGTGAGGACAGTATGAAGGAAGCGAAACAAGGGGATGAGGTCGCGGTTGCTATCGATGGCGTAGTCGTCGGACGCCAGATTGAGGAGGAGGATGTTCTTCTGGTGGATGTGCCGGAGTCACATGCTAAGCGTCTTAGGAAAATGAGCCTCAATGCCATAGAAAGCGAGATTCTTGGTGAGTTGCTGGAAATTCATCGGCGCGAGAATCATTTCTGGGGACGTTGAATCAAGTTGCTCCCATGGCCCCCCAACCCTTTAATGCGCAATCGAAAGAATTCGGGTCGAGTTCACCATGGCGATGGCTGCAAGCGACCCGAGTTCGAGAGAACTCATTCAAACTGTCTCAATGATCTCCAACAACCTGATGGGCGAGGTAGCCAAAGTCATAATCGGGAAGGAAGAGAACCTTCGAAAGATCGCTGTAGGGATCTTATCCAATGGAAATATGCTCCTAGAGGATTTCCCCGGGCTTGCAAAGACATTGATGGCCAACACATATGCTACAGCCCTGGGGTGTAAATTCAAGCGTGTTCAATTCACACCCGATCTTCTTCCCGCGGACATCATGGGGACATACATGTACGATCAGCAAGCGGGTGAATTCAAGCTTCGACCGGGTCCATTGTTCACCAATGTGCTTCTAGCAGATGAAATTAACAGAGCCCCGCCGAAAACTCAGGCGGCGCTGCTTGAGGCCATGGAAGAGAAGCAAGTCACGATAGAGGGGATCACTCACAAGCTTCCAGCACCATTCATCACGATAGCCACCCAGAACCCGATAGAACAGGAGGGGACATATCCCCTTCCTGAGGCTCAGATGGACCGATTCTTGATGAAGATGTCAATGGGATACCCAGACAGGCAAGAAGAGAAGTCGATATTACAGCGCAGAAAGCTCAGAGGGAAGGACGATCATGACGTTCAACAGATTACAAGCCCGAAGAAGGTTGTCGCCATGCAAAAGGCGCTGGAGACAGTCCACGTCGATGCAGCCATATTGACGTACATTGTAGAACTTGTTCAGAGGACTCGTGAAGACCACCGTGTCGTGACTGGCGCATCTCCCAGGGCGAGTCAATCTCTGTTCAAGACAGCGCGGGCAAGCGCTGCAATTGATGGTAGAGACTACGTGATACCTGATGATGTTAAGCGTGTAGCGCTTGATGTTGTGAGTCACAGAATTGTCTTGAAGCCTGAGTCGAAGATTAGAGGCATCACTGGCGAACACATTGTTCGAAAGGTGATTTCAGAAGTTCCAGTTCCCGTTGTGCAATGAGCAAGTACCATCCATCGTCGGCTCCCAGACAGTTGCATGGGGCGTGCTGTCGTCATCGCTGTAGTGAATCACAAAGGTGGATGTGGTAAGACCACTACGGTAACTAATCTTGGCGCTGCGCTTGCAGCAGGTTCCTCTGAGATGGGAATATTGCCGAACAAAGTTCTGATTGTGGATCTTGACCCCCGGGGCAACGTGGCAACGACCTTTGGAGTTGAAAAGCGATCTCTTGGGCCCACCATGAATAATCTGTTTGAAGCGGTTATAGATGGATCCAGAATTGATCCTGCCCCGTATATCTTGGCGCCGCATGAATTGACAAAATGTATGAAGAGAGCCTGGAAGCGTCAGAATCCAGATCGATCTAGAGGGCCTCCGAAAGGTCATCGCGTTGATCGTCTTTCTCTGCTCCCTGCGGATTTGGANCTTTCAGGGATAGANATAGAATTAGCAATGAGAATCGGGAGAGAGCANCGTCTNAGGATTGCNCTGGAGAGTGCNATGGATGATTATGATCTNATAGTCATAGACACNCCTGCTTCCCTAGGNTTGCTGACNNTCAATGCGCTGACGGCTGCAGATTGGTTACTNATCCCCATACAAGCAGAGTTCTATGCATTGGAAAGCATGGGTCAGCTNCTNGACACNCTGAATANGGTTCAAACTGCGGTCAANCCGAANCTGCGTCTTCTTGGNATAACCATGACNATGGTCCAAGGNGGTTCTAATCTCGGGCGTACGGTNGCNGATGCAGCGAAACGTCACTTTGGCGGNAGNATCCTAGAAACNCACATTCCGAGAAGTNTTGCAGTGGCTGAGGCNCCNCTGGAGGGNGCNCCGGTTGCTCTNTCNAAGAGNCCGATTGAAAGNCATCCTGGAAGTCTTGCATACTGGAATCTCGCCAAAGAAGTTAGTTCNAGNCTTGAGATNATACGCACTCAGANNAGNGGTTAGCNATCGACTATTGACGAGGCGGCTNATTCGACTATGCGATCCCACTCTTTCAACAGCTCCCTNTCAATTGAGTCGANNTCTGGAGCTTCGATGNCTTGATCGGCNAACGAACGGAGNCGGTTCTTGAGNTCGGAAANCCTCTGTGNTCGATTGATTTCNAGTCTTCTTTCAAGNTCCGCCCAAGCAGAGAGAAGNGTCTCTCTCCTCCTCATGGTGGCTATCTTCTTCATAGCCTCATTTTCAGCAGTAAACCATGCCTCNAGNTCTCCATCGATTTCAGATGTTGCAGCNGCTTCNATGGAGCTTANACGGNTTGATATTGCCTCTTTNTTCTCAGCNTCNATCTTNGCNCTTTGCTCTTCTATNCGATTCGTAATCTCCGCCTCNCGCTTTATCCTATACGATCTAAGNCGCTCCGCCATCTCAGCNTGTAGCTCGATTCTCTTTGCGTCCANCCTTATTCTTATGGANTTNGAAAGAGCNTTGGAGAGTTCATTCTCAAGTCNTCTTTCCAATCTTTCCANCTCCANTTCGTGCTCCATCTCAATTCTNTTTCTCANTGCATCGAGNCTCTCTTCGTATTCAACCTCGATATCGGNNGATATGCGTTCTCTTGTTCTGAGTGCTAANNGATCNGATCTGCGTCTTCTATCGACATCNAGNCGNTCNCGGATNCGCCTTTCNTCGTGNGCNAGCCTTGACTCCATGTCCANNCTCTGNTGTCNTTCTTCTGCTCGTAGNGCNCGGNTTTCGAATTCGGATATCTGCTCCTCATTCATCTCCACCATGTCTTCGCTTATCCTGCGAAGGTCTTGCTCGATACGTTCGTTTTGTGCTTCCGCTATTACTTGGCGGATATTCTCCATACGGGCAGTTGTGTCTGAAAGCGCCTTATTCAGCTCGGCCTTCATTGAATCGGTAGCTGAGTCAAGAGTCTCGGAGTTGATCGATATTGCTCGATTTCCATTGATCCAGTTGATTCGTTCTCTNCGCATCTTAGAGAGTGTGTCGNTGGCATTACTCGAGATATCAGAGTCNTCCATACGACCACGTCCGGGAGCAGTTCGCGAGAGTCTTCAGACTTCAAAGTCCCTGAAGAAGTTAGAATGTCACAGAGAATTCGCTTTCGCATGCTGGACAAGATATTTTCCTAGAGCCAGGCCTTGGACGGAGTCTTAGCATTCTGTCGCAAGATGGNCATCCAATCTCGACCTTGACTACCTTGGGGATTATTCTGAACGGTCCTTGACANGACCCGCAAATCAAGTCAACAGGTCTCTCTTCAGTACCGGCTACGACCAGCGTAGAACACTTCGGACACGGTATCTTCTCCTCTCGTAAATCTATGATCGTGCGCTCATGCGTTACTCGGCACACTGCACCGCAGAGAACGCAAGTCTTCTCCCCCAAACCAAGCGGGAGCATTCCCTGACAATGGGCGCATCTTGCCACAGGTGGTGCAACTTTTGATTCGATCTCCGGTCGTCCGTCCACGTAACTCGCTCCCTGTTCTTGTTCATGAAGTGGTCGCAGGGANCATCCTGCTGCCTATTGCAGTAGTGAATGCTTCCTTGGAGTCTCTGAATAAGTGTCCTACNACGTTTCTAACGACAATATATGGCGAGTCNCCTGAGTCCTTCACGAGCATCCCGTTCAGTATTACGATAAACACGGAGGCCTCGTGAAGAGCTATTCCNATGGCGATACTAGAATTCAGACCTAGTAATGTCGTCATTACGAGTAACAGTGTGACTCCCATTGAGATTGCGATATTGTATGATACTCTCTTCCTGGTACGCTTTGAAATATCNACTAGTTTGGCTATTATCATTGGATCTTGACCAGGTATGAGTACGTCTGCAGCATCCAAATTTATNTGATCGCCGGACCCCATTGCTATCCCCACTGTGGCAGTTGCAAGGGCACCNGAGTCATTGAAACCATCACCAGCCATCAAAGTAGGCCTCGCAGCGGTCATCTGCTCTACAAAGAGCGCTTTTCCTTCTGGGTCCACATCGCCTCTNCATCTTGAGCTTGGAATTCCTAGCGATTGCCCGAACCTCTCAACTGCAAGTTGCTGATCNCCNGAAAGAATCTGCACTTCTACCCCATTGGCCATAAGCGATGACACGAGNGTATCGGCACCGGCTCTCAGATCGTCATTCCTAAATGTGAATAGTGCGATCGTGCGGCCTTCGAAAGCCAANAAACTGCTACCGAGGCCTTCTGATGATGTGGTTTTCTGAATTTTTTCTAGTCTTTGATTGATTTTGAAACCGGATGATTTGATCCAACTAGGGGACCCNAACGCGGCATCGGAACCATCNATGATTCCTCTGACGCCGGCCTCTCCATCACTGATTGATACGATTTTTGAGGGNTCTATCGTACGTTTNTCTGCTTCATCGATCACTGCGTNTGCATAGGNGTGATTGCTTTTCATCTCAAGAGCANCTGCAACCGAAAGTGCGAATTCTTGGTCTATTCCCCTTATTGTGTANATCTGCTCGAGAGTGGGCTGGCCGGAGGTCAACGTTCCAGTTTTATCCAAGAAAGCTAGATTCGCACTTGCTATGTTCTCAATGACATCTCCTCCGCGTGCCACTACTCCGGCAGCNGAGGCAGCGGACAGNGCGGTTGCATGAGGCACGGGTGCAGCGAGCAAAAGAGCGCANGGACAAGAAACNACCCAAAGAATGAGGGTTGCGACCATGTCGCCGGAATACAGNCCATACGCAANTGAGNANGCAAGTACNAAGGGCACCCANACAGCGGTGAAGCGCTCGATTATGGATTGAGTTGAAGTTGGAGTTTCTCGGTATTTCCTAACCATCTCAATCAACGAGTAAAGTCGTGTTTTTCTTCCTACCTCGACTGTACGAATTGAGATTGGTCCTCGGACTAAATTCAGCCCTGCTTCTACGTAGCCTCCCTCTGCTACCGATACGGGTATTGGTTCTCCGGTCAAAGGGGAGCGGTTAACCAAACCATTTCCTTCAATCACCATACCATCAACTGGAATTATTTCACCTGATCTCACTTCTACGATGTCTCCAGGCACAACATCCTCAATCGGAGTCTTGCCACTTCCATGGGCCCCTGTGCCCTCCGAATGCGAATGCCCTTCGGATTCTGTAATCACGCGGGCTGATTTTGGAAGACGGTCAAGTCCTCCTTGCATGGCTTTCCTTGCTTCGAATAAGGTTCTCTCCTCAATATATGCTGCAAGGGCTACAAGTCCTGTGACAATTATCGCTTCTTCCCATTCTGTGAGGAGTAAGGCTCCTATAACCGCCATAGAAGTTAGAAATTGGAAGCCTAAAACCATGTTGAAAAGGCTCATTATTGCTGTTTTGAACATAGGCTGTCCGGCGAACATCACTGTCAGAATAGTCAGTGACGCAGGAATTATGCTTGGTATCTCAGAAGTTGACAGGAGCGTTACTGCAAGTAGAGACGGAATAGTCATGATTGCGGCTATGAGTTGTTTCTGGTCATCTCGTAGACGTATGGTGGTTGAGGGTCTTGTTCTCAATCTCCCTCCCAGTATCTTGTTAAGTCTGTATCCTGCATAATTTCTTATTCTGAGATCTTTGATTGGGACCCTGATTATTTCGATTATAGCATCTTCAAAACGGACATCTAGAATTCCAGGCACTTCCAAGATTCTATTTCTCAGCTGATGTTTGTCTATTCCAAGAGTCGTCGCAACGATAGAGGGCGTGACGCCGATAACCTCTTCCCACTCGATATCAGGGGTATGTCCGAGTCCAGAAAGGACGGTGCATGCCTTCGAAGTTCGCCCCACGGAAATGTCCATGGCGACTCTGACTCGTCCCTCGGTAGCTGATACCCTGGCTTCAGTCACCCCTGGCATTCTCTTCAGGACCGTAGTAGCCTTCATCGCACAGTCTGGACAATCTATGCCTCGTAGTCCCCATTCAAATTCAATAATTCCATCAGCCAGTAATTCTGACTCGTCGATGCTTTCGTCATCTTGAAGATTCATCCTCATTAGCGACATATCGCGCACATCTCTGAAATCCATGGGAGATTTGAGAGGAAGGATATCAGACGCATCCAGGGTGAATTTGTCTGTACCCATGTAGATGTGTGGAGGCATGTATAACTTCAAACTGCGGTCTACTGGGGACATACATACGAGACGCATGAAGGGTAGCATAGAAATTCCAAATCTCACAGATATTGACATGATTGTGTTTGATGTTGATGGGACTCTGATGGATCGATCAGGCATGCCTGAGGGATTGATTGGTTTGATCAAGGAAATCGAAAAAAATGGTGTTTCTGTGTCTCTCGCGTCGGGAAGAACCCTGCCGAATCTGACCCCTGTTCACCAGGCTCTTGGCTTGTCTGGGTTCATTGTAGCGGAGAATGGGGGGATTCTTTGGGATGGGCCACGGAAAAGAGGCATAGAGCCAATGGCAAATGGCAAGAGATGCAGGGATGCGATTGAGTGGTTGGCAAGCAAGATGGGGGAAATTGACCCAGCAGGAATTGAGTCGAATAGGTGGAGGGAGACTGAGTGGTGTGTTTCAGGGCCTTATGATGTGAATCGTATGCGGGCCCTTCTTGCCGACTCTGAATGGTCAGATCTTAGGGTCGTTGGGACTGGTTTTGCTATACATGTTACTGAAAGAGGCGTGAATAAGAGATCGGCATTGGAGATTCAGCTATCTAGAAGAGGGATTGACCCGTCTAGGGTTTTGTCTTGTGGAGACGCGTTGAATGATGTTTCAATGTTCAATTTAACGGGCTACTCTGTGGCTGTTAATGGGACGATAGCCGAGGTACGCGATGCTGCTGGTAGTGTTACTCAGAAGGAAGGGCCTCTGGGGGTTATCGAAATGCTGGAATTGCTTCTTGGGTGATTGAAGAATATTGGTGAAATGACTTTTCAATCGAATAATCTCCGTATTACGTTAGTGGCATATGACCCTGGTGGCAGGGTGAATGAAATTTTACAAGTCCATCTCTTATGTTTCGGGGAACCATGCATATCGTCAATAACGGGCTCTGTGCAAAGAATTTCACCAGGGTTTAGGACTGTTTCACGACTAAAATCAGCCATTTTGATCTTTAGAAGGTCGAAGTCGATATCGGGATGAGGTGGATTCGAATGTATTCTCGATATCATTGGATCATCAGTCTTCGACTCTTTTACCATAGACGGGACTGGCATCCTAATAGACTCTGGAATCTCCTTCAGACGTTTTGCAAGAGACTCTACTANAGATCTCTTGGCGTATCCACGCCTCCCAGGTGGAGCTTCGGGGTAGAGGAGTGGNCCCCCCACTCCTATGTCCACTGGCCGTAACAGGTGGTTCTCNATATTTTCAAGGAGAGCNCTCCTAAGGACGTCGTTCCAGATNTACGATTGCCATGCTGATATCCAAAGACCTCGTAGCCTCCTNGGCATTGCGAGATATGCGGACAATGATGAGTCATAAAGGGATTTTTTCTGGGATGATGACTTCCAGCCGTCTATGATTCGTCTGAAGGGCTGATGGTCAATAGAATCGATCTTGACCCTATCGATATCTGGCCAAATTGACTTCAGATACTTCCTGTCCCTGCGTCGGCTTGATCGATCTGATGGTTGGGGTTCTGTCAAGTGAAGTTTCATNGCCCCTACCAAGTCTCCNTTCATGAGAAGATCACCGGGNAATTTTCCGATNGCTGCCGAGCCGAATCTCTGCGAGTCGAACCAATTGGGCANCCCTATCTTGGAAATCTGCTNGACTCGACTCGGGAGCAACTGTGTCTCCCTATGCCGTATNTCTCTGACTACTATCGAGAATCTATTTCCGCTGTGATCGCCCGATTTTAGATGGCGGTCGAAAGTCCCATGAGGTTCGAGTGTCCAATCCTTTCCTGAAATACGATGTTTTGGTGAATATCTGGAAGGTAAAGAAACTAGTTGAGTCGTCTTTGAACGCCTATCCTTGAGTCCTGAAAAGCTCCATGCGTCGACAGGTATCCCATGTTTCTTCGATATATTCGACATGAGGGCCTGAGTCTCCCATCCAGTCTTCGTCAATTTGAATATTCGATAGGGAAGTGCTGTATCTTCTCTGAAAATTAATTGATCTTCAGAAAAAAACTCATCCACCTGAAATTCTTCAGGNGTTGTCCTTATCTTCGCCATTTTATGGCCCCATATTCTATTTCTCAAGTGCCTGNAGCATCATCTGAATATNNGTATTATCCGGCCTGATCTTTCTTTTCCTGACACCCAAGACGGACGCAACGCCCAGAGCTGCNNTTAGTGCTGCTCCTATGGCTGCAGCCCCTATCAGAACCCTCTCGTCATACGTCCTCGTNNCATCAAGAGGATATGCATCATTCGCATCAAGCACTCCGTCATTGTCGTCGTCAGTATCGGAATTGTCCCCGATGAAGTCGCCATCCGTATCAACGCTCTCGGACGGATCCAGTGGGAAGGAATCTAGCANATCCGAAATGCCATCGTTGTCATCATCTTCATCCAGAATATCGCAGATTAGATCTGCGTCGCTNTCTATTGGCTTGTCTGATATCAGTAGGGGGTCTGTTCCGCATACGCTTTCGTCTAAATCCGTCCATCCGTCGCCNTCGTCGTCNTCGTCGAGGAAGTCGTTCGATCCGTCATCATCTGTATCCCTCTGTTCAGCCGAGCAACCCGCTGTATCTGTCTGACTCATTGTGACAAGCGTNTCTGGGCAATTATCTGCTGTGTCCTCAACACCGTCGCCGTCGTCGTCGGTGTCGGCGTTGTCGCCAACCCCATCNCCGTCGAAGTCGGCCCACTCACTGATGTCCAGCGGGAATAAGTCGTCCTCGTCTAGAACTTCATCGGCATCATCGTCGTTATCGGAGTTATCTCCAATTCCGTCNCCNTCGAAGTCGTATTGCTCTGTGGCGTTGAGAGGAAATGCATCCATCTCGTCAAGCACGCCGTCTGAGTCGTCGTCCATGTCTGCATTGTTACCTAGTCCATCTCCATCGGTATCTACAGATTCTGCTGGGCTNAGTGGNAATGCGTCGTCCTCGTCTAGCACGCCGTCTGAGTCGTCGTCGGTGTCGGCGTTGTTACCCAAGCCATCTGCATCAGTGTCGAGGGTCTCCGTCGAGTCTAGGGGGAAGGCGTCGTCNTCGTCTAGCACGCCGTCTGAGTCGTCGTCGGTGTCNGCGTTGTTNCCCNANCCCATCGCCGTCGAAGTCGACCCATTCGGTGGCGTTCATGGGGAAGGCGTCGTCCTCGTCTAGCACGCCGTCACCATCGTCGTCGGTGTCGGCGTTGGAGCCGAGGCCGTCTCCGTCGAGATCGTTCCATTCCGCATTATTCGTGGGGAAGGCGTCGTCCTCGTCTAGCACGCCGTCATCGTCGTCGTCCTCATCTGCATTGTCTCCTATTCCATCGGAATCAGTATCCACCCACTCACCAGCATCAAGGGGGAATTCGTCAATTTGATCTGCATATCCGTCATTGTCGTCGTCTGGATCGATTGAGTCGCACAATCCATCCTCGTCATTGTCGCTAGGCATTGAAGTGGAATTCAATGGGTCGAAGCCGCATTGGGTCTCCATGATATCGAACCATCCATCTCCGTCATCGTCTAAATCGCCGTTATCTCCTATCCCATCACCATCAAAATCAGCGGTCTCTGATCCATCGAGAGGGAATGCGTCTGATATGTCGTCGACTCCATCTCCGTCATCATCATGGTCGCGGTGTGTTCCGTAATCTGTTACTTCTGGATTCGTCATGAAGAGGCCGTTTGGCAAATCGAGGTTGTCTATCCACGCTGCGTCTTGTCCATTTGACACGGATTGGTCTTTACTGTAGGTCCATTGTAGGGTGTGTGTGCCTGCGCTAAGGGGGAATGAATAGTTTGACCAGCCGGTATCACCGGACCATGACTCTACTTGTGCCCCGTCTACCGAGAATATCAGGAAATCATAGCTACTTTCGGAGTCTACCTTGTATGCAAAGGATCCGTTTGCACTCTCAGTAAACAGCGTCAGCGAGATCGATGAGGCCTCATTGTCGGATATAATGCCAGATCTAAGTGAGGCATTCCCGCTACTGGATGTGGAGTTATCCAGACTCCAGGAGGGAGACGAGCCTAGGTCCCAGGAGAATGTGGAATTCAACTGAACGTCTTCGAATTCGTCAAGCAAGTAAGTGCAACACACTAGCTTGTAGGTCTCGTCGGCTAAACCATCTCCATCTGTATCCTGCCAAGCCTGCCCNTCCAAGGGGAANGCATCCATNTTGTCNTCAANTCCATCGTTATCGTCATCGATATCTACGCTGTCACAGAGNCCATCGGAGTCGGTATCTGCCGANGGCAGNCTGAGNGGNTCGTAGGCATCGGTCCCACAAGCCATTTCTGAGACATTTGACCACCCATCTCCNTCGATATCGTCGTCCATTGCATCACANGTTCCATCCCCATCTACNTCGTCTGGAGTTGAGTTTGGATCATTTACCATGGAACCGCATAGATTCTCCTCTTCATTCGTCCACCCATCTCCGTCGGCNTCTGCCTCTGTTCCATGGAAAACGAGTTGCCAATCATTCACAGTTCCNGTGGAACCGGTGGAGTTGACNTNTAGCACATTCACAGTCCATGTTCCCGCGGTGAGTTCGCCATAGTGGTGCATGCTNACCATNTCGTGATAGCGCATATTGCCATATTCAGCTGGATTCGTATCAGCGAGAATNGANGTATATCCNCTCGGGGANGTGAGNGTGATTATCAGATCTTCAGGATTNTGATGGTCNACNTCCATGAATAGNTCNACACTCTCNATGTTNAGNAAGTCAGTCACNGTGTGACTGAAAGAAAGTGGTGTNCCNGAGGGNGGTATNTTCACCGATGGAGTGTATANNNGNGTGGAGATNTTCACCTCNGGGCCTAAGANGAGTCCAATTTTCTGCTAGATTTACNGCNGCAGTCGCATCNACCATCCCGAACCCGTAGTAGTGNCTCACTGGCAATCCTGCTCCATTGACNCTCCAATTCTCATGNTTGAGATCNTTTGGAGTGGANGAATGNACCAATATTGCTTGCATNTCCCGCCAAGTGAGTGTGGGCTCGGCCTCGAGTATGAGNCCNGCNAGNCCNGCCACCTTGGGGCCCGATGACGACGTACCCCCGAAGNNATCGGTGTAATTCGTGGAGCTNTATCCNACAGAGCCNGTCCTATCAGCNGTTGTTATCCCCAANGAACCGCCATTCGANGGNCCCACCACCAGAACCGGTGCGCCTATNCTCGAATACCAAGATTGTACTCCGCTGTANGTTATCGCTCCNATCGCNATNGTGTATCTTGACTTCTGGAATCCNTTCTGATTCACGTTTTCATCCGAGGTATACTCGTTTCCTGCTGAGAATGTGAAAATACTTCCCAGAGAGGACCTCCCATCGTATACGCCTGATTCCAACATGGCTGCACTACTAGGCCCCAGACCCGCGAAACCAGCACCGCCGTAGCCCCATGAATTATGATAGATGTCAATGTCTTGGTTGAAGTCCGATAGCGCGGGGACCGCAGCGCCTCCGCAAAGGAATCTGGCGTGGTTGTGGCTAGCGCCCCAGGCCACGCCTGCTATTCCGATCCCATTGTCCCCCATACCCGCTGCGACGCCGGCAACTGCAGTTCCATGGTTGTCACTGGACGCTACCGGGCTCGGGTCCTCATCGTTATCACAATAATCGTATGAAGTGGATGCGTCAAAATTAGGCTGTAGATCTTCATGTAGAATATCAAGGCCATCGTCCACTATTCGTATCATTACGCCAGAGCCGTTGTACCTGTCCCATGCCCCAGTAACGTTCAGGTCTACACCCACACTATTGCCGTCTTGTCCAGTATTGATTAGATGCCATTGATCGGCAATCAATGGATCATCNGGAATGGTCATTGGAGTGGGTTGTAAACTATCTTGACTGGGGGCAAAAAGCTCTATTTCCCCAGTTTCCTGCAAGAAATCAAGAGTTTCAAAAGTTATTGAAGATCCTGGAATTGTGTAAACATTGTCCAAGAATCTGTCTTGGGCCATCTTGCCGTGTTTCATTTGTTCAGAGATCTTGGTAATTTGATCTGTGACTATGACCCACTCACTTGGCACCCCAGAATAGCCATTATCCTCCAATGGTGCCTGCAGTCTTGCGAATGACCATTGCAAATTTTCTGACAAAGAATCGATAATTGGAGTATGTCGAGGGAATAATGAGTCGGATTCTTCTGCTTCTTTTTCGCTATCCCACTCAGCTTGTATCAGTGGTGAGTGCAAGCTTATCAGCATTAGTGAGATGAGGAGATAGCTAGACGTCCTCTGGGCGTTCATAGTGGGTATGTAGGACTTCGTTGATTTAACTGTCCTCTGGTCTCGTTAACTTAGAAGGCGATATTACGGGCAGGAGATAAATCGCATTTTGAATGATTTGTACTTTGGAAATATCTCTTAATTGGGATGATGTGGTGCAGGCGGCAGGATTCGAACCTGCGAAGCACTATGCAGCGGATCTTGAGCCCGCCCCCTTTGACCACTCGGGTACACCTGCACCATCAGGAGGNCGCTACCCCACTTGAGTTCAACGGAATCGNGNCNGTTTCAGGAGGGNGGTCAGAGGAATGGTTCAAGGAGCGTTTGCAGAACGTGGAGTCGGGGAAGTTGCGTGGATACGGATGAGCATGATACTCTCTCAGCGAGTGAGCTCGACCGGATAGAGAAGGCTATTTTCGAAGTTGCCCGGCAACAAAGAGGGAAGAGAGTCCCAGTANCTCTTCCATTTCCTGACTTCTGGGATCGTGCGGTCCACCTGGTTATCCATCTTGAGCAGGAAGCCGANAGGATGCGAAGAGAGGGTGTGGGGAGTGCCAGACTGTCAACAGGGATACGAAGAATGGCGAATATCAGAACGCAGATTAGGAATCTTGCAAATCTGCGTCTAAACGCNCTNACCAGNCATGCAGTCATTGGCTCGCTACTGGAAGAAGGAGGATCTCGCGGCAATGGGANTTCNATTGATTGGTCTAGAATGGATCCGAAAGAGCGAGCTTTCCACTCAGANGTGTCAAGAGGCGTCGGTCGATTCCGCAATCAGACATCTTGGGATGTTCTGATGGGGNTCGAGGAGACTANTGGAGAAGAGGCAATCGGAGTTCCTGAGTTGAATCGGTTTGAGNATGAAAAGGAATTAGATGGNTTGGCTCCTCTACCAGAGCCTACCGCTGAGAAGGAAGTTGAATGGAATGATCCTGAAATNGATGAGGAAGATAGGATTAGGACGATCGACGACGGATATCCAGAAGCGCCCTCGAATCCAGCCCCCCANGATGTCAAGCCAGATTTGNTCAGGATACGGATAATCGAAGATANTGATGATCCGATAATCGATGAAGATGGAAATGAAATTCGTATTATTGAAGGTGANNTTCATCTTTGTTCCACGACTATGAGTGAGACTCTAATCTCNATTGGACTNGCTGAATTGGCAGATGTGTAATTCAGGCAATGACCAAAGGCCTCNTGCTGGACTNTTCATAGCATGCCCGGCAATGGCTCAGTGACAGACATCATGATTGAAAAGCTGAGGAAGGATTTCTCAGANGACCCTACTGCTAAAATCGTACAGAATGCTGTATCAAATGGGCATCTGATAGANGTGGCTCTTGATCGTGATCTAGTTCAAACCATGGATTCTAGTTTCAGNATCAAGCTCGATGATTGGTCTGTAACTAATCAGAAATCTAGTGGGAGATGTTGGCTTTTCGCTGCATTNAATCTGTTTAGACCNGGAGCGATGAAGAAGATGAATATCAAGGAATTTGAATTCAGNCAAGCTCATATCCATTTCTGGGATAAATTCGAACGATCAAATTGCTTCCTTGAGTCAATNATNGATCTTGGAAAGGAACCTGTNGAGGACCGCACAGTGCATTTCCTNCTCAGTGACCCCATCGGGGATGGNGGCCAGTGGAANATGGCCATGAACCTAATTCGAAAGCATGGCCTTGTTCCCAAGTCGGTATATCCGGAATCGACATCTAGTAGTGCGACGAGATGGATGAACTCNAGTCTGAGGGATTTNCTAAGATCTTCTGCANCTGAATTGAGGAAGATGATCTCTGACGGTTTATCNCNCAGTGAAGTTAGGTCCAGGAAAGAAGACCGTATTGCTGATGTATGGAGGCTNCTATGCATGCATCTTGGTACGCCNCCGGAGTCATTTGATTGGCAATGGAGGGACAAAGATGGAGATTTTCACCGAAGGGGGGCAATGACGCCGAGCGAATTCGTTTCAGAATTCGTAGACATCAACTGGGATGATTTTGTCTGTCTTGTTCACGATCCTAGGAATGAGATGTACAAAACATACACTGTGGACAGGCTTCAGAATGTCGANGGNGGCCCNCCNGTGATGTATCTTAATATCCCAATCGAAGAGATGAAGCGGATTACTATGGAAATGCTTGAGCAAGGTACGCCAGTTTGGATGGGTTGCGATGTGGGTAAGCAGATGCATAGGAAGCGTGGTCTTTGGGATGCNCGTCTGTATGATCTCCAATCGCTATACGGGTTTGAATTCGGGATGGACAAAAAGAATAGATTGGAACATGGACAGACGGTGATGACTCATGCGATGCTTTTCACAGGCGTGGATATTGTAGATGGTTCTCCCCGGAGATGGAGGGTGGAGAATTCATGGGGTGCGAAAGATAGTGGCGAGAAAGGATTCTACACAATGAATGATAGTTGGTTCGATGATTACATGTTCGAAATAGCAGCTCCACGTGAAATGCTAGATCAGAAGATGGCATCTGGTTTAGAAAGTGAACCTGTTATTCTTCCAGCATGGGATCCGATGGGATCTCTCGCTCGGATAGAGGGATGTTAACTACTAGTCAGAACCTTGCGTTTAGAAGACAGGACATCTGGTGGCATATCATGCGGAAGCGTCTCCTTGGTGGGTTCGTGTTTGTCGTCCTAATAGGAGCCGGTTTTTGGATCTCTCTGGTGGTGAATTATGAGAGTGATCTCGGAACCGATAACGTTCTATCGGTAGGGTATTCGACCCCGTCTTCTGATGGCGTAAATGATGCTCTTGCTACACTTGAATTCGAAGATGGCGCGGAGTCGTTGCTTTGGGCGTCTCTTGAACTCGCGATTACAGTGGATGCCACGACCTATGCCTGCGGTTTTGCCAGCCAGTCCGTCCCTTCCGAAGAAGGCGCTCTTGTACGGCCCCGACTGGGAGCAGATGGGCTGACGTTCACGACAGAGGTTGATGCTACCGATGAAGAGCGGTTTACTCATCTTAACATCGCAACACTGGGTTTGGGTAATGAGAGCGCTCATACCATGCGCTTCTCAAAAACCGATATCTTCCTGGCAGAAGATGTTAGGTGGCTCTTTGTAGAAAATGCCGGACTTGCCGATGTCACGAGCGTGGATGCCTCTCAAGCATCGAACAATACGGCAGATCGACTGGAGTGGTACGACTACGACCTTGCCGTGCATCGCGTGAATCCAAAAGACGGTGTTTACGTCATTGAAGTTGAAGAAGTTTGGTACAAGCTGAAGTTCATGTCTTACTACAATAATGAAGACGAGAGTCGTTACCCCACCTTTCAAATCGCTGCCTTAGACGCAACGCTTTTTCCGGCCCTGCAGGATTCTTCTCTCGTTGCTCCTTCACCTTGTTTGATCATAGCAGGCGACGAAGATTCCGTGGAATGGGCGGCGGATGAAACCATTACGCTTGTTGAGAACGAGTTGGATCTACGTTCAGGAAGCGAGCACATGGAGCTAATCGTTCGATACGAAGGTCAAGAGGTCAAAATCGTTGAAACGAGTTAGCCGGATGGGTCTTGATTCTGTTCAAGCAAGATTCCTGAGTGAGAGTTCGATCGTGACTGAGTCGGGGATTGGGATTCTCAGTACGTTTCTCAATGCAGTCTCATCCTTGGCAGTATTGGTTACTAGCTCAAGGAGTCTCTTGTGTATCCGCATCTCCCAATGATCGTAAGTCTCTGATCCTTCGCCTGAAGGTGCTTTCCTGCATGGTACAACGAGTCTTCGAGTTGGAAGAGGGATTGGGCCTCTCAGTTTGACTCCGGATTCATCAGATATTCTCTTTATTTGGGAGCATACTGTATCCACGTCTTCGTGGTTTTCTCCAGTCAGTTTGATTGTGGTGACTACTGGCATCCAGAGTACACCCCAAAACCTACGAATCACGCTTTCTTCTCGATCTTGGCGCAGACGCCTGCAGCCACAGTCTTGCCCATGTCGCGAATTGCGAATCTAGAAAGTTCGGGGAAGGCATCTTGCTGCTCAAGGGCCATTGGCTTGGTGGGCTGGAAGCGGACCAGAGCTGCATCGCCGGACTTCAAGAATGCTGGAGTCTCTCCAGTCTTGAGATCCTTGACGAGTTCTACGAACCTGACAGCAACCTGTGCGGTGTGTGCGTGGAAGACTGGTGTGTATCCAACGCCAACGGCCTTTGGTATGTCCATTATCTGGATGTTACCTAGGAAGGTCTCGTCATGTCGAACGTATGTGGGGGGGTTATCCTGGTATCCTGCGATGTCTCCACGGCGGATGTCAGTTACAGCGAGGCCTCTGACGTTGAATCCGACGTTGTCGCCGGGCTCAGCCTTGTCCACCATGGTGTGGTGCATCTCGATGCTCTTGACCTCAGCCGACTTCTGGCTTGGGTTGAACACGACTGTCTTTCCTGGGTTGAGGACTCCAGTCTCGATCTTGCCGACGGGGACGGTTCCAATTCCGCCAATCTTGTAGACATCTTGGATAGGTAGCCTTAGTGGGCGGTCGGTTGGCTTTGGTGGCATTGTGATCGCATCGATGGCCTCGAACAGAGTTGGGCCGTTGTACCATGACATATTGTCACTCTTGTTGTAGATGTTCTCGCCCATCTGGGATGAGCCTGCGATGAAGTTGATGCCGTCTGGCTTGAATCCGGCCATCTTGAGGAGGTTCGAAACTTCGGTCTTGACCTCGTTGTACTTAGCTTCCTGGTAATCTACACCACTGATGTCCATCTTGTTGATGTTGACTATCAACTGCGTCACGCCGAGAACTCGAGCGAGGAATGCGTGCTCCTTGGTCTGAGCGTTAACTCCGTCGTTAGCGGCGACGACTAGTACAGCAGCATCTGCCTGGCTAGTTCCAGTGATCATGTTCTTCACGAAATCCCGGTGTCCGGGAGCATCGATGACGGTGAAGTAATAGTTGGGCGTGTAGAACTCCTTGTGAGCTACGTCAATCGTAATACCACGCTCTCGCTCTTCCTTCAGCCCGTCCATGACGTATGCTAGACCGAATCCGGCCTTGCCTGACTCGGAAGCCAGTTGTTCGTTCTTATCGATTATGTGCTGTTCGATGTGGCCGCTGTCTAGGAGTAGTCTTCCAACTGTGGTTGACTTTCCATGGTCGACGTGACCAATGAATACGATATTCAAGTGTGGCTTGCTCTTATCTTCCCATTGTGAGCCCATGTTATACACCTCTATGGTGAGCCGGCCACTTTGGGTCCGTATTTGAACCTCACTCACAGAGAATGGGTTTGTGGGTATCGGTTGGGAGATGCATATCAACGCCGGATTAGCGATACTGCAACTCTATGATGAGTGAATTGATACGCGTGTTGTGGCTCTCATCGTTGGATAAGTCAACGGACCAGGTTCCTGGCTGGAACCCTCGGACGGTGGACCCGGATACGACTTGCCATACGCAGTAATCGTCACTACCGCACTCCCCTGCATCCCTGTTTTCATTCTCTATACCAGTAGTATTGGTGACTTCCTGGTCTTGGGATGTTGTGTTGTACATGTACAAATCAAGCCTATTTGCTGTAGTTGCCCCTCCTATTCCAATAGGCTGATCGTCATCCTCCTGCGGATAATCGAGTTTTACTCTCAGATATCTAATTCGATTTTTACCATCATCGTACTCGACCGGAAAGTCCCACATCATCTCAACGGGATCCCCGAGACTCCTGTCTATTTCGAAGTCGGACCATGCACCTCGATAATTGATGTAGACTGTGATTTTGGTGCTATCAGTGAGTCCGTTGCTGGATACCACAGTGAGTTTGACTTCGACTGCTCCGCCGCTTCTCTCGAAGGTTACCACACTGTCCTCTGAACTAGATGCATCGACGTCATTGTCTCTTATGCCATCACCGTCTGAGTCTTCCAAAGTGTCTAGATCCCACTCCCACCTGTCGATATAATCGATTCCTCCTGCGTCTGAAGAAGAGCCGTCGATTTGTACTTCGGTGGTGAATCCGATTGATCTGTCTCCCTCATCTTTATTCTCGTCGCAGACCCATATGAGGATGAAATCTCCATTTGGAGGTTCCTCGCCATCGCAGTCATCCATCTTTTCCACGTCGATTGAGGCGGTTGGTTTCTTGGCGTCAGAGTCGATTACTGTGATGTTCTTGCTCATTGTGGCCTCGTAGTTGCCATCGGCAACGGTTAGTCTGACCGCATATGTGCCCGTGCTCGTATAGACGTGGCTTGTAGTCAGGCCGGAGCCCAAGTTTCCATCACCGAAAGACCATGAGAATGTCAGGGAATCTCCATCGGGGTCCGAGCTTCCAGCGGCACTGAATGTCACTGTGTCACCCTCTCGCACAGAACCAGTGGGATCTATGCTCATTTGGACTGTTGGGGCTTCATTGAGCCCTAGCGTTGCGAGGCATCCGCTGAGAGACGCTATCGCTATGAGGAATGCGATCGTTGTGGCCTTGGAGATAACTCCCATGACCTCTTTCAGAAAGCATTTGAACATGAATCCTGCGATGATTTGGGCCTAGAAATCAAAAAGGGATTGTTGTCTGGACCCTTGAAGTAATTCTTTCTCACTCCACCCGAATGCTTCAGTGATACGGCCAAGCGCTGTAGCAAGACGCTTTGCATAGTAATCAGCGTCATACGTAGGCGGCTCTTCCCCCAATTCATCAGTAAGCCACGCGCTGACCTGCATGGGTGATGACTTAGCATTCGACACGACGTAGCCGACTTTCATTCCAGGAGTGAAACCAAGGCCTCTTTCTATCCTCTGTTTTGCTGCTCTCACGTATGGAAGGCCATCTTCATTTTTGTACACGCTGAAATCCCACTTGCTCTCCCTCTTGTTCCATTTTCCCTTGCATGAACGACTGATGACGAGATCGGCAGTGTCGATATCGCCTCCTCGGACTCTGTCGATGACCTTTCTCGTTCGATCGACGGCAGACTCCTGTTTTCCTTGCAGGATATGCTCGAAGAGCATGGTCATTGTCTTGGTCAACAGTCTGAATGAATCCGTCCTCCTAACTTCATAACCCCGGATTAGCATCTCTTCTCTTGGCCATACAACTCTTCCAACGTACCTCTTCTTCGCCCCATGCGAAAAAAATGCGGACATGGCTGTCTCGAATTCAAGTTCAGCACCCTCTTTGGAGTATCTCTCTGCCAGCCTACGTCCGAAATTAATTGTCTCACTCCTTGCTTGCGACCAAAGAGCAAAGCTGTCTTCGGACTCGTCTGGTTTGTCTATTGGTGCGTTGTCGAGCCCCCTCGTACGAACGAAGATTGAATCGGTGTCTGAATATACCACTTCATAGCCGTCGTCTCCGAGATCCGATATTATTGATCGGATGTTATGACGCGCCCATTCTGTGATGCTTGCACCGATGTCCTTGTGGGTGAAGCGGTAGAATGCACTTGCGAAGACGCCATAAAATGAGTTCATGAGTATCTTGACTGCGAACTGTAGCCTTTCATTCAGAAAGGCAGCCTGCTCATTGCCCTCGTTCCTGGCTTTTCTGGCTTCGGCCTTGTATTGATCTCGCTGGGTCATAAGGTCGGAGAGCAACCTTGGAACGAGACCCGACCTGTTCTTGTGCGATCTGTATCTTGTTCCCGTGGAGGGGGAGACCAAATCATCTTCCATATCCTCGTGAAAGGTGCTATCCACCAAGGTCGTCGAACAGATGTTATTGGATATCATAATCGACGGATACATCGATTTGAAATCAAGAACTGCTACCCATGACCTGAGTCCAGGTTCGACCTCATGCACGTATCCTCCGGCTATTTGTTCGCCTCTTCGCCCCTGGCGGGTTGTGGGTACTGCGACGTTTTCTCGATCTGCTAATCGTATCACCAGTGAGTCGATCCACTGACTTGTGGTCTCTGTGGCCGCAGTTGAGAAACTGGTTCTAGCTACGGCTGCAAGGGCTTCTTTCTGCTGTACAGATTGGAGATGCTGGAGAATATCGAGCGGCAGGTGCGTATCTCTGAGGCAGTAACGAATCACCTCTTCCGGCCTCGAGGCCCATTCTTCATCCATGCGGCTAGAGTCGACATCGAGTTTTCTCCTATCCTCGTCTTCTGGCCAAATCAAGGCAGTTACAAAGCGAAGTGATTCTCGCTCTGGTCTCAAGGTCTGACGAACCTGCCACCATGCATCCATTGGAACTCTTCCGGAGATGTTCCAAGTACGATTCTGACCTCTGTTCGGGATGATTCTTCTCGATTTCTCATCGAAGGGGACCCTTCCCCAACCGAACAGATCTGATCTCTCATCTTTCTTGGCCAGTGCCTCGGTTCTTTCTAGGATACGTGGTAAATCGAAATTGTCTATGTTGTATCCAGTGATAATATCAGGATCTTGTTCCCTCACAAGCTGGCATATCGGCTCAAGGATCTCTGTCCTCTCATCGCCCCTGTAAACGTGCTCTGTACGTTCACCCGCTCTGTCTATGACAACGGCGGCGCAGAGGATCTCATTTGTTGCTATACTGGTCTCAAGATCTATCGAAAGAGTCACGAAAGGAGTCTGGAATGGTTCGCATGTCTCAAGATCCTCTGCCTCGCAAGACATCACGATGTCTACCGGGTAGAGTCCTCTCCCCCCCACACGGAGTATGTTCTCA